>NZ_CP139715.1:5002500-5302500 GCF_034377285.1 Thalassobaculum sp. OXR-137 | reverse complement strand
GCGACGTGAACTACGCCTGGCCGACGGCGGAGATCGCGGTCATGGGGCCGAAGGGCGCGGTGGAGATCATCTTCCGCGGCGATCTCGGCGACGAGGCGAAGATCGAGGCCCGCACCGAGGAATACCGCGAGCGCTTCGCCAACCCGTTCGTGGCGGCCAGCCGGGGCTATCTCGACGACATCATCCGCCCGCACAACACGCGCCGCCGGATCTGCCGGGCGCTGGCCATGCTGCGCGACAAGCAGCTCAGCAACCCGTGGAAGAAGCACGACAACATTCCACTGTGATTGCCGCCCGCCGGGCCTCTTAGGACTTAAGAGTAGGGAAGAACGCCAGATGTTCTCGAAAATCCTCATCGCCAACCGCGGCGAGATTGCGTGCCGGATCATCCGCACCGCCAAGCGGATGGGCATCAAGACGGTCGCCGTCTATTCCGACGCCGATGCGGACGGCAAGCATGTGCGCATGGCCGACGAGGCGGTGCGGCTCGGCCCGCCGCCCTCGGCCGAGAGCTACCTGCTGATCGACAAGATTGTGGAAGCCTGCAAGGAGACCGGGGCGGAGGCAGTCCATCCCGGCTTCGGATTCCTGTCCGAGCGGGCAGCCTTCTGCGAGGCGCTGGAGAAGGCCGGCATCACCTTCATCGGCCCGGGCGTGAAGGCGATCGAGGCGATGGGCGACAAGATCACCTCGAAGAAGATCGCCAAGGAGGCCGGGGTCAGCACGGTCCCCGGCTATGTCGGGCTGATCGAGGGGCCGGACCATGCCGCCGAGATCGCCGACGAGATCGGCTATCCGGTGATGATCAAGGCCACCGCCGGCGGCGGCGGCAAGGGCATGCGCATCGCCAATTCCAAGGACGAGCTGAAGGACGGCGTGCGCTCGGCCATGAACGAGGCGCGCTCCTCCTTCGGCGACGACCGGGTGTTCATCGAGAAGTTCGTCACCGAGCCGCGCCATATCGAGATCCAGGTGCTGGCCGACAGCCATGGCAACGTGATCCATCTGGGCGAGCGCGAATGCTCCATCCAGCGCCGCCACCAGAAGGTCATCGAGGAGGCGCCGAGCCCGTTCATCGACGCCGAGACCCGGGCGAAGATGGGCGAACAGGCCTGCGCGCTGGCCCGCCAGGTCGGCTATGTCTCCGCCGGTACGGTCGAGTTCATCGCCGATGCCGACAAGAACTTCTACTTCCTGGAAATGAACACGCGCCTGCAGGTCGAACACCCGGTCACCGAGATGGTCACCGGCCTCGATCTGGTGGAGCAGATGATCCGGGTCGCCTATGGCGAGAAGCTGCCGCTGACCCAGGACGAGGTGAAGATGGACGGCTGGGCCATCGAGGCCCGCGTCTATGCCGAGGATCCGTTCCGCGGCTTCCTGCCGTCCATCGGCCGGCTCACCCGTTACGACCCGCCGCTGGACGTGGACGGCATCCGGGTCGATGACGGCGTGGAGGAGGGGTCGGAGATCTCCATGTTCTACGACCCGATGATCGCCAAGCTGATCGCCTATGGCGAGACCCGGGATCAGGCGGCCGATCGCATGGAAGAGGCGCTGAACCGCTACCGGATCCGCGGCGTCGGCCACAACATCCCGTTCCTGTCGGCGACCATCGCCATGGACCGGTTCCGCAAGGGCAACATCACCACCAACTTCATCGCCGAGGAATTCCCCGACGGCTTCGAAGGGGCGGCGATCGGCGACTACGAACGCGGCGCGATGCAGGCCCTGGCGGTCGCCTTCGCCCGCGACGATGCCGAGCGGAGCCTGCGGATCAGCGGCCAGGTCGCCAACCGCGGCAAGTCCGAGATCGCAACGGTCTGGACCGTGCGCGAGGTCCGCGAGAACACCAAGGTGGAGATCCGCCCGGTGGAGGACGGCTACGACGCCGTCGTCGCCGGCCAGCGCTACGCCGTCCGCGGGGCGCTCGACGCCACCATCGCGGTGTTCGACGGCAACGTGAACGGCGAGCCGTTCCCGGTGCAGATCGACCGCGACGGCATCTACCGCGAGCTGTCCTTCGGCGGCTGCTCCATGCGGGTGCTGGTGGTGCCGCCGCGGGTGGCCGACGCGCTGGACAAGATGCCGGCCAAGGAAGCGGCCGACACCTCCAAGCTGCTGGTCTCGCCGATGCCGGGCCTGCTGGTCTCCATCGCCGTGTCCGAAGGCGACCCGGTAAAGGCGGGGCAGGAGATCTGCGTGGTGGAAGCCATGAAGATGGAGAACGTGCTGCGCGCCGAGAAGGACGGCACGGTGGCCAAGGTCCATGCCAGCGCCGGCGCCAGCCTCGCGGTCGATCAGACCATCGTCGAGTTCGAATAAAACGGGAGGACCGCATGGCCGAGACCCGACACCTGACCGTCACCGGCCGGGTGCAGGGCGTGGCCTACCGCGCCTGGACCGTCGGCACCGCCAAGGAACTCGGCCTCGCCGGCTGGGTCCGCAACCGGCGGGACGGCTCGGTCGAGATCGCCGTCCGCGGCGAGCCGGAGGAACTGGACGCCCTGGCCGAGCGCTGCCGGCGCGGGCCGCCGATGGCGCTGGTAGAGAACGTGGCGGTGACGGCGGTGGAGGACGACCCCGATCTCGGGCCGTCCTTCGTGCAGGTGGCGACCGAGTAGGGATTCATTCCCGAACAGATCCGACTTCCCCAATATTTTCCCGACTTCCTGGAGGCGCGCAGCGTCATTCAGGACCATGAGCGGACGTCGGGGTCACGGTCCTGGACAGCGCCTGTGGCGCTTCCAGGAAGTCGGAGAGGGGAGTTTGGTAGCGATTCGACCCCGGTGACCCGGAACCCCCACGACCCATCGCCGTGCAATCCCTGAGCCGCCCGCACCGGGCTGACGGATCGGGTGCCGCGCCGTATCGTTCTCCCAGAGACGACGCGAGGAGGCCGCGATGACGCCCATCGATCCCCCGTCCCATCGGCAATGGACCGAGCGGCTGCGCTGGTTCGACGACCGGCTGCGCCGCGCCGGCGGCGACCGGCCGCTTCAGGTCGATGCCCAGACCGAAGCCATCCTCACCGAGCTGCGCCGGGTCTTCGCCGCCGGGGCCTGGGTGACCGCCGTGATCCTCGCCCAGACCGCCATCGACAGCGACGTGGCCGACCAGGTGGGCCACGACGACTGGGAGGCCGAGGAGGCGGACGTGGCGGTCGGCATGGGATATGGCGGCGGCGGGCTGCACCTGAACACGGTCCGGTTCGGCCGCGACTACGTCTGGCTGCGGGACAAGCGCAACGGCTACATCCACAACGACGACCGCCTTCCGGCGATCACCGCGCGCGAAATTGCTTTGGAGTCCGCGCGCATGGAGCAGGAGGCCCGCAAGGCGGTCGACCTCATGGCCGACGCCCTGGCCGGGGCGGCTTAGGCTTGGCCGAGGACAGCGCAGGCCGCACGGCACGCTGCGGCTGCGGCGCACTGTCGGTGCGGGTGACTGGCGAGCCTCTGGAGGTCTACGCCTGTTCCTGCCTCAACTGCCAGCGCGAGACCGGGGGTGTCTTCACCTACACGGCGAGCTATCTCGACGCCGCCGCGATCGTGACCGGACAGGCCCGGCTCTGGCGGCGGATCGTTCCGTCTGGGCGGTGGATCGAAACCAGCTTCTGCCCTACCTGCGGCACCCAGGTTTTCCAGATCTCCGAACTTCAGCCCGGCGTGATCTGCATCGCCGTGGGCTGCTTCGCGGATCCGGCTTTTCCGGCACCGCGGACGCTTTACTTCGGCAGGAGTTGCCACCGATGGCTGGTGTTGCCGGAGGAGATGCGACGGCTGGCGACGCAGCCGGATTAAGTGCCTCCAACTCCTTCATACCCGTCATCCCGGTGGACCCCGGACGTGATCCGGAGGCCGACCGGGACCGAGAAACTGGCGCCCGTCACTGGGTCCCGGCCGCCCTCCGGGTCAGGCCCGGAGGACGCCGGGATGACGGTTGAATGTGATGTGGGAGAATGGCCTTACCCCCGTGGCGGCATGGGGACGCTGTCGCCGCCATCGGCATAGGCCGGGGCGCCGTCCAGGTCGTAGTAGTCGCCCTTCTCGGCGGTGAAGATATGAGCGGCGATCCGGAGTTCACCGTCGCAGCCGTCGTCCAGGGACCCCGCGGCGACCGACATCTTCTCCCCGCCGTCCATGCGGAAGAAGATCGAGCACCCGCAGGTCTTGCAGAAGCCGCGCCGGCTCTTCGGCCCAGACCGGTACCAGCCGAGATCCCGGCTCTCGGTCAGTTCGAAATGCTCGTTCCAGACGTCGAACGAGGGCAGGAAATGCCCCGTCATCCGCCGGCACTCGCGGCAGTGGCAGGCAACGATCTGCTTGATCGGGCCGGTGATCTTGTAGCGCACACCGCCGCACATGCAGCCGCCGGTACGCACCGGATGGTCAGCCATCAGACGTCCTCCCCATCTTTTGGATCGGCAGAGTGCCAGGGTGGGTCGTGGGTGAAAAGTTCTTTTTTTGTTCTGTTTGTTACCCTTCGCGGCTGGCGCGCCCCTTCGACACGTCGCTGCGCTCCTGCTCAGGGAGAGGTCGTTTTATTAAAGCAATGACCTCGCCCTGAGCGGCGACCGGAGGGAGCGTGTCGAAGGGCCGGCTCCCTACGGCCGTCCCCCCGCCACGCGGATATTGGCGCCGGCCGTATAGCCCGCCTTGTCGCTCATCAGCCAGACGATCGCCTCGGCGATCTCCTCCGGCTCGCCGAGGCGGCCCATGGGGATACGGCCCTTATTCGCGGCCGCCGCCTCCTCGGTGACCATGTCGGTGGCGGTCATGCCGGGCGAGACCGCGTTGACCCGGATGCCCTCGCCGGCGACCTCCTGGCTCAGGCCGATATGCAGCGAGTTCACCGCGCCCTTCGAGATCGCGTACATCACCTGGGATCCCGGGTTGCCGATATAGGCGGAGCCGGAGGACACGTTCACGATCGCCCCGCCTTTGCCGCCGTATTTGGTGGACATGCGTTTGACCGCCTCGCGGCAGCTGAGAATGCAGCCGACCACATTGGTCTTCAGCACCCGGTCGATATCGGCGGGTTTCAGGGCGTCGACCCGGCCGACCGGGCCGATGATGCCGGCGGAGTTCACCAGCCCGTCGATCGGGCCGAGGTCCTTTTCCACCGCGGCGAACATCGCCACCACCTGGGCTTCGTCGCCCACATCGGCCTGAACCGTCATGGCCCGGCGGCGCGGATATCGGCGGCGACCCTTTCGGCGGCCTCCGCATTGCCGGCATAGTTGACGGCCACGTCCCAGCCGTCGCGGGCGAGCAGGCGGCAGGTCGCGGCGCCGATGCCGCGCGATCCGCCGGTAACGAGGGCGATTTTCGCCATTGTGTTTCCTCCCTTTGATTGTGCGGGGAGGATAGGACGTGCGCCCGGTTCAGGCCAGATGCCCGCTCTTCACGTAGAGCAGGGCGCCGCCGGGGGAGGTCGCGGTATGGCGCGAGCCGGCCGGGTAGCGCACCCAGGTACCGGCCGGATGGACGCCGTGCTCGTCTTCCACCGACCCTTCCAGGACGAAGACCTCCTCCCCGCCCGCATGGACATGCTCCGGCGTCGCTGCGCCCGGCGCGAAGCGGGCCAGCCGGATATGCTCCGGGTGGCCGTCCTCCCGGTACAGGTCCTGCACCTCGATTCCCGCTGCCAGACCTGGCCGCCAGGCACCTGTGGTCGTATCCACCGTGATCTGCCGCCGCGCGCCCGGGTATTGCCGCAGCTTCACGAACAGGATGCATCCGTCCTTGGAGCGCGGGGCGTGCTCGAAGCCTTCCGGGTTCAGCAGAAAGGTGCCGGCCGGATAATCGCCGTGTTCGTCCGAGAACACGCCGTCCAGCACCAGGATCTCCTCGCCGTCCGGGTGCGGATGGCTGTGGAACCGGCTGCCGGGTTCGTAGCGCACGACCGAGGTGACGCGGCTCGCCTCCTTATCCCCGGCGAGGTCGAGACGCTTGCGAAAGACGCTGGGACTGGGGCTCACCTGCCACTCGACCCGGTTGGTGTCGATGCGCGCGAACACCGACAGGTCGCTGTTCAGACCGTCCGCCGCGGCGCTCATCGGAACAGATTCCCGAATGCGCCCTTGCGGCGCTTCGCCAGGAACTGCTGGTGGTAGTCCTCGGCCCGCCAGAAGGTGCCCGTCCTGGCGATCTCGGTGGCGACCGGCACGCCATGAGCCGCGAGCCTCTCCTTCACCGCACGGGCGGTCGCCTCCTGCTCGTCATCCTCGACGAACACGGCAGAGCGGTACTGGATGCCGATATCTGGCCCCTGGCGGTTGACCTGGGTGGGATCGTGGATGTCGAAGAACACCTCCAGCAACTCCTCGTACGTCACCTTCGCCGGGTCGTACTCCACCTCGACCACCTCCGCATGGCCGGTATTGCCGCTGCAGACCTCCTCGTAGGTCGGGTTCTCCTTCGTGCCGCCGGCATAGCCGACGGCCGCGCCGGTTACGCCCGGTACCTTGCGGAACTGCTCCTCCGGACTCCAGAAACATCCGGCTCCGAAAATCGCCTTCGCCATGCTGTCCTCCTCGCGCGCCGTGAGAGGGGCGCGCCTTCCAGAGATGTATATCGACGGGCCGACCGTCCAGGCCGGCGGCTACTCCCGCTCCGCCTCGGCCGCCCGCTCCTCGCGCCACTTCAATGCGGCGCGCAGGCCGTCGGACCGGGCGATCTCGAGAAAGCGATGCTTGGTGGCCATGCCCTCGCCCTCGATCAGCATGTCCACCTCCAGGGCGGATTCCAGCGCCGTGCCCATCCCCATGAGTTCGTAGGTCCGGTTCACCGCCCGCTTGGTCTCGCGGATCAGGGTGCGGTCCATGGCGGCCATGCGCCGGGCCAGGGTCAGCGCGACCTCCACGTCCTGGCCGACCGGCACGATGCGGTTGATCAGCCCCATCTCCTTGGCCTCGGCGGCCGGAATGTCGTCGAGGCCGAGCAGGATGATCTCCTTCGCCCGCTTCGGGCCGACCACCCAGGGCAGGATCATGGTGACGATGCCGGCGCCGAACTTCACCTCCGGCTCGCCGAAGATCGCGTCCTCCGCCGCCACGGTGATGTCGCAGGCCATGGTCAGCTCGCAGGCGCCGGCCAGGGCCGGGCCGTGCACGGCGGCGATCGTCGGCTTGCTCATGTGCCAGAACCGCATGGTGCAGTCGAAGTCCCGGCGCAGCACCGGCCGCCACTCGGCCACGCCCTTCGGCGTGTTGCGCGCCTGAGCCTGCAGGTCGAAGCCGGAGGAGAAGGCCTTGCCCGCGCCGGTGACCACGACCGCGCCGACCTCCTCGTCCGCCTCCGCCTTGTCGCAGGCCGCCTCCAGCGCCTTCAGCATGTCCTGATCCATGGCGTTCAGGCGCTCGGGCCGGTTCAGGGTGATCAGGGCGACCTTGCCCCGGCGCTCGTAGAGAACGGTGTCGGTCATGGCTTTGGCTTGTCCGTTTGCATTGGGCGGGTGAGGATGAGGGTATGACCATGATCTCTTTCTGTCTGCCCCGCCGATGACCGTCTTCGCCGACACCCTGTTCGCCGCGATGGCGGCCCATGGCGACGCGCCCGCCATCGAACGGGCGGGCGCCGTCCTGAGCCACGGCGAGTTGTGCCGCCGGGCGGAGACCCGGGCGTTGGAACTGATGGGGGAGGGCGTGGGAGCCTTCCGGCCGCAGCCGGTGCTGGTCGACAACAGCCCGATCGATCTCGTCGAGCTGCTGGCGGTGTATCGCGCCAACGGCGTGGCGGTGCCGATCCATCGGGCCACTCCGCGCTCTCGGATCGAGGAGCTGGTGGCCCGGCTGGTGCCGGATCCGATGCTCCATGGCGCCTCCACCATCGTCTTCACCTCCGGAACGACGGGTGCGCCGAAGGCGGCGGTCCTGTCGGCCGAGCGGCAGGCGGCGAAGCTGGAGATGATCCGGCGCGAGACCGGCTGGCAGGACGGGCGGCGGACCCTGCTGGCGCTGCAGCTGACCTTCAGCTTCGGCCAGTGGGTGACCTGGCTGACCCTGTTGTCCGGCGGCACGCTGGTGTTTCCCGAGAAGCTCTCCGTCGAGGCGGTCGCCGGCGTTCTGGCGCGTCAGGACGTCGACCGGCTGCCCGCCGTCCCGACCCTGCTGCGCGGGCTGCTCGACCGTCCGGAGACGGCCGCCCTGGCGGGATGGAACGGCACGGTGATGGCCGGTGGAGAAGTCCTGCCCGCCGGGCTCGGCGGCAAGATCCGAGGCGCCTGGCCCGGGGCCGGGATCGGCGACATCTATGGGCTGACGGAAACCGGGACCTGCGACTTCTTCGTCGATCCCCCGGAGTATGACGCGGCAAGCGGATCGCTCGGTCGTCCGGGCGGCGATATCGACATTCGCATCGCCGAGGACGGTGAACTGCGGATCCGGTCGCCCTACGGCATGGTGGGGTATCTGCGGGACCCGGAGCGGACGGCGGACGCCTTCGACGGCGACGGCTATTTCCGGACCGGCGATCTGGCCGAGAGGCGCGACGATGGACGGGTGATCCTGGTCGGCCGGGCGAAGGACCTGATCAATCGCGGCGGCATGAAGGTCGCTCCGCTCGAGGTGGAGGCGGTGCTGGCCTCCCATCCGGATGTGGCGGGCGCCCTGGTGGCCGGTGTCCCGGATCCGCAGTCGGGCGAGGCGGTGATTGCCGTCATCACCGCGGCACCGGGCCGCGAGCCGGAACCGGCCGACATCCTCGCCTGGGCGGGGGAGCGGCTCGAACGCTACAAGCTGCCGTCCCGTCTCAAGGTCGTGGCCGCCCTGCCGACAGGGGCGACGGGCAAGGGCGACCGCGGCGCCGTCGGCCGTCTGTTCATCGAGTCTGTGTGAGGCTACCGCGGGGCGTCAGGGAGCGACTTCCGGCGGGCGCGGCGGGACCGGCGTCTGTTTCATCGCGTTGCGGCGCACCGTGTAGAAGGTGGAGGCGATGATGAACACGGCGCCGACCACCGTGTAGATCGTCGGAACCTCGCTGAACATCATGAACCCGAGCCCGGCGGAGGCCAGCAGGCGCACGTACTCGACGGGCGCGATGGCCGCCGCCTCGCCGTTGGAATAGGCCTTGATGTTGACGAACTGGGCCAGCGACATCACCCCGCCGATCACGGCCGTCAGCGCCAGATCCTCCCAACTCGGCCAGACCCAGAGATACCAGGCGGGTCCGGCCAGGATGACCGTCAGGCAGACCGACTGGTAGGCGATGATGGTCGCCGGCCGTTCGGTGCGCGCCAGCATCCGCAGGCAGATCATGATCATCGCCACGAAGAAGGCCGAGAGTAGGGCGAGCAGCGCATATTCGTTCAGCCCAGAGGGCGAGGGATGGGCGACGATGACGACGCCGACGAAACCGACCGCCGTCGCGGTCCACCGCCGCCAGCCGACGATCTCGTGCAGGATGACGACGGCGAGCATGGTCGTGAACAGGGTCCGCGAGAAGCTGATCGCCGTCGCTTCGGCGAGCGGCAGATGGACCAGCGCGGTGAACCCGGTCGTCATCGCGATCGCCGACAGCCCGACCCGGAGCATGTGCAGGCCCAGCCGCTCGGTCCGGAACACCGCCGGAAAGCCTTTGATGATCGCCGGCGAGACGACGAGGATGACGAAGGCCTGGCGCAGGAATAGGATCTCCACCACCGGCAGACGCTGGCCGACGAATTTGATCAGCGCGCCCATGACGGCGAAGACCAGCCCCGCGGCGAACAGCCAGATCGATCCCCGCACATTGCCGGACAGACCGTCCCACCACGCCCGGAAGCGAACAAGCGGGGTTGTGAGCGCCGGCGATGTACCGCTTTCGGCACTTTGAGGACTGTCGGAAGGAGGGGGCATATCGCTAAGCTTTGGGGATTGGAAAAACAGTATCAACTAAACGGGAGAGGGAGCCAATGCGCAGTGTTGACGGAATGGTGGCGTGGATCACCGGGGCGGGGACCGGGATCGGCGAGGCGACGGCGCGGCGGCTGGCCGGCGACGGCATGACGGTTGTGCTCAGCGGCCGTCGCGAGGAGCCGCTGCAGACCCTGGCGGAGGCGATCCGGTCCGACGGCGGCAAGGCCCAGGTCATCGCGCTGGACATCACCGACCGGGCCGCGGTTCTGGAAGCCGGCAAGCGCATCGACGCCGATCACGGGCGGCTCGACCTCCAGTTCAACAATGCGGGCATGAACGTGACCCAACGCACCTGGCGCGAGGCGGCGGCCGACCCGTCGCTGCTGGACGGCTGGGACGATGTGATCGATGCCAACGTCAAGGGCGTCTATAACGGCGTCGCGGCCGCCCTGCCGATCATGCTGCGGCAGAAGGACGGGGTGATCGCGACCACCTCCTCCTGGGCCGGGCGGTTCTATTCCGAGGTGGCCGGGGTGGCCTATGGCGCGTCGAAGCACGCGGTCATGTCGTTGAGCTTCCTGATCCAGCGCGAGCACGGCAATGATGGCATCCGCGCCACGGCAATCTGTCCGGGCGAGGTGCGCACGCCGATCCTGGACCGTCGGCCGAAGAAGCTCACCGCCGAAGAACTGAAGCAGGTGATCCAGCCGGAGGACGTGGCCGACGTGGTCGCCTTCCTGGCGGCGCTGAGCCCGGGCGCGTGCCTGAACGAGATCCTGATGAGCCCGACCTTCGACCGGCATAAGGCGTGAAACCAGCCTAGCCGGTTTCACGTCCCGGCGGAGGCCGGGACCATTTCTCCATATCCCCCTCCCACACTCCCCGGATTTATTCCGGGGCGAGGCCGAGACCTTGCGTGGTGTACGACAGCCTCGGCACGGCATCGGGCCTTGCCCCGGAATAAGTCCGGGGAGTGGGAGGAGGCTGAAGGTCCCTCCGAGATTCCCCAACTTCCGCCGCCCCCGAGGCGGATGCTACCGTTCGGAGATCCGCTCAACCGACCCGAAGAAGAGGTCGCTTCGCTCAGGGAGAACCGTCGATGGTCAATCTCGGCCTGTTCATGATGCCGCTGCACCCGCCGGCGCGCGATCTGACCACCGTGATCGAGGAGAACCGCGAGCTCGTCCTGCTGGGCGACCGGCTCGGCTTCTCCGAGGCCTGGATGGGCGAGCACTACACCTCCACCGGCGAGCCGATCCCCTCGCCGCTGATCTTCAACGCCTCGCTGATCGCCGAGACCAAACAGATCAAGTTCGGTACCGGCGTCGTCTCCCTGCCGCAGCAGCATCCGGTGGTGGTCGCCTGCCACGCGGCCCTGTTCGACCATCTCTCCAAGGGCCGCTTCCTGTTCGGCATCGGTTCCGGCGGGCTGTCGAGCGACTGGGAGGTGTTCGGCAATCTCGACGGCCGCAAGCGCGCCATGGCGATGATCGAGTCCATCGACCTGATCATGAAGATCTGGACCGAGGACCCGCCCTTCACCCACGAGGGCGAGCACGTCCGGACCTCGCTGACCGACCGGATCCTGCCGGAGATGGGCATCGGCCGCTTCATCAGGCCCTACCAGCAGCCGCATCCGCCGATCGCGGTATCGGTGCGCGGCGCCAATTCGATGACCGCGAATTTCGCCGGCCAGCGCGGCTGGTGTCTGCTGTCCGGGAACTTCGTCCCGGCCGCCGACATCGCCACCCACTGGCCGTCCTATGTCGCCGGGGCCGAGCAGGCGGGACGCCGGCCGGACCCATCGGTCTGGCGGGTCGGCCGCAGCGTGCTGATCACCGACAGCGATGCCGAGGCGCAGGAGATCCTTGACGATCCCGAGGGCACCTTCACCTGGTACTACACCTACCTGAACGCCCAGGGGAAACTCGCGGGCGGGGATTTCAACACCGATATCGACTGGGCTGCCGCCAAGGCCGAAGCCATGGTCAAGGCCAAGGACCTGGTGATCGCCGGCACCGCCTCCACCGTGCTCGACCGGCTGATCGCCTTCCGCGATCAGGTCGGCGATTTCGGCACCCTCATGCTGACCGGCCACGACATGGAGGGTGCGCTGCCCCTGTGGCGCCGGTCCTTCACCACCCTGGCCGAGAGCGTCTGGCCGAAACTCTCCGCCTATATGGCCGACAAACGGATGTCGGCCGCCGCCGAGTAGCCACCACCGAGTAAACCGACCGAACAGGATCTCCCATGCCCGACAGTGCCGCCGAAGAGCGTCTCACCAACTCGCCGATCGAAGCCGCCTATCGCGAGAAGACGCCGGGTTCGGCGGCCCTGGCAGCCGAGGCGCGCGAGCTGTTCCCCAGCGGGATCACCCACGACGCCCGGTACCTGAAGCCCTACGGCCTCTATGTCGACAGGGCGTCCGGGCCGATCAAATGGGATGTGGACGGCAACGACTATGTCGACTTCTTCGGCGGTCACGGGGCGCTGCTGCTCGGTCATGCCGATCCGCGGGTGACGGCTGCCACCCAGGAGGCGGTCGCCGAAAGCACCCAGTTCGCCGCCGGCCAGCGCCGGGAGATCGCCTGGGCCAAGGCGGTAAAACGGCTCTATCCGGCGGTGGAGCGGGTGCGCTTCACCTCGTCGGGGACCGAGGCGACCCTGATGGGGCTGCGGCTCGCCCGCGACTTCACCGGCAGGAACAAGATCATCCGCTTCCGCACCCATTTCCACGGCTGGCATGACCACATGACCCACGGGGTCGCCTCGCATTTCGACGGGCGTTCGACCCCCGGCGTGCTGGGCGGCGTCACCAATGCGGTGGTGCTGGTCGATCCCAACGAGCCGGAGCAGCTCAAGCGGGTTCTGGCCGAGGACAAGGACATCGCCGCCGCGATCATCGAGCCGATCGGCGGCAGCACCGGCTACACGCCGCTGGCGCCCGGCTTCCTGGCGATGCTGCGCGAGGAGACGGAAAAGCACGGTGTGCTGCTGATCCTGGACGAGGTGGTCACCGGCTTCCGCGTGGCACCCGGTGGGGCGACGGAGGCTTTCGGGATCACCCCCGATCTGACCTCCTGGGCGAAGATCCTGGCCGGCGGCATGCCGGGCGGCGCCATCGGCGGCCGCCAGGATATCCTGGACGCCCTGGATTTCGACGCCGCCGCCGCGAAGGGCCGCGACAAGATCGGCCATCCCGGCACCTTCAACGCCAACCCGGTCTCCGCCGCCGCCGGCACCGCCGCGCTGACGATCATCGCCGAGGGCGATGCCTGTGCGAAGGCGAACGAGACCGGTGCCGCCCTGCGCGCGGCGCTGAACCGGGTGATCGCCGACAAGGGCGTGCCCTGGGCGGTCTACGGCGACTTCTCGATCTTCCACCTGTTCGTCCAGGACGGCCACCCCGTGGCGGATCCGTTCGCCTTCGATCCGCTGGCGCTGCCGTCGGTGGCGATGAAGGACCGGCCCAAGGAGCTGATACGCCTGCTGCGTCTGGCGATGCTGGTGAACGGCGTCGACCTCAACCCGGCCTGCGGCGGTCTGGTCTCCGCCACCCACGGCACGGCCGAGGTTGAACGGGCCGCCGAGGCGCTGTCCGCCTCCATCGACATGCTGCGCCGCGCCGGCCAGATCTGATGGCGCCTAGATGACCCTCGCCTCCGGGAGCGGCGATGGGGCCGGCCGGGCGTCCGGTCCGCTGTCCCTCATCGCCGACCCCACCTTCCGAAAGCTCTGGACCATCGGCGTGCTGATGGGCGCGATGCGCTGGCTGGAAATGCTGGCGGTCGGCGTGTGGGCCTATGCGGAGACCGGGTCGGCGGTGATGACTGCCGTGATGACCATGCTGCGGATGGCGCCGATGGCCCTGTTCGGCTCGGTCACCGGGGTCATCGCCGACCGGCTCGACCGCAAGCTGCTGCTGATCGGCTCGCTGTCGCTGATGGCGGCGACGGCCGGCCTGCTGGCGCTGTCCGCCTGGGCCGGGACGCTGACCCTGTGGCAGGTCGGGATCGGTGCCTTTCTGTCGGGGCTCGGCTGGTCGACGGATTTCCCGGTGCGCCGCACCATCCTGGGCGAGTCGGTCGGGACCGCGCGGCTGGGGGCGGCGATGGCCATGGACAGCGCGTCGAACAACGCCACCCGCATGGTCGGGCCGATCGCCGGCGGCGGGCTCTACGCCACCATCGGAATGCAGGGAATTTTCACTGTTTCCGGCACGATCTTCGCAATCTCGGTGCTCTTGGCGGTGCTGGTCGTCTACCGCCCGGCGGCGAAGGAGCCGCGGCCCTTCGCGCTGTTCTCGGAGATCCGCGACGGCTTCGCCTATCTGCGCCGCTCCCGCGCCCTGGTCGGCCATCTCGGCGTGACCGTGATCGTCAATCTCTTCGCCTTCCCCTACGCCGCCATGATCCCGGTGGTCGGCAAGGAGACCTTCGGCGCCGATGCGGTCTGGACCGGGCTGATGCTCTCGGTCGAGGGAGCGGGCGCCTTCGCCGGGGCGATGACCGTCGCCTTCCTCGCCGCACCGGAGCGGTTCCGGCGGATCTATCTGTTGGGGTCGTGCCTGTTCATCTTCTGCGTCTTCTTGTTCTCTCTGCAGACTGACTATGGGGTCGCCCTGGCGGTTCTGGTCGTAGGCGGGGTCGGGATCTCCGGATTCGCCTCCATGCAGAGTGCGATCATGTTCTCCGAAGCCCCGCCGGAGATCCGCTCCCGGCTGATGGGCATCCTGTCGGTCTGCATCGGCGCCGGGCCCCTCGGCGTGTTGCATGTGGGCTGGCTGGCCGACTGGCTGGGCGGGTCCATGGCGCTGACGGTGATCTCGCTGGAGGGGCTGGCGGCGATGGCGCTGCTGGTCTTCTTCGTACCGGAGTTGAGGCGTTGACTTCCGTCTCCGGTCTCGCTTCGATCGGCCCATGAACAGCTCTCCTGCGGCAGATCCCGCCGCCGAACTCGCCCGTATCGAAGCCCTGTCCCGCGTGATCCGCACCCCCTGCGGATCCGGCAGCATGGTGTGGCGCGAATGGGGGCAGGGGGAACCGCTGATCCTGCTGCATGGCGGCTTCGGGTCGTGGAACCACTGGGTCCGCAATGTCGAGTTCCTGGCGCAGCACTACCGGGTCATCGCCGCCGACATGCCGGGGCAGGGCGACAGCGACGACCCGGACCATCCCTACGATGCCGACAGCCTGGCCGCCATTGTGGCCGACGGCGTGCGCCAGGTGGTGCCGGGCGACGACCCGCTGCGGATGATGTGCTTCTCCTTCGGCTCGATCATCGGCGGCGTGGTCGCCTCGACCCTGGGCGATCGGGTGCTGAGCTATACCGGCGTCGGGGCCGCCGGGATGGGCGACCGGGGGCCGGCGACCCGACAGATGATCCGCATCACGCCCGACATGCCGGAAGAGGAGCAGACCCGCCTGCGCCGGCACAATCTCGGCATCCTGATGTTCGCCGACGAGGGCAAGATCGACGCGCTCGCCGACCACATCCAGGAGGTCAACATGGCGCGCAACCGCATCCGCTCGCGCCCGATCTCGCTGAGCGACCGGCTGGCCCGGACGTTCCCGCTGATCAAGGGGCGGATCAACCTGATCTGGGGCAGCGAGGACGTCACCGCGGTCGGCTTCTTCGAACCGCGCCATGCCGCCCTGAAGGCAATCCAGCCCGAGGCCGGCATCGTCATGCGCGACGGTGTGGGCCACTGGGTGCAATACGAGGACGCTGACTGGTTCAACCCGGTGGCGCTCGACGTCATCGGCCGGACCTGAACGCAACAAGGGCGGCTCGAGAGCCGCCCCTGTCGTTTGCGGTGTCCGTTCGGATCAGCCGATCAGGCCGCCATCCTCGCGCTTGATGGCGATGACGCAGGAGCGTGGGACCGAGCCCTCTCCGCCGGGGAAGCTGCTGCCACCCTTCTCGCCCGGATGCTGGACGCCGACGAAGACCGTGCGGCGGTCGGCGCTCCAGGTGATGCCGGTGATCTCGCACTCCTTCGGGCCGACCAGGAAGCGGCGGATCTCGCCGGTCTCCGGATCGCCGATCAGCATCTGGTTGTTGCCCATGCCGGCGAAGTCGCCCTCGTTCTTGTAGCTGCCGTCCGTCTGGATCCAGAGCAGGCCGGTGCTGTCGAAGGCGAGGCCGTCGGGCGAGTTGAACATGTTGTCGGCGGTCACGTTGGCCGAGCCGGCGTAGGCGTCCTTATGGACGGTCGGGTTGCCGGCCAGCACGAACAGGTTCCAGGTGAAACCGGCGGCGGTGTGGTCCCCGCCCTCCGGCATCCAGCGGACGATCTGGCCGTAGTTGTTCTTCTCGCGCGGGTTCGGACCGTTGGCCGGGGTCGCGTCGCCGCCGGCATTCGGCTTCACGCCGCGGTTCTTGTTGTTGGTCAGGCAGCAGTAGACTTCGGCCTTCTTCGGATTGGCCGAGACCCATTCCGGCCGGTCCATCGTGGTCGCACCCACCGCCGAGGCGGCCTGGCGGGTGTGGATGGAGATCTCCGCCTGCGACGCCATGCCGGTGGTCTGCGGCGTCAGGGCCAGCCACTCGCCGGTGCCGTCGTCGTTGAATTTCGCGACGAACAGGGAGCCGGACTCCAGCAGACCGGAATTGTCGCCGCCCAGCGTGTAGGTGCCGTCGGAGACGAACTTGTAAAGGAACTCGCCGCGCTCATCGTCGCCCATATAGACGACCGCGTGGCCGGAACGGTCGATCACCAGC
Organism: Thalassobaculum sp. OXR-137; assembly: GCF_034377285.1. Taxonomy (NCBI): domain Bacteria; kingdom Pseudomonadati; phylum Pseudomonadota; class Alphaproteobacteria; order Rhodospirillales; family Thalassobaculaceae; genus Thalassobaculum; species Thalassobaculum sp. OXR-137. Next base: position 5,285,939 of record NZ_CP139715.1, on the reverse strand, counting down.
TCGGCGTTCTCATGCTTGAAGCGGCCGAGGGCGGTGCGCTTCTTCGGAGTGGCGGTCGGGTCGAACGGGTCGATCTCGACGATGTAGCCGTTGCGGTTCGGCTCGTTCGGGTTCTTGGAGATGTCGAACCGCGCGTCGGCCATGGCCCAGGCATAGCCCCAGTCCTCGGTCTTCACGCCGTAGCGGGCGAGCTCCTTGCTCGGCTTGTACTCGGGATCGGAGGAGGAGAAGTAGCCGTTGAAGTTCTCCTCGCAGGTCAGATAGGTGCCCCAGGGCGTGCGGCCGTTGCCGCAGTTGTTCCAGGTGCCGAGCGCGGTGGTGCCTTCGGGATCGGCGGCGGTCTTCAGCAGGTCGTGACCGCGGGCCGGGCCGGTGATCTCCATCGGCGTGTCGGCGGTGATGCGGCGGTTGAACGGGCTGTCCTTGACGACGCTCCATCCACCATCGGCCTCTTTCACCTCGAAGATCGAGACGCCATGGGCCGCCTTGCCCTTGCGCACGTCGTCGGCATCGACCGGCTTGCCGTCGGGACGGTTGCCGTAGGTGTGCTCCAGGTTGGTGTATTCGTTGTTCACCGCGAGGATGCTGCGTGCGCCGTCGGTGAACAGCGCCATGCCGTCATTGTTGTCGCCGAAGGCCCGCTCCTGGCTGGCGCCGGTGCCGCGGGTCTGCGGATCGAAGGCGGCGGCGTCGGACCACAGCGGATCGCCCCAGGCGGTCAGGACCTGCCAGCGGTAGCCCTTCGGCACGGTGACGGTGTCGAGGGTATTCGCGGCCACCGGCTCGAAGCCGAGACGCGAGGCGGCGCGGGCCGGGGTGAGGGCCGACGTGCCCATCAGGAAGGCCGCACCGCCCATCAGGGCGAGGCCGCCCAGGAAGCCGCGGCGCGACATGGCGCGCTCGACCACGGCGTCGAAATCGGTGGTGGCCGGCGGCGGCGACTGCAGCTCGTCCCAGTCGTCGAAGCTGAGGCGATCGGCGGCGGCGGAGCGATCGGTATCTTGCGTGTGATCCATGGGTATGTCTCCCTAAGGCCGGTAACGGCGGCCTGCCTGCAGGACCGGGATGGTCCGGGCCGGTGTCGAAGCGAGACGCGTCTGGTCGCGCGTCTTTGTCGCCGCACTGGATACCGGCGGTCCGTGACGGTTTCGTTGCGCCGGCCTTACAGGATTACGAATTCGGCCGCCGCGCGCCGCGGCGCCTTGGGGAGACACGATGAAGCTGCTGATGTTGCCCGGCGACGGGATCGGTCCCGAGATCTCGGACGTTGTCGCGAGCGTGCTGGACCGGCTGGAAACGGTCTTCCGTCTGGGGCTCGAGATCGAGATGGGCCGGGTCGGGCAGGAAGGCCTCAAGCAGGACGGCATTACCGTCAGCGACGAGACCTTCGCCCGGTCCACCGCGGTGGACGGCGTGATCCTCGGGCCAGTGGACACGGCCGCCTATCCGCCGCCGGCCGAAGGCGGGCTGAACCCTTCGGCCGAGTTCCGCAAGCGGCTCGACCTCTACGCCAATATCCGTCCCTCGCGCACCCGCGCCGGCGTGCCGTCCCTGGCGAAGTCCATGGATCTGGTGATCACGCGGGAGAACACGGAAGGCTTCTATGCCGACCGCACCATGCATATCGGCTCCGGCGAGTTCATGCCGACCCCAGATCTGGCGCTGGCCGTGCGCAAGATCACCCGCCAGGGCTCCGAGCGGATCGGCCGGACCGCGGCGGCGCTGGCGGCGGGGCGACGCAAGAAGCTGACCATCGTCACCAAGTCCAACGTGCTGAAGCTGTCCGACGGCCTGTTCCGAAACGCGGTGAAGGCGGCGGCCCTGGATGAGGGCGGGCTGGAGGTGGAAGAGGTGCTGGTCGACGCCATGGCCTCGCTGCTGGTGCGCGAGCCGGAGCGGTTCGACGTGATCTGCACCACCAACATGTTCGGCGACATCCTGTCGAACCAGGCGTCGGAACTGGCGGGCGGGCTCGGCGTCGCCGGCTCGCTGAACGCCGGCGACAAATACGCCATCGCCCAGGCGGCCCACGGCACCGCGCCCGACATCGCCGGCAAAGGCATTGCCAACCCGACCTCCCTGGTGCTGTCGACCGCCATGCTGATCGGCTGGATCGCCCGCAACACCGGCGACGACACGGCCCTGCGCGCGGCCATGGCGCTGGAAGAGGCGGTGGATACCGCGGTCGCCAAGCCGGCCGGCCGGACCGTCGATCTCGGCGGTACCGCCTCGACCAAGGAGGCCGGCAAGGCGATCGCCGACGCGCTCGGAGCAGTAGGGTGAGCGATCCGGTTCTGTCGACCAGGGACGGCGCCGTCCTGCGGCTGTCCCTGAACCGGGCGGAGCGCAGCAACGCGCTGGGCCCGGATATCGTCGAGGCGCTGCTGACGGCGGTAGAGGCCGCACCCGCTGACGGCGTGCGCCTGATCGTCCTGGCGGGCGAGGGCAAGCATTTCTGCGCCGGTTTCGATCTCAGCGACCTGGACGCGCTGAGCGACGGCGACCTGCTGCTGCGGCTGGTGCGGATCGAGACGCTGCTGCAGGCGGTGTATCACGCGCCGGTGCCGACCCTGGCGGTGGTGCGCGGGGCGGCGATGGGTGCCGGCGCCGATCTGGTCGCCGCCTGCCGGCGCCGGATCGTCGTGGGCAGCGGACGCTTCGCCTTTCCGGGCGCCGGCTTCGGCATCGCGCTCGGCACCCGGCGGCTGGCCGGACGGGTCGGCTCGGACAAGGCGCTGGAGATCGTCGCCGGCGGCCGCCGTCTCGATCAGGACGAGGCGCTGGCGCTCGGCCTGATCGATGCGGTGATCGACGAGGATGCGGTTGCCGGCGAGATCGAGGCCTATGGAGCCATGGCGACGCGCCTGGAAAGCGGCATCCTGGCACGGGTGGCGGACCTCACCCTGGAAGACGGACGGGCGCGGGACATGGCGGCGCTCGTCGCCTCCGCCGCGCGGCCGGGCCTCAAGGATCGGGTCCGGCAGTACCAGGAGGAGGTCAAGCGCGCCCGCGACGCACGAGGGAGGTAATGATGAAGATGGTGACATTGCCGGGCGGCGAGAGCGTCCCGGCCCTGGGGCTCGGCACCTGGCATATGGGCGAGCGCGGCTCCGACAGGAAAGCGGAGGCCGATGCGCTCCGCCTCGGCATCGATCTCGGCATGACCCTGATCGACACCGCCGAGATGTATGCCTCGGGCGGCTCGGAGGAGGTGGTGGGCGACGCCATCGCCGGCCGGCGCGACGGGCTGTTCATCGTCTCCAAGGTCCTGCCCTACAACGCCGACCATACCGGGACGGTCGAGGCCTGCGAGACCAGCCTGCGGCGCATGGGGATCGAGACCATCGACCTCTACCTGCTGCACTGGCCCGGCTCCTCGCCGCTGGAGGAGACGTTCGGCGCCTTCGAACAGCTCCAGCGCGAGGGCAAGATCCGCCATTGGGGCGTCAGCAATTTCGACACCGGCGAGATGGAGGACGTGCATGACGCCGGGAACGGGGCCTGTGCCACCAACCAGATCCTCTACAACCTCACCCGCCGCGGCCCGGAATTCGACCTGCTGCCCTGGTGCGACCGCAAGGGCATGCCGGTCATGGCCTACTCGCCGCTGGAGCAGGGTCGGCTCGGCGGTCACAAGGCGCTGCAGCCGGTCGCCCAGAAGCACGGCGTGTCCGACCTGACCATTGCTCTTGCCTGGGTGCTGCGGCGCGACGGCGTGATCGCCATTCCCAAGGCGGCGCGGCCGGAGCATGTGCGCGCCAACGCGGCCGCGTTGGATGTCGCGCTCGACGCGGACGACCTGGCGGCCCTCGATGCGGCTTTTCCGCCGCCGAAGGCGAAGAAGCACCTGGAGATCCTCTGACCCTGCCCGGTTAACCGGACGATCAATCCGGGTATCGGACAGACGCCGGATCTCATGTAGACTGCGCGCAGTTTTACGACCCTTCGAAGAAATCGAGAGTTGGACATATGCGCAGACGCCTGATGACGACCGCCGCCGTACTGGCCATCGGACTGGTTGCAACGCCCTTCGCCGTTCAGGCGCAGCAGATCAAGGGGCGGCCAAGCGTGACGTCGGGCGATACCCTGTCGATCGGGCGCGACACCGTCCGCCTGTCGGGGATCGATGCGCCGGAAGTGGATCAATACTGCGAGAACGAGTTCGGCCGGCCCTATCAGTGCGGCATTCAGGCGATGGACGCGCTGCGCGAGTTGGTCGGCCGCAACGACGTGGTCTGCGTCAAGGAAGGTGCTGACGAGGACGGCCGGATGGTCGGCACCTGCTATTCCGGCGATATGAACCTGAACACCCGCATGGTGCGCACCGGGTGGGCGGTCGCTCTTCCGGAGGAGCGCCCGGACTACGCTCCGCTCGAGAAGATGGCGAAGAGCGAGAAGGTCGGGATCTGGGGTCTCAAATTCGAGCACCCGGCCGAGTGGCGCAAGCAGAACCAATAGCCGTCGGGCGCCGCCGCTCCAACCTATTCAAGAGAGAGCATATTCACGCGATCAGATGTGTCCATCTGATCGTGATGTGCTCTAGGAGCATTTGAACGGGAACCAGGCATAGGTGAAAGCGCTGGCGTCGCGCGGCGACTGGAACCAGAAGATCGGCGCCGACCCGCGCACCACCTCGACCCGCCACGGCTCCTCGCAATGGTCGGCACACCAGTCGCGGCGCAGGATCATGTTCTGGTCCGCGTAGGCCTTCTCTTCGGGAAAGCCGCCGGACCGGGAATCCCGCCCGGAGGGAAAGCGCACCGGATGCCAGGTCCGGCGCATTTCCTCCAACCCGTCGGTGATCTGGTGGAATTTGCCGTTCTGGTCGGCTGCGGCGACGATCCCCGTCGCTGCCGGCGAGCCGTCCGCCGCGGCAAACGGGTCGAGGCGGACCTGCCGCAGCGTCATGCGGACGGCAAGCGCGATCAGCCCGGCGAAGACAACGAGCGGGATCAGGAATTTCATCGCCGCACTCCCTGGCTGGGCCGCCCCTCGACCGGGACCGCGCATCACGCTAGCGGAGCCCGCGCGCCCCGGCAATCGCGGCGACCCTGGGCGCCCGATCGATGGGCGCTTTCGGTTCACAAATAGACGCGGCCGGTTAACGATAAATAGGGAATCATTAAAATCAAATTCACTTGCGCGACTCGGTCGAATCATTAACTCTGATTTACGGTTGGTGATGATGAGCGTCTTTAATGGACGCCTCTGGGTGGCGCATGGCGAAGCCAGATTCGGATCGCAAAGCTTTGGAGATATTGGCCGACGCAGTCGATCGCACCGTCGGTACCGGGTTCGTGCATGCAGCGGTCGTCAAAGCCGCCAACACGCTGGCCGACATCGACCGCCGGCATGCGGGCAAGGCGTTCGGTATGCTGAACCCGCGCGAGACCCGCAAGGTGCACTCCACCGCCATCGAATCGGCCGAACTCTTCCGCCAGTTCGGGGATATTGACGATCCGGTCACCGACCTGCCGCCCGATCCCCGCCTGTCCAACATCCGCTCCCGGTCGTCCAAGCTCGGCACCGGCTGATCCGGGGCCACCATGGCCGCACACGCGATTTCCCCGGTTCGTGATTTCCGTTGAAGGCATCGGGTGACGCATTGTTCGGCCATGTCTGACCCGCGCATCTTACTGTCGCTGCTTGCCGCCCTGTTGATGTTCTCGACAGCCGCCCTGGCCGGAAACGCCTGGGAGAAGGCGTGGCCGAGGACCGACTTCTCACAGCATTCGGTGCCGCTGAACGAGATCGCGTCCGGTGGACCGGGCCGGGACGACATCCCCCCGATCGACCGGCCGGTCTTCGCCGACGTCACCACCGGGTTCGCCGGGGTGGCGCCGACCGAGCCCGTCGTCTCCGTCGCCATCGCCGGCGACGCCCGCGCGTATCCGCTGCGCATCCTGATCTGGCACGAGATCGTCAACGACACGGTCGGCGGCGTTCCGGTGGCGGTCACCTACTGCCCGCTGTGCAATACCGCCATCGTGTTCGACCGGCGGGTGGAGGGGCGACCGCTCGATTTCGGCACCACCGGCAACATCCGCAATTCCGGGCTGATCATGTACGACCGGCAGACCGAAAGCTGGTGGCAGCAGTATACCGGCGAGGGGATCGTCGGCGCGATGACCGGTGAACAGCTCCGCTCGGTCCCGGCGCGCCTGGAGAGTGCGGAGCGCTTCGCCGAACGCCATGCCGGCGGCAAGGTGCTGATCCCCAACGACCCCGAGGCCCGGCCCTACGGCATCAACCCCTACAAGGGCTACGACACCATGCCGGTGCCGTTCCTCTATGACGGCGACATGCCGAAGGGGCTGGACCCGATGGCGCGGGTCGTAGTGATCGGCGACATGGCCTGGAGCCTCGCCATGCTACGCGAGAAGGGCTGGTGGAGCGACGGCGATCTGATGATCACGTGGGAGCCCGGTCAGAACTCGGCACTGGACACCCGAAAGATCGCCGAGGGACGCGATATCGGCAATGTGGTCGTCACCCGCGACGGCACCGACGTGACCCACGAGATCACCTTCGCCTTCGTGTTCCACGCCTTCCGGCCGGACGGCAAGATCGTCTACTGAGCGGCGTCGCTGCGCGCGGCCCGGCGGGAGACGCCGAGGAACGCCACGCCGAGGGCGGCCAACGCCGCCGAGGCGAGGAAGGTCGCCGAATAGCTGCCGGTGACCTGGAACAGCATCGAGAACACCACCGGCCCGAACAGGACGCCGGAGAAGGTGATGAACAGCACTCCGCCGGTCGCGTGGCCGATGGATCCCGGCGGGCTCAGCCGGGCGGCCTCGCTGGCGAAGACGCCGTTCCAGCCGACGGCGACCAGACCGAAGACGAAGAAGAACGCGAAGACGGCGATCTGCGGCCAGGCGGCCTCGATCTGCGAGGCGGTGAGGCTGGCCACGGCCATGGCGCTGCCGATGATGATCAGGACCGCGGTGCTGGAACGCAGCCGGTCGGCGATCACGCCCCAACTCACGCGGCCGATCACGCCGGCGACCTGGACGCAGGACAGGGCCACGCCGGCACTCACCAGGGTCCACCCCACCTCGTCCACCAGCAACGTGACGGCGAAGGACATGAGCGAGAGCTGGACGGCGGCGAAGCACAGGCCGGTGAAGGCGAAGAACCGCAGCGCGCGGGACCGCAGGATGAGCTTCAGCCCGGAGAACGGATCGCGGATCACCGAGGCTTCGCGCTGCCGGTTGGCGTCGAACCGGGCGCGCAGCGGCTGCATGGCGGCGAACAGCACCAGACCCAAGGCGCCCACGACCATCATGGTCGGCTGCCAGCCGACCGCCAGGGTGAGGGACGGCGCCACCAGGCTGGCCAGGACCCCGCCCAGGGGCACGCCGGTGAAGCGGACAGAGAAGACCAGGTTGCGGTTGGACGGCGTGACCACCCGGTTCAGCAGGTCCATGGCCGGCGGGTTCATCATGCCGTAGCCGAAACCGGTGGCGATCGAGCCGACCACCATCAGCTCCAGATGCCCGCTCATCAGGATAAGGTGTCCGATCGCCAGCATGCCGAGGCTGCATTGACTGGTCCGCCAGGCGCCGAAGCGCTGGACGAAGCCGCCGACCAGCAGGCTCGATGTCATCGCGCCGATATAAGCCAGGGTGAACTGGTAGCCGACCAGGGAGGGGGAGATGCCGAGATCGGCGGCCACCGCCGGGGCGATCGCGGGGATCCAGAGCACCGACATGCTGGCGAGGGTCATCACCATCGTGGTGAAGAACACCACGACCAGAAGATCGCGCAGTTTCGGCTTGTTCTCGGATGGGGTCGCGGTGGTCTGGGCCATGAAGGGCACTAAACAGCGGCAATCACCGCTCGGGTAGTGCAATTCACGCAAAAGCGAAAATGCCGAATGCTTCGGTCGTCTCACGCAGGAGGGCCAGATCGCGCCGATAGGCCATTCCGCGCCGGCCCGTCCCGATCTAGCATCGAGGCCATGACGAAGATCGCGCATGAGGGCTATCGCCCCACCCTGTTCGAGCGGCTTGCCGCGGCCCCGCATCCGTCGGTGTCGTTCCAGTCGTCGTTCTGGCACGCCACCGCACCCGCCGCTCCGCAAAGTGGTCCGCTGGACGGGGAGGTGGAGACCGATGTCGCGGTCGTCGGCGGCGGCTATCTGGGCTTCTCCACGGCGCTGCATCTGGCGGAGGCCGGGGTCGAGGTGGCCGTGCTGGAAGCGGACGAACCCGGCTTTGGGGCGTCGGGGCGCAACACCGGCTTCGTGGTGCCGAACCTGCTCACCGGGCTCGACCCGACGGTGATGGCGAACGCGCTCGGCCCGGAATACGGCCGCCAAGTCTGCGACATGATCGGTCAGGGCGGCGAGCTGGTGTTCGAGCTGATCCGGCGCCACGGCATCGACTGCGAAGCGCGGCAGAGCGGTTGGATCCAGCCGATCCATACCCCGGAGAAGCGGGCCTGGCTGGAGGACCGGGTGGTCCAATGGCAGAAGCTCGGCCGGCCGGTGCGGGCCCTGTCCCGCGACGAGGCGGTCTACGAGACCGGCAGCGACGTTTATCACGGCGCCTTCCTCGACCCGACCGGCGGGCATCTGAACCCGCTGGCCTATTGCCGCGGTCTGGCCGCCGCGGCGGTGACGGCCGGCGCGACCCTGTTTACCGGCTCCCGCGCTCGCAAGATCGAGCGTCAGGGCGACCGCTGGCGGGTGTCGACCGATGGCGGCACGGTGATCGCCAAGCGGCTGCTGCTGACCACGAACTCCACCGGCGGCGGCCTGGCCCCCCAGGCCGAGGCCACCCAGTTCCCGATCACCCTGTTCCAGATGGCGACCCAGCCGCTGGATCCCGCTCTGCGCGAGGCCGTGCTGCCGAACGACCGGGCATCCGCCGATACCCGCAAGGAGCTGATCGCCTATCGCTGGACCTGGGACAACCGGATCGTCACCGGCGGCCTGCTGGCCTCGCCCTTCGGGTCGGCCGAGCGGGCGCAGGTCTATCATCTGGCCCGGTTGAGCGAGATGCTGCCGCAACTGCCGCCGATGCAATCCGCCTATGCCTGGCAGGGGCGGCTGGCGGCGGCGCGGGACTTCATGCCGCGGCTGATGACGCTGGGCTCCGGCGAGGGCGACCAGGGCTGGTCGGCCATCGCCTGCAACGGCCGGGGCATGGCGATGACGACGGCGCTCGGCCGCCGGATCGCCCTGTGGCTCGCCGGCGGCTCGAACGAGGGACTGCCGATTCCCATCACCAAGGCCGATCCCGTGGCCTTCCCGGCACTGGCCTCCATGGCGTTTTCCGTCTGGCTACCGTGGAACCGCCGCACCGACCGCCTGGAACTCAAGCGCGCGAAGTAGCCAGGTGCGACAAGCGGTCAGGCAACCGTAAGCGCGCCCAGCTCCCCGTAGCTCCGGATCGACCGCAGCCGGCTGAAGGCGGCCGCGGCGAAGGACAGGCCGTAGATCGCGGCGATGAAGACCAGGGCGGTGCGCGGCGAGCTGTGGGCGATCAGGAAGCCCGCGCAGAGGGCGCCGAGCGGGCGCACGCCGTAGATCGACGTCTGGATCACCGCATTGACCCGTCCCAGCATGTCGCGCGGGCTCACGAGCTGGCGCACGGAGTTCTGGGCGATCATCCACATGGACGGCCCGAACCCCAGCAGGAAGAACCCCGCATAGATCGGCAGCGGCGAGCTGCCCGGCGACACCGTCAGCAGCAGCAGGACGGCCGGCACCGAACTGCCCGGCCCGAACAGCAGGACGAGGCTCGGCCGCACGCGCCCGGCATAGCGGGCGGCGAGGCTGGACCCGGCGAAGGCGGCGAGCCCGAAGGCCGCCATGGCGATGCCGAAGACCCCGGCCTCCATGGCGAAGACGTCGGTGATCAGCGGCACCATGGTCACCAGAAGGGCGGAGAAGGCGAAGTTCCAGAACAGCGCGCAGCCGGAGATCGCCAGCAGCAGATCGTTCGACAGGACGAAAGCGCCGCCCTCGACGATCCGGCGCAGGGGGCTCTGCCCGTGCGGCCGTCCGGGCTCGTAATCCGGCAGGCCGCTGACCGCCGCCAGGGCGACCGCGCCGCCGGCGACGGCGGCGGCGAAGATCCAGTCGACGGTGCCCACCGTCACCACCGCACCCAGGGCCAGCGGGACCGCGAAGGAAGCGGCCGCCCGCGGCATCTCGATCCGCGCGTTCGCCTGGGCGAGGGCTCCGGCCGGGACGCTGCGCGGCACGATGGACAGGATCGTCAGGACGAAGAGCACGATGCCGAAGCCGGCGACGGTCACGCAGGCGCCGAAGCCGATCAGGTTGCCGGCGGCGACGCTGACGGCGGTTCCTGCGAAGCCGAGCAGGGAGATCAGCACGGCGGCCAGGGCGACCCGCCGAGGCGCGCCGCGGTCGACAATGAGGCCGGCCGGGATCGAGCCGAGCAGGTGGGCGAGAGACTGGCAGGCGACGAGAACGCCGATCACCTCGGCGGATGCGCCGAACGCGAGGGCGGCGGCGAGCGGGACGCCGACGAGGGCGATCTGGTCGGCCAGATGCATACCGCATCCGGCGATCTGAAGACGGGTTACGACGGACACGTACTGATCTCCGAGGTTGTTTCGGCGATCAGTAATCGGCGGGCGGGAACCCGGCTATCCGAGGCTTGCGGTGCTATCCCCGCATGCCGGTGCGGCAAACGCCTGCGCTGCGGCCCGCCCGAGACGCGGAAGGCTGGGGCGGACCGTTTCGGCTCAGATCGCGAGCTGGATCATGAGCCAGGCGGTGGCGGCGATGGCGGCTGCCATCATCGTTCCGACCACCAGGGTATCGGTGAATTGAGCGTGGGCGGCTCTGGCCGTCAGGGCAGCCCGGCAGTGGCAGCGGCGGATACGGTCGTTCATGGCATCCTCCCTTTGGGCGGGGTCACGGCGTCAACACCGTCTGGTCACCCAGCTCATCTTCTCTATCATGGTCCACTCTACTGATTAGTAAAGCTCACTCCCGAAAAGGGCAGAAACATGGCGGCATGGCGACAGCTTCCGACGACGGGCGAGACGTTTCTCGACCACCTTGGCCACTTCGTTCCGGACATGGAGGCGGCCCACGAGGAGCTGACCCGGCTCGGATTCAAGCAGACCCCCTACGTCCTGCATGCCTTCACCGACGCGGCCGGGCAGCGCCAGCCGATGGGAACGGCCAACCGGTGCGTCATGCTGCGGGAAGGCTATCTGGAAGTGCTCACGGTCACCGACGGCTCGACGCCGACCGGCTCCCGCACCCAGCGTCAGCTCGACCGCTATACCGGCGTTCACATCGTCGCGATGACCGACCCGGACGCCATGGCCCGGCGCGCGCGGCAGGCGGCGGCCGGCTTTCATCCGCAGGAGCCGACCCCGCTCAAGCGTCCGGTGCCCATCCTGGCCGAGGACGGCACGGAGACCGGGGCAGGCGATGCGGCCTTCACCGTCATCAAGAACCCCGAGGAGGACATGCCCGAGGGCCGGGTCCAGGTGTTGAGCCACCACACCGAGGATCTGGTGTGGCAGGAGTTCTGGATGCGTCACGACAACGGGATCGTCGCCCTGCGCGACGTCATCATCGTGCCGAAGGATCTCGGCGAGGCGGAGGAGCGCTACGCCCGCTTCACCGAGGTTTCGCCGCAGCGGCTCGGCGACGGTCTGATCCGCTATCCGCTGGCGCGCGGCGGCATCCTGCTGGCCACGCCTGACCGGGCGGCGGCGCTCCTGCCGGGGGCGACGGTGCCGCCGGCACCGGGCGTGGCCGGCTACGCGCTGCTGTCCGACGATCTGGCAGCAACGCGGAGCTTCCTCGAAGGGCGTGGGTTCACCCCGAAGGACACCGAGTGGCCGGGCGTGCTGTCCCTGGTGCTTCCAGGCTCGCTTGGCGGGTGCTGGCTGGTGGCGGAGAACGAGTCGGCGCTGCCCTGGAACGGCTGAGGGCAGCTCGCCGACCCTTCGACACGCCCCCCCCGGACCGGGCTGAACAACCGGGTCCGCGGGGCTGCTCTGGGCGGGGGCATTGCAGTCTCAAAGAGGTCGTTGGACTTCCAGCATTGCCCTCGCCCTAGCAGGAGCGCAGCAACGTGTCGAAGGGCGGCCGCGTGCTTCCCGACGCTCAGCTTTTCGCCGGTCGGGCCCCGTGGCTCTTCTGCGGCGTGCCGGGGTTCAGGGAGACGTGCGTGTGCACGCCCTTCCAAGGCGCGTCGATGGCGGAGCGGGCGAAGGCGACGGTGCCGCGGCCCGGCCGGTCGAACCGCGATCCGTCGGCCGCGATGCCGGTGGAGGAGAAGGCGATGATCCCGATGGCGAACCGCCGGTCGGGCGAAACCCCGACCTTCAACGTCTCCAGCCGCCAACGGAAATCCTCGATGGTCGGCCAGACGTTGCGCCACTGGTTCGTGGCCAGCGCCTCCAGGCCCTCGACCACGTCCATATGCGTCCCGAAGCTCGCGATGTTGTCGGCGAACAGGTCCATCGCCGGAGCGAAATCCACGGCGGCGACCTGATCGCTCCAGGTCGCGAACCAGTGCGCGATCGCCGCCCGATCCTCTTCGGGTACGTCCCAGGTGAAGGTCATCCGCCCATGCCTCATCGCTGTGAAACAGGCACAAAGAGTGACCCGGCCCGGCTTGCGGCGGAACCCGTCTCGTGATTCGTCAGACCAGTCCGACCGTCGGATCGTCCGACTTCAGGCGCAGGTTCTCCGCCAGGAAATAGCAGGAGATCGCGATATCCATGTCGAGGGAGACAACCTTGATGATGGCGTTCACCGTATCGGAGGAGGCCAGCGACCCGGCGTAATGGTGGATCGCCAGGGTCGTCAGATCGCACAGCACCCGGTTGTAGCCCGACAGATACAGGTGGAGCGGCAGGCCGATGGCATGGTGGACCAGGCCGATGCGGACCGCCGACGAGATATACTCGCGATCGAATTCGGCGGAAAACAGGCGCTGCCAATGCTGGGACTGCCGCGTCTTCAGGACGTTGATATCGCTGTTCACGAAGAATTTCCGGGTCTGCGGAAACTGCGTCATGTGGCGATAGAAGTCCGAGAGGATCGCGTACATTTCCTCCGCGATGGTCGGCTGAAACGCCTGGAGCCGCTCGCGGGTGTAGTCGTCGATCGAGTCCAGCCGCAGCCGGGACTGGACGTTCTGGAAGATCCGGTTCGTGACCATCTGATGGAGTTCCGGGTCGAACCGTCGCCGGCGCGACGAGCCACCGTTCAGGTCGCTGTCGGAAATGGGAGACATGACGGGCGCGGGTCTTTCGTGGTGTCGGGAAAACGAAGGGCGGAAAATGTCGCGCGTCCCCCGCACCCTATGAGGTGGGTCGCTGGGGTATTGCGCTACGGGCACAGACAGGGTCCGGCGGTCGAAAGCGGCCACTTTGAGGTGGGCCTATGGATCGAGTGTCATGAACTCTAACATCGATGGGTAAAGAGCGGGTAAATCCGCGGAGGGATTATGCCGTGGCGGCAGAACTGACTGCGCCAATGGCTTCAGAAAGCGCAGTTTTAGGGCAAACGGCTGCGCTGTCAAAGCAACAAATAAATCTACAAAATTACATAAAATCGTTCTATTGGCGCCTGTAAGTCGTCGCCTGGCGAACCCGGCGGGCTTGGCCTGCTGGCCTGTGCCCGCCGGGTCGCGGTCACGGTTGGATCGCCTTCTCCTCGCCGAGTAACCCGATGCGGAAGCGGGTCTTCAGGTATCCGCCGTCGCGCGGCGGAACCGACATCGGCAGGTCCTCGTCCACCACCTTCACAACGGCGCAGACCGGTCCCGGCTCACGGAACAGGAGCTGGGCCAGACCCTTGGCCTCGGCCTCGGTGCGGATCATCGCCGTCTTGGCGAAACCGCAGGCCGCGGCCACCGCCGACAGGTCGGTGCCGCGGCCGGTCGCGGTCGGTTGACGGCCGGTCTCGGTATAGGTCTCGTTGTCGATCACGCAGACCGCCAGGTTGGACGGCCGCTTGGCGCCGATGGTGGAGAAGCTGGTCATGCCCATCAGCATCTCGCCGTCGCCGGTGATGACCACGACCCGGCGCTCCGGTTGGGCCAGCGCGATGCCGAGCCCGATCATCGAGGCGTTGCCCATCGCCCCCCAGAGATAGAAGTTCTCTGGACGGTCGCCGAAGGAGGCCAGATCCCAGGTGGTGGAGCCGAGGCCGGACACGAACAGGGTGTCGCCGCGCTCGGCCATGGCGGCGCCGAGCACATCGCGCCGATGGAGAGTGATCGCGCTCATTGGTTCACCGCCTTTCCGGCCGTCCAGATCTTCGAGCCGATCACCTTCTGACCCACCAGGACGGCGACCGGGGTGTCGGTCGAATAGGCCATGCGCAGGCCGGACTCGATCATCATGTCCACGGCTTCCGGGCTTTCGGCCAGGAAGGTCTTCACGCCGACCGCCTCCAGCGTCGGGACCACGGCCTGGCCCATGGGAACCTGCCACGGATTCCCCTCACCCCACTGCCCGCGCATCGTCACGATGGCGAAGAACGGGAAGTTGGCCGAGGAGATCAGCGACGCGATCGCGTTGATCGTGTTGCCGACGCCGCTGGACTGCATGAACACCGCCGATTTCTGCCCGCCGAGCCAGGCGCCGGCCGACAGGCCGACCGCTTCCTCTTCGGTGGCGCACATCACCGTCTCGATCTCGTTGTCGGCCAGACAGCGCTCGATCAGGAGGCGGAGACCGCCGTCTGGGACGTAGCCGATCTGGCGAACGCCGGCCGCTTTCAAGTGACGGTGGGCCGCCACGCTCCAATGTTCATCCATGGGCTGTCGGATCCGTTTTGTTAAGGGAATCCGAAGGCTAGGCGGCCTGATGGAGGTCTGTAAAGATAGCGGCATGCACTTGCATACAATCTAAAAGCCCCCCGCGAGCGAGCCATTCGGATTCCCATGAATACGCTTCCCACAGCCGGCGCCGGCTATCTCGACGACCTCTACGCCCGTTTCCTCAAGGACCCGCTGTCGATCGATCCCTCCCTCTGGGCGATGTTCGCGCCCTATGCCGACCGGTCGGACGGACCGCGCCCGGCGGCGGCCGGGGACGGGCGCATTGCGGTGGCCTGCGAGCGGCTGAAGACGGCATGGCGGCTGTACGGCCACCTGGCGGCGTCTCTCGATCCGTTGGACCTGAACCAGGCGCCCGGCCATCCGGACCTGTCGCCGGACGCCCACGGCCTGGACGAGAGCGATCTCGACGTCGATGTCGGCGGCACCACGCCGCGGGAACTGACGGCGCGGCTGCAGGCCGCCTGGGGCGGGCGGTTCACCGCCGAGGTGATGCATGTGGAGGACCGCGCGGCCCGGGACTGGCTGGTCGAGGCGGTGGAAGGCGGCCTCTACGGCGAGCCGGCGGCGGACGAGCGGCGCGACCGTCTCGACGCCCTGCTGGCGGCGGACGCCATGGAAACCTTCATGAACAAGCGCCTGCCGACCAACAAGCGGTTTGGCCTGGAAGGACTGGAATCGCTGATCGTTCTGCTCGAGGCAATCGTCGGCGATGCCGCCCGCGCGGGCATGGACAAGGCGGTCATCGCGCCGATGCACCGGGGCCGGCTGACCCTGATCACCCGGCTGGTGGGCAAGCCGCTGACCGCCGCCTTCTCCGAACTGCTGGGCACGCCCCAGGTGCCCGACGGCACCCAGGCGTCGTCCGACGTGCCCTATCACCTGGGGTTCACCGGCGAGCGCAGCTTCACCGACGCGGACGGGATCGAGCGGCGCATCCGCCTGACCATGCCGTCCAACCCGAGCCATGTGGAGATCGTCTCCGCGGTCACCCTGGGCAAGACGCGGGCGACCCTCGACCTGCGGCGCCGGTCCGGGGAGGCGGATCCGACTAGCGCCGTGCTGCCGCTGCTGATCCACACCGACGGCGCCTTCTCCGGCCAGGGCGTGATCGCCGAGATGCTGCAGCTCGCCGGGCTGCCGGCCTATGGCGTCGGCGGGTCGGTGCATGTGCTGGTGAACAACCAGCTCGCCTTCACGGTGAAGCCGGAACACGGCCGCTCGTCCCGTCATCCCAGCGACGTGGCCAAGGCGATCGGCGCGCCGGTCATCCATGTCTCCTCCGAAGACGTGGACGCCTGTGCCCGGGCCGGCCGGATCGCGCTCGAATACCGCCGCAAGTTCGGCAAGGATATCCTGGTCGACATCGTCGGGTTCCGCCGCCGGGGGCATAACGAGCTCGAGGAGCCGATGTTCACCGAGCCGGTGCGCTACACCCGCATCGCCGAGACGCCCGGCATCCCCCAGCGCTACGCCGAGGCCTGCGCCGCCGCCGGGGTGGTGCCGGAGGCCGAGGCGACAGCCATGGCCGAGGCCCACTGGTCGACCCTGGACGACGCCTTCGACCGGGCCAAGAGCTACAAGCCGAACGCGGCCGACCGGCTGCAGGGCCGCTGGTCGTCCCTGTCGACGGTGGGCGCGGGCGAGGTGCCGGTCACCGGTGTCGGGGCCGCCCGTCTGCGCCGATTGGCGGAGGCCAGTGTCGCCGTGCCGGAAGGTTTCGCGCTGAACGCCAAGATCGCCCGGCAATGGGGCGAGCGGCTCGACACCCTCGAAGACGGGATCAATTTCGGCACAGCGGAGGCGCTGGCCTTCGCCTCGCTGCTGGAGGATGGCAAGGCGGTGCGCCTGACCGGCCAGGACAGCCGGCGCGGCACCTTCTCCCAGCGCCATGCGGTGGTGTTCGACCAGAAGACCGGTGCCGAGCACACCCCGCTCGCCGCGCTTGCGGCAACGCCGCACCACCTGACCTTCGCCGACAGCCCACTGACCGAGGAGGCCTGCATGGCCTTCGAATACGGCATGTCCATCACCGACCCGGACATGCTGGTCTGCTGGGAGGCGCAGTTCGGCGACTTCGCCAACGG
The DNA here is from genome assembly GCF_034377285.1 of Thalassobaculum sp. OXR-137. Taxonomy (NCBI): domain Bacteria; kingdom Pseudomonadati; phylum Pseudomonadota; class Alphaproteobacteria; order Rhodospirillales; family Thalassobaculaceae; genus Thalassobaculum; species Thalassobaculum sp. OXR-137. Next base: position 5,269,060 of record NZ_CP139715.1, on the reverse strand, counting down.
CGCCCAGGCGGTGATCGATCAGTTCCTGGTCGCGGGGGACGACAAATGGCTGCGCCAGTCGGGCCTCGTCCTGATGCTGCCGCATGGGCTTGAGGGCGGCGGGCCGGAGCATTCCTCCGCCCGGCCGGAGCGCTTTCTGCAGATGGCGGCACGCAACAACATCTCGGTCGTGGCCTGCGGCTCGCCGGCCAACCTGTTCCACGCCCTGCGCCGCCAGCTCCTGGCTCCGTGGCGCCGGCCGCTGGTGCTGCTGACCTCCAAGTCCGGTCTGCGCCACGCCGAGGCCCAGTCCAGGCTCAGCGAGATGGGGGCCGGCACGTCGTTCCGGGCGGTGATCGACGACGCCCAGGTCGACGCCGATGCCCGCAAGGTCGTGCTGACCTCCGGCAAGACCTATTTCGACCTCGCCGCCGCCCGGCGGGAGCGGCGGATCGAGGACGTGGCCCTGGTCCGGATCGAGGAGCTGTATCCGGTGCCGGAGACGGCGATCGCCGCGATCCTGAAGAAGCATCCCAAGGCCGAGGTGGTCTGGGCCCAGGAAGAGCCGGAGAATATGGGGGCCTGGCGCCATCTGGATCCGCATCTCGCCCGCATTCTCGGTGGCTTGCGCGAGTCCGGGGCTCGTGCCACCTATGTTGGACGCGATGCCGCACCGTCCCCGGCCGTGGGCTGGGGCGTGTGGCACAAGGCGGAGCAGGCGGCGGTCATCGAGGCCGCGCTGGCCTGATCGGCCGACGGAGAGGACGAAAGACATGAGCACCGCGATCAAGCGCACCCTGGTTCCGACCGCCACCCATTGGGGCACCTACTACGCCGAGGTCGAGGGCGACAGGCTGCTCGCGGTGCATGACTACGAGAAGGACCCGGCCCCGGCGATCATCGGTCCGGGCATCGTGGACGCGGTCACCCACGAGACCCGCGTCGCCCGTCCGCATGTCCGCAAGGGCTGGCTGGAGAAGCGCCACAACAGCGACCGCACCGGCCGCGGCAACGAGCCGTTCGTCGCCGTGCCCTGGGACGAGGCGCTGGACATGGCCGCCCAGGAACTGAAGCGGGTGAAGGACGAGCACGGCAACGGGTCGATGTATGCCGGCTCCTACGGCTGGGCGAGCGCCGGGCGGTTCCACCACGCCAACTCGCATATCCACCGGTTCTTCAATCAGCTCGGCGGCTATGTCTCGCACCGGGGCACCTATTCCTACGCCGCGGCCGAGGCGATCGTTCCCTATGTGGTCGGCCCGTTCCGCGACGTGCTGAACACCCACACCACCTGGCCGGTGCTCGCCGAGCATTGCGAGCTGCTGGTGATGTTCGGCGGCATGCCGGTGAAGAACGCCCAGGTCACCTCCGGCGGGGTCGGCCGTCACACCTGCTACCACGGCCTGCGCGACTGCGCCGATGCCGGCTGCGAGCTGGTCTATCTGAGCCCGATCCGCTCCGACCTGCCGCCGGATCTGGGCGGCGAGTGGATCGCCCCGCGCCCCGGCTCGGACATGTCGATCATGCTGGCGCTGGCCCACACGCTGCTCAGCGAAGGGCTGCACGACAAGGCGTTCCTGGAGCGCTACACCACCGGCTTCGCGCCGTTCGAGGCCTATCTACGCGGCGAGACCGACGGCCAGCCGAAGACCGCCGACTGGGCCGCCAAGATCAGCGGCGTCGACGCGGAGACCATCCGCGGCCTCGCCCGGCGCATGGCGTCGAAGCGGACCATGATCAATTCGACCTGGTCGATGCAGCGCGCCGAGTACGGCGAGCAGCCGATCTGGATGACCGTCGTGCTGGCCGCCATGCTCGGCCAGATCGGCCTGCCGGGCGGCGGGTTCGGCCTCGGCTACAGCTCGGAGAACGGCATCGGCAACCCGGTGAAGCAGTTCACGTGGCCGTCGGTGCCCCAGGGTATCAACACGGTCAGCGACTTCATTCCGGTCGCCCGCATCTCCGACATGCTGCTGAACCCCGGTGCCGAGTACGATTTCAACGGCGAGCGGCGGACCTATGCGGACATCAAGCTGGTCTACTGGGCCGGCGGCAACCCGTTCCACCACCATCAGGACATCAACCAGCTCGTCCGCGCCTTCCAGAAGCCGGACACGATCATCGTCAACGAGATCTTCTGGACCTCGATGGCGCGGCACGCCGACATCGTCTTCCCGTCGACCACGGCGCTGGAGCGCAACGACCTCTCCATCACCCATTGGGAGCCGCTCTCCTCGGCGATGAAGCAGGCGATCCCGCGGGTGGGCGAGAGCCGGCCGGATTACGAGATCTTCACCGGTCTCGCCGACCGTCTGGGCTTTTCCGAGCGCTACACCGAGGGCCGCGACGAGATGGACTGGATCCGCCATCTCTGGGACCAGTCCCGCCAGCGCGCCGCCGAGGCCGGGTTCGAACTGCCGGACTTCGAGACCTTCTGGGAGCAGGAGCATGTGGAGCTCCCCGATCCCGAGAAGCCGATGGTGATGCTGGAGGACTTCCGCGCCGATCCGGACACCCACCGGCTGCAGACCCCGTCGGGCAAGATCGAGATCTTCTCGTCGACCGTCGACGGCTTCGGCTACGACGACTGCCCGGGCCATCCGGTCTGGCGCGAGCCGGACGAGTGGCTGGGGGCGGAGAGGGCGAAGGATTTCCCGCTGCACCTGATGTCGAACCAGCCGCGAACCCGTCTGCACAGCCAGCTCGATTGCGGCCAGGTCAGCCAGGGCTCCAAGGTGGCCGGGCGCGAGCCGATGACCCTGCATCCGGACGATGCGGCGGCCCGGGGGATTTCCTCCGGCGACGTCGTGCGGGTCTGGAACGACCGGGGCGCGTGTCTCGCCGGCGCGATCGTCAGCGATCAGGTGATGCCGGGCGTGATCCAGCTCTCCACCGGCGCCTGGTACGACCCGGAGACCCCGGGCGGGCTGGAAGTCCACGGCAACCCGAACGTGCTCACTCGAGACCGGGGCACCTCGCGGCTGGGCCAGGGCCCGACCGCGCACTCGACGCTGGTGCAGGTCGCCAAGGTCGATGGCGTGGTCCCGGACGTGACGGTGATGCGAAAGCCGAAGGTGGAGGGGTAGGGGCCGTCATCCTGACGAAAGTCAGGACCGTGATACGAACCGCCGGTTCGCTCCAACCTTCTGCGGGGCTTGATACCAGTTTCTCTCGGTGGTGAGGCCAGGGGCTTGGTCCCGACTTTCGTCAGGACGACGGGCTTATTTTTTTACGTCATCCTGATGCAAATCAGGATCCGGGCACCGGACCACCCAGCAAACTGGGTCTAGACATCCCATACCGTCGGCATGCAGCCGACGGTCTACATTCTCACGAACCACAGGCGCGGCACGCTCTACATCGGCGTGACGGCGAATCCGGTCTCGCGCATCCTCCAGCACAGACGCGGCGAGGGCTCGGAGTTCGTGCGCCGCTACCGGCTGCATCGGCTGGTGTATGTCGAGCAGTTCGCTCGCATCACCGAAGCTATCGCGCGGGAGAAGCAGCTGAAAGCCTGGCGCCGCGCATGGAAGATCGAGCTGATCGAGGGAGCCAATCCTGAGTGGTCCGAGTTGTGGCCGATGCCGGGCGTCGAAACGGTTGATCGTGGAGGGCCTTGATCCTGATTTGCATCAGGATGACGAAAGAACTGAGCCGTCGTCCTTGTAACTTATCGTCTTCCGCTTCTGGTAGAGTTTCGGAAGCGGTGGTGGATGGGACGCCGAGTCGTCCTGGAGCGTGCGAGCCCGAACGTCAGCAAGGTTGCCCATCCACCGTTCATCCCTCGAACCCGAACAGTCGCCGGGGCCGCCATATGGCGAGCCCGTTTAGGCAAGGCAGGGTAGCGATGGACCAGGTGATCGTGGGTATCGACGTCTCCAAGAGCCGTCTGGATGTTCATATCCTGCTCGGCGCGCAAGGGCCGGGCGAATGTGAGGCGGTGCCGCGTGACGGCGCTGGGATTGCAGCGTTGGCCGAGCGTCTTGGAGCGCTGGGAGCAACGCTGGTGGGGGTCGAGGCGACGGGCGGCTTCGAGACGGTGGTGGCGGCGGGTCTGGCCGGGGCGGGCTTGCCGGTCGTCGTGGTCAATCCGCGCCAGATCCGGGCCTTCGCCCAGGCGCTGGGACGTCGGGCGAAGACCGATCCGATCGATGCGGAGATGATCGCCCGGTTCCTGGCGGCGACCCGGCCTGAGCCGCGCGCATTGCCCGATGCGTCCGGCCGCCTGCTGGCCGATCTGGTGGCCCGGCGACGGCAGATCGTGTCGATGATCGCCGCCGAGCGCCAGCGTCAGAGCCGCCTCACGGAACCGCGGGTGCGGCGCTCGATCCTGCGTCTGATCACGGCCCTGGAGAAGGAACTGAACGAGGTCGACCGCGAGATCGACGACCAGGTCCGCGGCTCGCCGGTCTGGCAGGCACAGGAGGATCTGCTGCGCAGCGTGCCCGGCATCGGTCCGGCCACCGCCCGCACCCTGCTCGCCGATCTGCCCGAACTCGGCCGACTGGACCGGCGCCAGATCGCCTCCCTGGCGGGGCTGGCACCGTGGACGCGCCAATCGGGAACTTGGCGCGGCAAAGCCTTCATCGGCGGCGGACGCGCGAGCGTACGCACCGCCCTGTTCGTCGCAGCCATGGTCGGCGCGCGCTACAACCCTACCCTCAAGGCCTTCCACGCCAGACTGATCGCTGCAGGAAAGCCCAAGATGGTCGCCCTCATCGCCGTCGCCAGAAAGCTGCTTACCATCCTCAACGCCATCGTCAGAGATCAAAAGCCATGGCAAGTCGCTTGACCAAGATCACAGTCGCTGACGAAAGTCAGGACCAAGTCGCCGGCGGGTCCATCGCCACCCGGTGTCGCCTGTCCGACTGACCCCCTTGCCCTCTCCGTGCGCGCCGGGCTAACTGCCGGCAGCAACAAGAACACCACCCGGGAGGACACCATGGCAGGCCGGCTCAGCGGCAAGACCGCGCTCATCACCGCGGCGGGACAGGGGATCGGGCGCGCCTGCGCGGAGGCCTTCGCGCGCGAAGGGGCCTCGGTCGTCGCCACCGACATCAACGACAAGACCCTGGCCGAACTCGGCGCCATCGCAGGCATCACGCCGCGCAAGCTGGACGTGCTGAACCCCGATGCGGTCAAGGCCGCGGCCCAGGAGGTCGGCGCCGTCGACGTGCTGTTCAACTGCGCCGGCTTCGTCCATCACGGCACGATCCTGGACTGCGACGAGGACGCGTTCGACTTCTCGGTGAACCTGAACGTGCGGGCCATGTACCGCATGATCCGCGCCTTCCTGCCGGCGATGCTGGAGAACGGCGGCGGCTCGGTGATCAACATGGCCTCGGTCTCTGGCAACCTGAAGGGCATCCCGAACCGCTTCATCTACGGCACGACCAAGGCCGCCGTGATCGGCCTCACCAAGTCTATCGCCGCCGATTTCATCCGCCAGGGGATCCGCTGCAACGCGATCTGCCCCGGCACGGTCCAGTCGCCCTCCCTGGACGACCGGATCAACGCCTTCGACGACCCGGTCCAGGCGCGCAAGGACTTCATCGCCCGCCAGCCGCTCGGCCGGCTGGGCACGGCCGAGGAGATCGCCGCCATGGCGGTGTATCTCGCCGCCGACGAAAGCGCCTACACCACGGGTCAGGCCATGATCGTAGACGGAGGGATCACGATCTGATGACGGTGACACTCGACACCATCCGCGCCGCCCAGGCCCGGATCGCCGGCCATGTGCGCGCCACCCCGGTCCTGGAGCCGGTGGGGCTGCTCAATCCGGTGACCGAGGGACGGCTCGTCCTCAAGCTCGATTTCCTGCAGCCGACCGGCTCCTTCAAGGTCCGCGGGGCGGTGAATACGCTGAAGTCGCTGAGTGCGGAGGACGTGTCGCGCGGGCTGATCACCGCGTCGGGCGGCAACCACGGTCTCGCCGTGGCCTATGCCGCCTGGATGGGCGGGGTGAAGGCGGTGGTCTATCTGCCCAGCTCCGCGCCGTCCTCCAAGGCAGACGCCCTGCGCCGCTGGGGCGCGGAGGTGGTGATCGAGGGGACCGTCTTCGACGAGGCCGCGGTCGCCGCCATGGCGCGGGCCGAGGCCGATGGCATGACCTGGGTCCATCCCTTCGCGCCGGAGAGCGTGATCAACGGCCAGGGCACCCTGGGGCTGGAGATCCTCGACCAGGTACCGGATCTGGACACACTGGTGGTCGCCATCGGCGGCGGCGGGCTGATTTCCGGCGTGGCGACCGCGGTCAAGGCGGCCCGGCCGCAGGTGAAGGTGATCGGGGTCGAGCCGGTGGGGGCGCCGACCCACTACGAGAGCCGCAAGGCGGGCGGGCTGGTCACCCTGGACGCGATTTCGACGGCGGCGGGCACCCTGGCGCCGCGCCGCAGCGAGCAGGTGAACTACGACCTGATCTCGGCAAACGTAGACGACATCGTCCTGGTGGACGACGCGGCGATGGTCGCGGCCGCCCGGTGGCTCTGGGCCGAATGCGCCATCGGGGCGGAGCTCGCGGGCGCGGCGGGCCTGGCGGCACTGCAGTCCGGCGCGGTCACGGCGGCGAAGGGCGAGACGGTCTGCACCATCGTCTGCGGCGCCGGCACCGACGGGATGGGGTGAGGGGCAAGCGCCTCTCCACTTCTCCGTCTTCCCGGACTTGATCCGGGACCTAGGAAAAGGGCGTGCTGGAGCACCAGACACTACTCTCACACCGCTCCAGCGACGGCTGTTCTGGATCCCGGGGCAAGCCCGGGAAGACGTTTAGAGGCGAGGGGGAGGTTAATCCCTGAACGCCGCCCAGACCTTCTCCAGCTCCAGGGCGTGGTAGGTCGCCGCCTGCGCGCCCCGGTCCGGGCCGAAATACAGGCCGAGCTCGACCGCTTTCTGAAAGAACCCCGGCGCCGGCAGCCCGTCGCGGGCCTTGGAAATGGCGACGGCCGCCAGCAGAGGGCGGCCGTGCGCGGCATCCTGCTCCATCAGCACCTCCAGCGCCTCTCCGGTCTTGTGGACCGAGTGCGGGGAGGGGACCCCGGCGGCATGGGCGAGATGGGCGTAGATGATCGTCGCCCCCGCCCGCGCCCGATCCTCAAGGACCGGGCGCAGCAGGTCGGCGATCTCTGTCACCGCTCAGTAGCTGGCGACGATGTTGTCGACGATCGGCGCCACGCCGTCCTTGATCGGATCGACGACGGGCAGGCCGGTCTCCTCGGCGGTCTTCTTCTTGAAGGCCTCGGCCTCGGCGGCCGACACGTTGGAGGTGTTCAGGGACACGCCGACGAACTTGACGTCCGAGTTCACCATCTTGGCCATGTGCAGGATGGTGTCCATCGCCGTCGGGATGGCCGGGACCTCGTAGTCCGGCAGGCCGCGCATGTGCGGGCGGCCGATCTCGTGGCACATCACAAGGGCGTCGGACTGGGCGCCGTGGATCAGGCCCAGGGTCACGCCGGAATAGGACACGTTGTACAGCGAGCCCTGACCCTCGATCAGGTCCCAGTGGTCCTCGCTGTTCTCAGGCGCCAGCCACTCGATGGAGCCGGAGATGAAGTCGGCAATCACCGCGTCGACAGACAGGCCCGAGCCGGCGATGAAGATGCCGGTCTGGCCGGTGGCGCGGAAGTCGGCGTTCATGCCGCGGGCGCGCATTTCCTTCTCGATGGCGAGCGTGGTGAACATCTTGCCGACGGAGACGTCGGTGCCGACGGTCAGCAGGCGCTTGCCCTTGCGCGGCACGCCGCTGGCGACCGGATAGTCGCGGGTCGGGTGGCGCACGTCGAACAGCTTGCGGCCGTTCTTCTCGGCGGCTTCCTTCAGGGCCGGGATCGTGGTGATCCGGGTGTGCAGGCCCGAGGCGATGTCCATGCCCAGGTTCAGCGCCTTGACGAGCTCGATGATCCAGCTCTCCGGGATGAAGCCGCCGCGGTTGGCGACGCCCAGGATCACGGTCTTCACGCCGGCGGCGGCCGCTTCCTCGATGGTCATGTCGGGCAGGCCGAGATCGGCCTTGCAGGCGGGGAAGCGGAACTGGCCGACGCACCAGTCCGGACGCCACACCTTCACGCCGTTCGCGGTCTTGGCGGCGAGCTGGTCGGGGGCGTCGCCCAGGAACAGCAGATACGGGTTCTGAATCTCGAAACGCGACATGACGCTCCCCAGGGGATTGCAGGTGGTGGCAGGGGCCGGGATCAATACCGGCCGACCGTGCCGAGGATCAGGCGGCGCCGTCGGGGTTAACGCTCCACCCACGACGCGCGCTTTGGACCAGAAGATAAACCGCGCCCAGCACCAACGCCACAGCGATAAGTGTGCGCGGCCAGCCTTCCATCATGAACATCGGCACCGCCAGACAGACCATCAGCCCGGGAATGTAGCCGAGCGTCCAGACGGCCGTCTCCCGCGCCTTCTGGTACCACGGGAACAGGATCGAGAACGCCGCCACGACCAGGAAGAACAGCGCCCAGGGCCGCATCACCATGTCCAGCAGGAACTGCTCGGTGGTGCCCGACAGGGAGATCGCCCGGCTGAGGTTGAGCTCGGCAACGCTGCCGAGAACCACGCCCAGGATCATCGGCGCCAGCGGGAACCCGAGCAGCTTCATCCCGTACCCGATCAGGCCGAAGACGAAGAGCGCCCAGATGTCCTCCATGACGTTGTTCAGGGCGAACACGCCGATGGCACAGTAGGCCAGGATCACCGCCGCCAGCATGTACATCGGGATCCGGACCACCAGCAGAAAGGCGCGCAGACAGAAGGTCTGCATGATGATCATGATGAAATGCGCCAGGAAGAACGCGATGAAGATCGCGTAGGCGAGGTCGGGGTTCTGGCTGATGAAGGTCGGGCTCGGCTGCACGTTGTGGATCAGCAGCGCGCCCAGCATGACGGCGGTGATGACGTCGCCCGGAATGCCGAGCGCCATCATCGTGATCAGCGCGCCGCCGGCCGTCGCGTTGTTGGCGGATTCCGGCGCGATGATGCCGTCCGGGATTCCGGTGCCGTACTCCTCGGGCTTCTTCGACGCCTTCTTCGCCTGATCGTAGGCCAGGATGTTCGAGATTGAGCCGCCGGCCGCCGGCAGAACGCCGGTGAACACGCCGATCGCCGAGGACCGCACGACATTGACCCACCGGACCGCGATCATCTTGATCGCGGCCAGATGCTCGACCCGGATCCCCTTGGCCTCGACGCCGGTCATCAGCGGCTCGCGCGCCTTGTCCCGGTCCTGGACGTCGGAGAGGAGCTGGCTGAAGGCGAACAGGCCGATCAGGACCGGCAGGAAGTCGAACCCGCTCTCCAGGGTCTCGATGTCGAAGGTGAAGCGGGCCACGCCGTTGACGTCGTCCTCGCCGATGGAGGCGACGAACAGGCCGAGCAGGCCGGCGATGATCCCCTTGATCAGGGTCTCGCCCGACAGGCTGGCGGTGATGGTCAGGGCGAACAGAACCAGGGCGAAATAGTCCCAGGGTCCGAATTCCAGTCCGATCTTGGCCAGGCTCGGGGCCAGGGTCACCAGCAGGACGGCGCTGAAGATGCCGCCGAAGAAGCTCGACCACACGCCCAGGCCCAGCGCCAGCCCGGGGCGGCCGTTGCGGGCCATCGGGAAGCCGTCGAAGGTCGTGGCGATCGAGGAGGGGGTGCCGGGGATGCCGGTCAGCATGCCCGACATCAGGCCGCCGGACAGCCCGCCCACGAACACGCCGATCATGGTGGACAGCCCTTCCACCGACGTCATGCCGAAGGTGAAGGGCAGCGTCAGGACGACGGCCATGGCGATGGTGAAGCCCGGGATCGAGCCGGCGATCAGCCCGGCCGTCGTGCCGAGGAACATCAGGCCCAGGTTCTTCCAGTGGAAGACCTCGCCGAAGGCGAAGACAACGTGCTCGAAGATCATGGTCTCTGTTCTCCCCGCTCAGATCGGCAGGATGTCGCCCTGGGGCAGGATCACCCGCAGGCCGAAAGTGAAAATTGCCCACATGGAGCCGACCGACACGATCGCGACTGTGGCATGGATCGCGACCAGCTTGGCTGACGGGCGCCCCAGCGCGGTGAGCGACAGGAAGACGAAGAGGGCGCCGCCCAGCAGCATGCCCAGGGTCGGCAGCGTCAGCAGGAACAGCAGAAACAGCACGTAGATGATGCCCGCGTTGCGGTAGCGCACATGCGCCGGCGCGCTCGGGGCTTCCGTTTCGGCGGCAACGCTGGGGTCCGGGCGGAAGATAGACTGGAGGAGCAGCAGGGCCGAGAACAGGCCGAGCGCAACGATGATGATCCGTGGCCAGACGCTGCTCTGCATCGTGCCGTACGTGGTGACCTCAATGTCGTAGGACGCCTGCCAGAGCAGGCCGCAAAACGCCAGAAGCAGAATGGCGACGATCGTGTCGCGGCTCACCGACATTGTCGGATCTCCCCGTCTTCAAATCTCGTTCGGAGTTCGACTGTATCAAACGAAACGGGCGCCGGCATGTCTGCCGACGCCCGTCCCAAGCGGCTCTAAGGTCAGTCCTTGGCCTTGTAGATGCCGACGTCCTTGGCGATCTTGCCCCACTTGGCCTGGGTGTCGCTCCAGTACTTGGCGGATTCCGTCGGGTTCAGGAAGAACACGTCGGTGCCCATGTCGGTCATCGCCTTGGTGATGGCCGGGTCCTTCGAGGCGGCCTCGAACAGACCGGCATAGTGGTCGATCACCTCCTGGGAGGCGCCCTTCGGCAGCATGATGCCCCGGTCGACGCCGTAGATCAGGTCGTAGCCCTGCTCCTTGACGGTCTTGACGTCGGGGATCTCCGGGTTGCGCTTCTCGGTGGTGATGCCGAGCGCCTTGAGTTCGCCGGAGGTGATGTACTGCTTGGCCGCCGCCAGGTTGATCTCGCCGGTGTCGATGTTGTTGGCGAGCAGGGCGGTCATCCGCTGACGGGTACCGTCATAAGAGATGTGGTTGAACTTGATGCCGGCCGCGTCTTCCAGCAGCAGGTAGACGAACTGGCTGGTCGAGCCGAGGGTGCCGCCGGCGTTGATCTTGCCCGGGTTCTCCTTGGCGTAGGCCACCATCTCTTCGATGTCGTTGTACGGCACCTTCGCGTTGGCACCGAAGATCGACGGCGTGCGGGTCAGCATGGCGACCGGCTGGAACGCGTCCCAGGTGAAGTCGATGCGGCCCGTGAAGTAGCTGGTCAGCGCGCTCTGGTGGATGGCGAACAGCGTGCAGCCGTCCGGCTTCGCCTCTTCCGCTTCCTTGGCACCCTTGTTGCCGCCCTGGCCGCCGATGTTGACGACCTGGATCTCCGGCTCGGCGCCGTTCTTGTTCACCGTCTCGGCGAACTGACGGAAGATGATGTCGGTCTCGCCGCCCGCGCCCCACGGAACGATCAGTTTTGCGGTGCGGCAGCCGAAATCGGCGGCCGAGGCCGGGCTGGTGCCGAACGCCGTACCGGCGACGACGACGGCGGCCGCAGCCGCGAGAAGGGTCGATTTAATCTTCATCGGTCGATTCCCCTGTTCGTCCTGTTGATTGATCGGGTTTGAATCCGGACATGAATGCCGTGCTTTTGGTCTCCGCTCTTGAATCCTGATCGTCGGCTTTAACCAACAGCACGACCATCCCACCTTCTTAACGTCATGCTGCAGTGTGTCAATCAACCGTCCATATTCCGGGACGGGGCGATGCTCCCGATTTCCTAGCGGGTGGAGCGTTCGTAGCCGGCCTCTTCGGCGATCTCGCGCCAGGAGGCCATGAGGTTCTCCCAATAGATCGAGTATTGCGTGAGCGGTCGAAAATCGATCCGGACGTCAAAGTCGGACAGCGTGCGCTGGAACTGCTGGTCCTCCAGCGCCTTCTCCAGATCGCCCGCCAGCCGCTCGGCCAGCGCCGCGGGAGCGGAGGCCGGCAGCAGAATGCCGAGATCCACGGCATAGTCGAAAGCGACACCCTGGCTGCGCAGGGTCGCAACCTCCGGCAGAAGCGCGCTCGGTTCCCGGTCGGTGATGGCGATGGGGCGGACCGTCTGCGTCGCATCCAGGCGTTTGGCCAGGGCGGTGGGCACCGCCGCGAGGTCGATATCGGCCGCCAGCAGCGCGGCCACCCGGTCCCGTCCGCCCTCGATCGTGTCGTATTGAAGGTCGATCTTCGCCGCCTTGGCCATGGCCCGCAGGGAGAATTCCGAGATCGTGCCGGGTCCCACGCCTGTCCGCACCGCGCCGCCGCGGGCCGCCGACAGCAGGCCTTCGGCATCGGCGAACGGGGCGGAGACCGGGGCGACCAGAGCCAGCGGCGTTCGCGTCAGCAGGGCGACATGCCGGAAGTCGTGCCAGGCGAAGGGCGCCCGCCAGGTCAGGAAATTGGCCAGCAGCCCCTGGTGGGCGGCCAGCATCGTGCAGCCGTCGCCGGAAGCCTCCAGAACCGCCCGGGCGCCGTCGACGCCGTCGCCCCCGTCGATATTGCGCACCTTCAGCGGCGGCTCCATGCCGGTCCGGGCCGTGGCGTCGGCCAAGGCACGGGCGACGAGATCGGTGCCGCTGCCGGCTCCGCCCGATACGACGAGGGTCGCCATCCGACAGGGCGGTGCCGGCATCGCCGCGCCGGTCTGCTGCGCCGCCGCCGGACTTGCCGCGCCAATGGCGGCGGTCAGTCCCAGAAGGACGGTGGCCGAGCGAATGCGGTGGGCGAGCGTGGATGGACGGCTGGACATGGACGACACACCGGGGCTACGACAGCGACCAACCTTGGACGAGGAGGACGGCGTGTCAACATCGCCCGCGACGGGACCGCTTACGGTCGGCATCGGAGGATTTGGAGCGATCGGTCAGAAAGTGGCCGCGGCGCTCGACAACGGCAGCATCGAAGGGCTGAAGCTCGTGGCGGTCTCCGCCCGTGACGTCGACAAGGCGAAGGCCAATATGGCCGGCTTCAAGACGGCGGTGCCGGTGGTGCCACTGGCCGAACTGGCCAAGCTCGCCGACATCGTCATCGAATGCGCGCCGGCGGCGGTGTTTGCCGAGGTCGGCCGCGCGGCGGTCGAGCGCGGCCGGATCTTCGTGCCGATCAGCGTCGGCGCCCTGCTGCGGCACGAGGATCTGGTCGAGCGCGCCCGCAGCACGGGCGCCCGCATCGTGGTGCCGACCGGTGCCCTGATCGGGTTGGACGCGGTCCGCGCGGCGGCCGAGGGGGAGATCTCCGAGGTCCGTCTCGTCACCCGCAAGCCGCCGGGCGGTCTCGCCGGCGCGCCTTATCTGATCGAGAACGACATCTCGGTGGAGGGGCTGACCGAGGCGAAGAAGGTGTTCGACGGTTCCGCCCGCGATGGTGCTGCCGGCTTCCCGGCCAACGTCAACGTGGCGGCGGCCCTGTCCCTGGCCGGCATCGGCCCGGACGCCACCAAGCTGGAGATCTGGGCCGATCCCTCGGTCACCCGCAACACCCATACCATCACGGTGGAGGCGGACAGCGCGCGGTTCACGATGACCATCGAGAACGTGCCGACCCAGGAGAACCCAAAGACCGGCAAGATCACTGCCCTCAGCGTGATCGCCACCCTGCGCCGCCTGGGCGCGCCGATGACCGCGGGCACCTGAGCCCGATACCGGCTTTTCGAGCTACAAACGCAGACGCGGGCCGCTGTAACGGCCCGCGTCTTTTTTTGTCCGGCAGGGTGCCGGCTATTTCTTCAGCAGGTTCTGCAGCAGCCCCTTGGCCGCGTCCTCGAGCTGCTTCTTGGGATCCTGCGGCGCCGGCGCGGCAGAGCCGCTGTCTGGCGTGCCGCTGTCGGTCCCTCCGGTCGTACCGCCCGCAGCACCGCCGTTCAGCAGGTTGTCCAGCTTCTCCACCGTGCCGCTCTTGTCGAGCTGCTTGAGCGTCCGCGTGCCGAGGGTCTGCACCACGTAGCGCTGCATCTCGTCGATATCGAGGATCTGGCGCGGATTGTCGAACGACCCGACCAGCCGCATGCCGACCGGCGGGGCGTTCGGGTGGTCGGTCAGGCGCGCCTTGGCGTTGACGTCCATCTGGCGCGGCGGCAGGTCCAGCACCGCCGTGGCCGAGCCCTTGGCGGCGTCGGCATTCAGGGCGATGTCGTTGGAGCGCAGGACGCCCTGTTGCACCGTGTAGCTGCCGGTCAGCGCGGAGAAGGCGGTCTGGCCGCCGGACAGGGCGCGCTGGGTGAGGTCCAGGAAGTCCGTGGCCCCATTCAGCTCCTTCAGACGGTCGGAGAACGCCCGCAGGTCGAAGCCCTTCACCGTGCCGTCGCGGACCTCGAACGACCCGGTCCCGTTCAGGTTGGAGACCAGTTCGTATTCCGATCCGCCGGTCGCCTTCAGGTCGGTGTCGTAGGTGAGGATGCCGCTGACCACGTCGGTCTCGGCCGCGGTCTTCGCCGCCTGACGGACGTCGGCGTTGCGCACCTTCACGGTCACGGCGGCTTCCGGCGTCGGGCGGTCGGCCAGCATGGCGGTCAGGTCGAAGGTGCCGCCGAACATGCCGCCGGTGAGCTTCGAGACCCGCAGCACGCCGTCCTTGACGGCGGCGGCGAGCTGGGCGTTGTCGACCACGTAGCTGCCGTATTCGATCGCCTCGATGTCCATGGTCACGTCGGCATCGACCGCGGAGAGGCCCGAAGTGTCGATCTTCTCCCGCGACCAGCCGCCGCCGGCCCCGGATCCGCCGGTCGGAGCCGCGGCCGGTGCCGCGCCCTGGGGCGACGACGAGCCGGGCGGCAGCCACGGATCGACCGCGATCCGGTTGGAGGTCAGGGCCAGGGAGATATGCGGCCGGGCACCGGTATTGGCGATCGAGCCGCTGCCGCTGATCCGGATCGGCCCGGCGACGATGGATGTCTCGCTGAGGGTCAGCCCGTCGACCGGCCCGTTCAACAAGGTGGAGGCCTCGAATGCGCCGGGATTGCCTCCCTGGGCCCGGTAGCCGGGCGAGGCCAGACGGATGGCGTCGGCCGCGTTGGGGTGGCTGACGACGATCTTCATGTTCACGTCGGGCGTGGCCGCGAACAGATCCATGTTGCCGACCAAGTCTAGCCGTCCGCCGCCGGTATAGGCGGCGAGCTTGTTGGCGTAGCGGCCGTCGTCCCGGGTGGTGAGTTCGCCGTCCACCTGCAGAGTGCCCAGCGAGCCGAAGCCGGCCAGCGCCCCCGGCGAGAGGGTGGAGACCAGCCGATTGGCGTCCGGGTGCTGCAGCTTGTAGGTGACGTTCACCGTCGGCGGCGAGGTCAGCGGCTGGGCGGTGCCCGCCACGTCGAGGGTACCGCCGGCGACGGTGAGCTGGGCATCCAGCTTCACGTCGCTCATGTCGCCGGAGGCCGTGCCCTTCAGCGCCACGGTGCCGAGCTGCTTGGCCGGAACCGGGCTGTCGGTCGACAGCAGGCGGGCGAACCGGTCGGCGTCCTTCACCGACACGTCGAAGCTCATATCGACCGAGGGCTGGCGCGCGGCATCCTTGAGCACGCCGGAGATCGTGCCGGCGGCGCCGGCCATGTCGCCGACCGACGCCTTGCGCAGGGTGAGGGTGCCGTTCTGCAGCAGGGCGTCGATCCGGGCATCCGCCAGGGTGATGCCGCCGACCGTCGCCTCGCCGACCCGCAGGTCGATATTGGCGTCGAAACTGTCCAGAACCGCCAGCGCCTCGGCGTTGTCGGACCCGCCGCCGGCGGCAGGCTGGGCGCCGCCGGAGGTTCCGCCGGACGCCGCCGCCGGGCTGTCGCCCTGGGGCAGGTAGGCATCGACGTTGATCCGGTCCACGGCCAGGCTCAGGCCGAAGGCGGGCCGGTCGCGCAGGGCCAGGGTCAGGCCGCCCTGGGCCTTGGTGGCGTCCAGCTCCATGGTCCAGTCGGAGACCTGGATCTCCTCGCCCGACGCGCGGATCGCGGCGCTCACCACCGCCTTGCGCAGGCGGTCGGCCGGCACGGAGGTTAGGTCGACCTGCAGCCAGTCCAGGGTGGCCCGCAGGTTGTCGGACGCGGCTTCCAGGCGGCCGACGAAGCTCGGCCCGCTCTCCAGTCCGCCGATCAGGGTGACGTCTGTGCCGCCGGGAAGCTGGGCGGTCGCCAGACGCAGATCGCCGACCCCGTCGCGCAGGGAGGCGTCGACCTGCACGTTGCGGATCGCGGCCCCATTGTACTGGACCGCATCGATCTTCAGGTCGATCCGGGCGTCGATATCGGTTGGCAGTGCTGCGGCACCGGACGCCGTCTTGGTGCCCGAGGGGGCGGTCGGCGGCTGGGCCGAGGCGCTATCTGCCGCCGCCGGCTTGGCGTCGTCGGAGGCGCCGTCCTGCGGCAGCAGGGCGTCCAGGTCGAGCCGGTTTCCGGACAGGGTGGCGTCGATGGAGAGTTTCGGGTCGAGCGCGGCGGTCACTTCGCCCTGGAAGCGGGAGTCGCCCAGGGTGACGACCAGGTTGCTGGCCTTCACGCTCTGCGGCGAGCCGTCCACGTCGGCGCTGACGGAGGCGGCATTGGCCGGCATGCCCGAGGGCGCGTCGGCGCCGAAGGTCGAGGCGATCTCGGCGGCCTTGGCGAGGTCGGGCGCCTTCGCCTCCAGGCGGCCCTTGAAGGCCGGCCCCGCATCCATGTCGACGGTGCCGTTGAGGGCGACCTCGATCGCGCCTTCCTGGCCGGTAGCGGTGAGCTTCACGGGCGCGGCGCGGCCGGCATCCAGCGCGCCGACCGAGGCGGCGAGGGTCAAGGGCACGCCCTGGTAGCCGACGCTCCCGTCGATCTCGAACGGGCCCTTCAGCCCGCCGGCGGAGATTTCCAGATTGACGTCCGACAGGGTGTGCTCGGCGCCGGTCGAGGCGTCACGGTAGACCAGTCGGCCGTCCTCGATCACCGCCTCGTCGATCGCCAGGGCAGGCGCGTCGCCGCCTTCCGACGGGGCGTCGCCGGCCCCGCCCTCGGCCGACGGGCCGCTGTCGAAGGCCCAGTTGACCCGGCCGTCGGGAAGCGTCTCCAGGGTGATGACCGGCTTGACCAGGGTGACCGAGGTGACCCGGATATCGCCGGACAGCAGCGGGATCAGGGCGACCGAGACGTCGAGGGACTCAAGGCTCGCCATGTTCGGGGTCGAGCCGCCCTCGACATTGGCGAGGCTGACATCGGCGACGGAGAGGGTGGGCGAGGGCAGGATCGACAGCGACAGGTCGCCGTCGATCTTCAATTCCCGCCCGGTGGCATCGCGCGCGGCGGCCTGGATCTCCGGCTTGTATCCGTTCCAGTCGATCAGGCTCGGCACCACCAGAACGGCGGCGACGAGAACGATGACCAGACCTACGATCGCAATCAGGACCTTACGCACAACTACTCCCCAATTCGTTCATCCGCCGGGTCGGCGGTCTTTTCAGGCTGAACTGGGCCAACGCGTGTCGGAGGCGTCGGCTCCCGGCCCGGATGTGTCCGCGACGCGGCGCAGGATCATACGATGCTGCAAACATCCTCGAAGTCAAAGCGCGGCAGGCGCTGGAACACGGTTTCCGGGTTTCCGTAACCCAGGTTGCACAGGAAATTGGACTTGATTGTGGTGCCGGCGAAGAACTCGGCATCCACCTTGGCCTGATCGAAGCCCGACATCGGCCCGCAATCGAGCCCCAGGGCCCGCGCGGCGATCATCAGATAGGCGCCCTGGAGCGAGCCGTTGCGGAAGCCGCCGGTCTCGGCCGCTTCCGGCTTGTCCTTGAAGGCGCCGGACATGTCGCGGTGCGGGAACAGGAACGGGAACTTCTCCCAGAAGTTCGGATCGTAGCCGACGATGGCGCAGACCGGAGCGGCCATCGTCTTGTCCAGGTTGCCGGCGGAAAGGGCCGGCTTCAGCCGCTCCTTGCCCTCGGCCGTCTTGACGAAGACCAGCCGCATGGGGGAGCCGTTGGCGGCGGTCGGGCCCATCTTCGCGAGGTCGAAGAGCTGGTGCAGGAGATCGTCGGAGATCGCGCGATCCTGCCAGCCGTTGAACGTCCGCGCCTCGCGGAAGATCAGGTCCAGCCCGTTTTCGTCGAGGGCCTGGATGCGCTGCTTGAGCGACCGGACGGCCTCCTGAGCGGCGGCGACTGCGGCGTCGGTCATGAATTCTCCTCTTGTGAACCGCTTTATGCCGGCGGTTGTTACGGCTTCGATATGCGTGTTTATTGCTCGGCGTAAAGGTCGCGGGAAAGAACTCAAATGGGCAAGACCATGGTGCGGTTGTTCGGGTGTGTGGCGTTTTCCATGATGGTATTGTGGTCGTCGGTCCTTTGGACTGGCGCGGCGCAGGCGCAAACCGCCGGGTCGTTGTCCGACCGCGAACGCCAACTCATGGGCATCGCCGCATCCTGCGTGGCTTTCTATCAGGCCGCCATGGCCGAGCTGGAACTGCCGATCGAGGGCAACGAGGCGAAGCGGCAGACTTTTCTTTCCGTGTTCGACACCCTCGCCAAGCGCGGCCATTCCCAGAAGGAATACGAAGCCGCCTTTCAACGCGACGTGGTCATGCGCACCATCGAGGTGACCACCATCCTCGAGAACGATCCGCAGACCGCCCGGCCGCAGGTGCTCGGCAACCTGCCGAAATGCGACGGCTTTCTGGAGGAAATGAAGACCGTGGCCGGCCTGACCTGACGGCCCGGCTTTCTCTATGGACGCGCTTCTCGCTCTGATCATCCCGGAGCCGCTCGGCGAGCTGGCGGCGATCTCCCTGATCGCTCTGAGCTTCGTCACCTCGCTGATGACCGCCGCCCTGGGGCTCGGCGGCGGGATCCTCATGGTCGCCGCGATGGCGAGCGTGGTGCCGCCGGCGGCGTTGATTCCGGTGCACGGGCTTGTCCAGCTCGGCTCCAACAGCGGCCGGGCGCTGCTGTTTCACCGGTTCATCCGCCGCCCCATCGTTCTCTGGTTCCTGCTCGGCGCGATCGTCGGTGTTACCATCGGCGCCCAGGTCGCGGTGCGGCTGCCGCGGGAGGTATTGCTGGTCGTGGTCGGCGGCTTCGTCTTGGTGACCACCTGGATGCCCTCCCTGGGCCGCTACAAGATTCCGGACCGGGGCTTCACGATCATCGGGGCGGTCACCGCCTTCATCACCATGTTCGCCGGCGCGACCGGCCCGTTCCTGGCGCCGTTTCTGTCGCCGGAGCGGCTCGGCGACCGGCACGCGACCATCGGCACCTTCGCCGCCTGCATGACCCTGAAGCACGGGCTGAAGGTGACGGCCTTCGCGGCGCTCGGCTTCGCCTATGTGCCCTGGCTGCCGCTGATCGGGCTGATGATCGTCAGCGGCTTTCTGGGCACGATGGCCGGCCGCCAGATCGTCAACCGGATGCCCGAGGCCCGGTTCCGCACCGCCTTCCGCATTCTGCTGACCGCACTCGCCCTGCGCCTGCTCTATCAGGGCCTCGCGGGTTAAAGGCGCTTGTCGGCGCCACCCGCCGCGCGCCACCATGCGCCGCAAGCCGCAAAGGTCGAATGATGCATTTGGGAGGACGATCCACATGAGTGCCAACACCGCCTTCGAGATTTCGGTCTTTCCCGGCGACGGGATCGGGCCGGAGGTGATCGACCCGACCGTGGCGATCCTCCAGACCCTGCGTGACCGCGTCGGCGGTTTCGATCTCCGCTTCCACTCGGAGGCGGCGGGTGCCGCCCACTACAAGGAAACCGGCACCGCCCTGCCGGAAGAGACGATGGCCCGCGCCTCCAAGGCCGATGCGATTCTGCTCGGCGCCATGGGCATGCCGGACATCCGCTATCCCGACGGCCGCGAGATCGCCCCGCAGCTCGACATGCGGGAAACCTTCGAGCTGTTCGCCGGCGTGCGGCCGGTGCGGACCCTGCCGGGCGCGCCGGTGCCGCTCGGCGACCCGCGGGCGCAGAACCTGGATTTCGTGCTGATCCGCGAGAGCACCGAGGGCCTGTTCGCCGGGCGCGGCAAGACCGTGTTCGACGGCCCCGCAGACCGGCCGACCGCCGCCCACGATACCCAGACCATCACCCGGGCCGGGTCCGAGCGGCTGTTCGAGTTCGCCTTCAACCTCGGGGCGAAGCGCAAGGAGCGCGGCCATTCCGGCAAGGTGACCTGCATCGACAAGGCCAACGTCATCGGTGGCTTCTACTTCTTCCGCCAGATCTTCGACGAGGTGGCCGCCCGCCACGGGGTGAGCGAGCCCGACCACATGTATGTCGACGCCTGCGCCCTCAACATGGTCCGCCGGCCCTGGCAGTTCGACGTGCTGGTCACCGAGAACATGTTCGGCGACATCCTGTCCGACCTGGGCGCCGGGTTGATGGGCGGCATGGGTATGGCGCCGTCGGCCGATATCGGCCCGCGCCACGCCGTCTTCCAGCCTTGCCACGGCAGCGCCCCGGACATCGTCGGCCAGGGGCTGGCGAACCCGACGGCGACCTTCCTGTCGGCTGTCATGATGCTGGAATGGCTGGCCGACACCCATGGCGTGGCCGACTGCGCGCGGGCCGGCCGGATCCTCGACAAGGCGGTCGAGGTCGCGTTCCAGGATAACGGGCTGGTGCCGACCGAGTATGGCGGGCCGTCCGGCACCCGGGCGATCACCGACGCGGTGATGGCGGCCATCGCCGACGGCCGGGCCGAGTCCCGCCTGGATGCGTGAAAGACCATCCGGACCGCATGGCGATAGGGGGGTGTCGGTGATAGTCTCTCCCATCGTCAACCGTTCGGCAGCATCCGATGTCCCTGGGCGACCGTGACGCCATTCCCGGCGGGAATCCCTTGGAGGGCTTCGCGGCCGCCGAGGACCAGCGGATGCAGGACAGATACGCCGCCCATCGCACGGCAATCAGCGTGGGCGGCGAGCTCCGGGCGGTTCTCGATATTTCCTCCAGCGGACTGCGGATGCAGGCGCCGCCGGGCAGCCGGCTGCTGGGGGACGAGATCACCGGCCTGCTCGTCTGCAAGGCGGGCGGCGCCGATATCCGGGTCACCGTGACCGGGACCATCGTCAGGATCGACCCCGGCGGCGAGACGGTCGGCCTCCAGTTCTCCACCCTGCCGCCGACGCATCGCGATGCGGTGGACGCCATCATCCACATGCTGGAGCGTCTGGAGATCGAGGCGTCTTTCGAACAGGCGCGCCGCCCGAAATCGAGTCCGCCGATGCTGCGGGCGGCCGTCGCCATCGCCGTCTTCGGCGTGACGCTCGGCATCGGCGCGCTCTATCTCACGATCCGCTAACCGTTCTCCGTTCCGCGTTCCACCCGAGGCCCGCATGCAAGCCGTCATCGACTCCCTGCTCTCCGGACTGCCCTACCTGATCCTGCATCTGGTCGTGACCCTGGCCATGCTCGCGGTCGGTGCCTGGCTCTATGAGAAGATCACGCCGATCCGCGAGCTCGACCTGATCAAATCGGGCAACGTGGCGGCGGCGGTGTCCTATTCCGGTGCGTTGCTCGGCATGGCGATCCCTCTGGCCGTCTGCATGGCGGCGAGCGTCAGCGTGCTCGACATCGTGGTCTGGGGCGTGGTGGCGTTGGCCCTGCAGCTTGCCGTGGTGCGGCTGGTGGAGGCGGTGCTCGGCGGGCTCTGGCACCGGATCGAGGCCAATCAGATCGGTGCCGCCATTCTGGTGGCCGCCGTGAAGCTGTCGGTCGCGGTCATTAATGCAGCCGCCGTCTCGGGCTGAGCCGTGCGTCTCGGCAACAACCGGATCGGCCTGCTCGGCTTTCTGCTGGTGATGATCATCTCCGCGATCTCCTCCTTTCTGGAGGAACCGCAGGAGCCGCCGCGGGCAGGAGGCGACAGCTCCGTGCGCCGGCCGGTGCCCGCGCCGCCGCGTTCCGATCTCGCCGGCCTTCCCGAATTCACCGTGGAGGTCGGGGAGACGGCCGACAGCAGCGGCACCGCCTTCGCCATCGCGCCGGGCGTGTGGATGACCGCCCGTCATGTGATCGACGGCTGCGACGTGGTCGGCATTCTGGAGCGGCCGCGCCGCGGCGTGAGGGCACGCGCCTTTGCCGTGCATAGCGGCGCGGATGTGGCGGTCATGCAGGTCGACCGCTCCGGTCCGGCGGTCCAGTTCGCCGATGCGCTGCCGCAGCCCGGGGACATCGCCTATCACGTCGGCTTTCCCCACGGCCAGCCGGGCGAATTGCGGTCGCGGATGCTGGGGATGAGCGTGATGAACGCCCGTGGTCGATACAGCACCAGGGAGCCGGTGATCGCCTGGGCCGAGCTCGAACGCCATCCGGAGGACTCCCGCCCGCTCTCCGGCCTGAGCGGCGGCCCGGTCTTCGACGGCCAGGGACGGCTGATCGGCGTCCATGTGGCCGGGTCGGTCCGCCGGGGCAGATCCTTTACCGCCCATCCCGACTCGATCATGGAGATGGCGGCGCGGGCCGGCGTGGCGCCGACCTCGTCCGGTTCCCGTCCGACATTCACCCCGGATACGCTACCCGAGATCGCCGACACGCTGCGCGCACGGGAAACGGTCGTGATGGCCCTGTGCGACGTCCGCTAGTCCGCCGGCTTTCGTTCACACCGATGTGCGACTACTGTGGACGCGTGGGGCTAGGAGAACGCGTTGGTCTTTCATACCGAGATCCGGGACGCGATCGACCGTTTGGTCGATAACCGGACGATCCGCAGCCTCTATCACGAATGGATGGAGTTGGCGGGACCCGACCGACTCCCGCTTTTTGCGTCCTTCGATCCGCAGAACCGGCCGCTCCTGAGCGCCAACCTGATGGTTCTCGTGCCGGAGGCGGCGGGGTACCGGTACAGGCACTACGGCGTCAGCATCGCGCGTGCCGCGGGTTTCGACATGACGGGGCGCTCCACAATCGATTTCGACAGTGAGGTCGGCCGGTTCTTCGAGGAGAAATACGGCCAGACGCTGGCCGACCGCCGGCCGCTCTACACGCTGCACCGGGCAAGTCACGCTCGGGGCGTGCTGCTGTGGGAGAGGCTGATCCTTCCGGTCGATCTGGACGGGAAGCCCGCCCTGGTCTGCTACAACACGCCGGCGGACAATAAGACCGACGCCTTCGACGCTCTCATGGAGACCAGCACCGAAGGCCTGCTGCTCCTGCGGCCGGCGCCCGACGAGACCGGGAGCGTCACCGATTTCGTCATCGCCATGGCCAACCGCCGGGCGCAGGAGATCTTCGGCGCGTCCGAGTCCTTGGACGGCCGGCGCTTGAGCGAGACCTCGCCCGCCATCAACGCCCAGATCTTCACCGCCTGCCTGCGGGTGCTCACCGACGGCGGCATGGATCGGCTGCAGGTAACGGTCGGATCCGATCCCGACGCGGGATCGGACGGCGATGAGCGGATCTACCAGGTGGGCCTGTCCAGCGCGTCGGAACGGCTGATCGTCTCGCTCAGCGACGTCACCGACGTCACCCATGCCCTGCAGGTCGCGGAACGCGCCAACGAGGGAAAATCGCGGTTTCTGGCGATGATGAGCCACGAGATCCGGACGCCGATGAACGGCCTTATCGGCATGCTCGGCCTGGTTCTGCGCTCCGAGCTCGACGAGGAACAGCGCTCGATGATCTCGCTGGCCAAACAGTCGGCGGACAACCTGCTGGTCATCCTCAACGACATTCTGGATTTCTCGAAGACGGAGTTCGACAAGCTGGAACTGGAACAGACCCCGTTCGAGCTGAACGAGGTCGTCGCCAGCGTGACCGATCTCTTCTATCCGCAGGCCGCCGCCAAGGGGGTGGAGGTGGTGTCGTATATCGACACGTCGCTGCCGATGCGGCGGATCGGCGATCCGAGCCGGTTGCGGCAGATCCTGCTCAACCTCGTCGGCAATGCGGTGAAGTTCACCGAGAGGGGCGGCGTCACGGTCACGGTGACGGCCGGCGAGGATCATAGGGTCCGGGTCGAGGTGTGCGATACCGGCGTGGGCATTCCCGTCGACCGGCTGCATGTCCTGTTCCGGGAGTTCTCCCAGGTGGATCAGAGCATTTCCCGCCGCTACGGCGGCACCGGTCTGGGGCTGGCGATCAGCCAGCGGCTGGCCAAGCTGATGGGCGGCGCCATCACCCCCTATTCCGAAACCGGGTCCGGCAGCCGGTTCGTTCTGGATCTGCCGCTGCCCGCCACGGCGGATCAGACGCCGCGCGGCGATGCGACGGCGCGGCTGCGCGGCAAGCGGTGCCTGATCGTCGACGACACGGCGGTGAACGTCGACATCTTCCGGCGGCAGGTGGCTCTGTGGTCGATGGAGGGCGTCGGGGTGGAGGATCCCAGGCGGGCCATCACCCTGCTGCGCGAGGCCGCAGAGTCCGGCCGGCCGTACGATGTCGTCATCCTGGATCACAAGATGCCCGGTCTGAGCGGCCTGGACGTGGCGGAGATCGTCCGGGGCGAGCCGGCGCTGACGGACACCCGGCTGATCCTGGCCTCCTCGTCGGATATCGGCCTGAGCGAAGGGCGCGATCGCTTCGATCTGTTCGACCGCGTCCTGCGTAAACCTATCCGGCCGCTCGACCTCATGGCCGCCCTGGCCGGAGAGTCCGGCAGTCCGGCCGCAACCGACCCCAGCCGGGGGACGACAGTGACAGATCAACCGCAGACGGCGCGTCCGCTCCGCCTGCTTGTCGCCGAAGACAACAATATCAACCAGATCCTGATGCAGACCGCGCTGACCCGCCTCGGTCATACCGTGTCGCTTGCGGAGAACGGGATCGAGGCCGTGGAGGCGGTCGGGCGCGAGACCTTCGACGTGGTCCTGATGGATATCGAGATGCCGGAGATGGACGGCGAGGAGGCGGCGCGGCGGATCCGCGCCCGTCACGGCGCCAAACCCGCCATGGTCGCCCTCACGGCCCATGCGGGCGACACCCACCGCGACCGCTTCCTGACCATCGGCTTCGATGGCTATCTCGCCAAACCGGTGGATTTCGACGCGCTGGAGGTCCTGCTCGGCGAACTGATGGATGCAGGCGACGATGCCGATGCAGGGCGAAACGCCGGTGAGGCGTCCGGCTCCCTGATCGATATGGCCCGAATCGAGGCGCTGACGCAGGCGCTGGACCCGATCATGGTCGCCACCATGCTGGTGAAATTCGCCGACGGGCTGGACGGGGTGGGGGTGAAGCTTCAGGAGATGCAGGAGAGTGGCGATCTGCCCGGAATGGGGAAGCAGGTCCACGCGCTGAAGGGAATGAGCCTGAATTTCGGCGCGCGTTTCCTGGGGGATGCGGCTCAATCTGCGGAGCGGAAACTCAAGGATGGTGCAGCCCTGGACGAGGACGAGTTGAACGATCTCCTCGACCATATTGTCCACACTCATCATGAGGTCTTGAATTTATCGGCACAACTTCGCGAGAATAGCCTCAACGTCTGCTAGACTTAGTGGTTCGGCGGCAATAGGGGCAGGGTCAACGCTTTTTCCGATGACCATGAAACGATGGATCCGTCATGAGCAAGGACCGCCGAATCTTCGAACGCCGAAAAACCGAAACCCTCGCGACCGTCGGGACGGTCGAGGGCCAGGACCTCGATCCCGCCGCCCGCGTCGTGGATCTTTCGGTGAACGGTACCCGTATCGCCTCCACCGCCGAGCTTCAGGTCCATAACCGGTATCGGGTGAAACTCGCCAAGACCGAGGCCTGGTTCGACATCGTCGTCTGCGAACGTATGGGGGGCGAATACCGCTGCCGGATCGAGACGTCCTGGGACGACCTGCAGGACGTCATCCGCCAAAGCGACGATCTTACCCTCCTGGTCCTGCGCTCGTCCGAGATCGAGGAGGACAATCAATGAGCTGTGGTCGGCGCCGGGCACGTCGAAACCGATCTTCGTTGACGTCATCCAATTGTAACGATTCAATGATACTTGAAATATGAGTATGGTCGAGGAACAGGCAATCGGTGCCTTCGCTGCGTTGGCGCATGAGAACAGGCTGACGATCTTCCGGGCGCTCATGCGCTCCGGCGAGGCGGGCATGGCTGCAGGCGATATTGCGCTGGCGGCCGGCCTCGCCCCGTCCAACGTCTCCTTCCATGTGGCGCAGATGGAGCGTGCCGGGCTGCTGCGGTCCTGGCGGGTTCGGCGGAACATCTTCTACGCCGTCGAGACCGAGGGCGTGCAACGGCTGCTGCGTTTCCTGACCGAGGATTGTTGCGCCGGTCACCCGGAGCTTTGTGGGCTGCAATTGGTTGCGTCGGCCGGTCGGGATCTCGGCAAGCCGGCATCGAGCGATGAGAAACTGACCGGGGGCACCGCTGCCGAGTGACCCCGGCCCGATAGAAGGCGTGGGGTATGGCGGACGAGAAGATCTACAACGTGCTGTTCCTGTGCACGGGAAATTCCGCGCGCAGCATCCTGGCGGAGGCCATTCTGCAACGCGAGGGCCTCGGCCGTTTCCGGGCGTTCAGCGCCGGGAGCGAACCCAAGGGCGCGGTGCATCCCTTCGCCCTGGATCTGCTGAAACGCCAGAACCATCCGGTCGACGGCCTGCGCAGCAAGAGCTGGGACGAATTCGCCGCTCCCGGCGCGCCGGAAATGAACTTCGTCTTCACCGTATGCGACGATGCCGCGGCCGAGACCTGCCCGGTCTGGCCGGGCCAGCCGATGACCGCCCATTGGGGCATGCCGGATCCGGCGGCAGCCACGGGGACGGAGGCGGAGCGACGTCTGGCCTTCTCCGAAACGTATCGTATGCTCAGCAACCGAATCTCGATCTTCGTCAACCTGCCCCTGCAGTCGATCGACAATCTTGCCCTCAAACAGCGTCTCACCGAGCTGGGCCGAAAGCCGTCCGGTTCCGCGTGACGCGGCTCACCATGGAACGCACATGACCTCTGACAGCACACACCTGGCGGCACCGGGCGGGATCGGCTTTTTCGAGAAGTGGCTCTCCGTCTGGGTCGCCCTGTGCATCGCCGGGGGCGTTGCCCTGGGCTCCGCTCTTCCGGGCGTCTTCGAGGCGTTGGCGGCGGTCGAGGTCGCCCGCGTCAACCTCATCGTCGCGGTGCTGATCTGGGCCATGGTCTATCCGATGATGGTGAACATCGATTTCGGCAGCCTCGGCCACGTCGCCGACAAGCCCAAGGGGCTGGCGATCACCATCGTCGTCAACTGGCTGGTGAAGCCGTTCACCATGGCCGGGCTCGGCGTTCTGTTCTTCGAGGTGGTGTTCGCCGACGCCATCGATCCGGCCGACGCGCAGCAGTACATCGCCGGCCTGATCCTGCTGGGGGCGGCCCCCTGCACGGCGATGGTATTCGTGTGGTCGCAGCTCACCAAGGGCGACCCGAACTACACCCTGGTGCAGGTGTCGGTGAACGACGTGATCATGGTTTTTGCCTTCGCGCCGATCGTCGCCCTGCTGCTGGGAGTCACCGACATCGCCGTGCCGTGGGAAACCCTGCTGCTCTCGGTCGGCCTCTATGTCGTCATCCCGCTGGTCGCCGGGGCGCTGACCCGCTGGCGCCTGACCTCCCGGGGCGAGGGGCAGGCGGCGGTGGCCCGTTTCACCGGGGCGATCAAGCCGGTCTCCATTCTCGGCCTGCTGGCGACGGTGGTCCTGCTTTTCGGCTTCCAGGGGCAGGTGATCCTCGAGCGGCCGATGGTGATCGCCATGATCGCCGTTCCGCTGCTGCTGCAGTCCTATGGTATCTTCGCCATCGCCTATGCCGCTGCCTGGGTCTGGCGGGTGCCGTTCTCCATCGCCGCACCCTGCGCGCTCATCGGTACCTCCAACTTCTTCGAGCTGGCGGTGGCGGTGGCGATCAGCCTGTTCGGGTTGGAGTCGGGGGCGGCCCTGGCCACGGTGGTCGGCGTGCTGGTGGAAGTGCCGGTGATGCTGTCGCTGGTGGCCTTCGCCAACCGCACGCGGGGAGCCTTCCGCGCCGAATGACCGCCGGTTGACGGATCGACGGGGCGCCGGCACCCGCGCTACCCTCCAGCGCCTTCAGCGGAGTGACCCATGACGTCCATGTCCCCGACCGAAACCGACTGTCTCGTCCTCGTCGATCTGCAATACGATTTCATGCCCGGCGGCGCCCTGGCGGTGTCGGAGGGGGATCTGCTGGTCCCGCTGGCGAACCGGCTGGCCGAGCGCTTCGCCCATGTGGTCGCGACCCAGGACTGGCACCCGGCGGATCACACTTCCTTCGTCTCGCAACATCCCGGTCGGGAGCCGTTCACGACGGTCGCCATGCCCTATGGCACCCAGACGCTGTGGCCGGACCATTGTGTTCAGGGCACCCCCGGTGCGGAACTGCACAAGGATCTGGCGCTCGACCGCGCCGAGCTGATCATCCGCAAGGGGTACCGGCGCGCGATCGACAGCTATTCGGCCTTCCTGGAGAACGATCAGACCACGCCGACCGGCCTGGGCGGCTATCTGCGGGAGCGGGGCATCCAGCGGCTGTTCTTCGCCGGCCTGGCGACCGATTTCTGCGTCGCCTGGTCGGTGCTGGACGCCCGCATGGCGGGGTTCGAGGCGGTGATCCTGACCGATGCCTGCCGGGCGATCGATCTTGCCGGTTCCCTCGACGCGGCCATGGCTGGGATGGTCGAGGTCGGAGCGGTGATCGGCGAGAGTTCGGCGGTCCTGGGTTAGGCGGCGTCGGTCTTGCGCAGGTAGTAGCGGACCACGCTGCCAGTGGTCAGGCCCTGCACGACGATGGAGAAGATCACCACCACATAGGTCGCCGTCAGCAGCAGGGGCTTCTCCGGGTGATCCGGCAGGGATAGGACCAGCGCGACCGAGATGGCGCCCCGCAATCCGCCCCAGGTCATGATCGGAACCACGCCCGGCGTGAAGGCCCGGCGCAGCCTGAGCGCGGCGATCGGCACGCCCACCGCCACCGCGCGCGAGACAAGAACCAGCGGGATCGCCGCCAGCCCGTACAGCAGATAGGTCCGGTCGAAGGCGACCGTCAGGACTTCCAGCCCGATCAGCAGGAACAGCACCGCGTTCAGGATCTCGTCGATCAGCCGCCAGAACGCATCGACGTGCTCGCGGGTAATGGCGCTCATGCCGTATTTCACGCCCTTGTGGCCGATCAGCAGGCCGGCGACGACGACGGCGATGGGGCCGCTCATGTGCAGCGCGTGGGCCAGCGAGTAGGTGCCCATCACCAGCGCCAGGGTTAGCAGGACCTCGATGGCGTAGTCGTCCATCTTCAGCATGATCCGGTAGACGATCCAGCCGGTCACACCGCCCAGGACCGCGCCGCCGACCGCCTCCACCAGGAACAGCTCGGCCATTTCGACGGCGGTGATCGGCGCGTCGGATGCCTGACGGAACGCGGCGGCGGTGGCGATCAGGAAGACGACATAGGCCACCCCGTCGTTGAACAGGCTTTCGCCGGCAATCTTGGTCTCCAGCGCCTTGGGCACCTTGATCGATTTCAGCAGGCTCAGCACCGCCACCGGATCGGTCGGAGAGATCAGGGCGCCGAAGACGAAGGCGATCAGGATCGGAACGCCGGTCAGGACCTGGAAGCCGAGAGCGACCAGGGCGGTCGAGATCAGCACGCCGAGGGTCGCCATCAGGGCGACGGCCCATTTCTGCTCGTGCAGGGATTCGAAATCCACGTGCAGCGCGCCCGCGAACAGCAGGAAGCCGAGCATGCCCTTGAGCAGCGCGTCGGCGAAGTCGATCTCCAGGATCTGCTGGCGGACGACCTCGTCGACCCTGAAGCCGGGGATCAGCGCGCTGAGGGCCACCAGGATCATCGAGGCCGCCAGCCCGATGACCACCAGGCCGACGGTCGACGGCAGGCGGATCACGAAATGGTTCAGGACCCCGCAGGCCGCCGCGAGGCTGACCAGGATCGCGGCGATGTCGAATGACGTCATGGGTTCCTCAGGGATCGGCGCCGGCGACCGACGGATGCCCCGTATCTATCACCCTCGACGCCGACGGGGCAAAGCGTCAGTCGCCGCCCGCCGGCTGGGGCTTCGCGCCTGGTTCGTCTCCCTCCGCCACATCCGCCACCCCCTCGGCCTGGGCCAGTTCCCGCTTGAGCCGGTCGGCACCACTCGCACGGGCCGGGGACAGACGGGCCAGGCCGAGATAGACGACCGGGGTCAGATAGAGGGTGAATACCGCCGCCAGGCCCAGTCCGCCGAACACCACCCAGCCGATGGCCATGCGGGCCTCCGCCCCCGGCCCGCTGCTGAGGATCAGCGGCAGACCGCCCAGCACGGTGGACACCATGGTCATGACGATGGGACGCAGGCGGACCACCGCCGCCCGCTCCGCGGCCTCGCGGACGGAGAAGCCGCGGTCGCGGAGCTGGTCGGCGAATTCGACCACCAGGATGCCGTTCTTGGCCATCAGTCCGATCATCATCACCAGCCCGATCTGGCTGTACACGTTGATGGACGTCCCGGTGAGCAGCAGGGCATAGAGCGCCGCCGAGACGCCGAAGGGAACCGTCAGCATGACGATGGCCGCGCTGGTCACGCTCTCGAACTGGGCGACGAGCACGAGGAAGACGACAACGACGGCGATGGCGTAGGTGATCATCACCTCGCGTTCCGACTCGTCCAGTGCCTCCGCTTCGCCCAGCAGGATCAGGTCGATGTCCTCCGGCAGGATTTCCTCGGCGATCTCCTGAAGAGCGACGCTCGCTTCCTTCAGGGTGACGCCAGACTGCACGTCGGCGTCGATCTCCACCGCCCGGCGCTGGGCGTGCCGGTCCAGCTCGTTGGCCACCCCCTCCTCGGTGAGGGTGACGAGGCTGGACAGCGGGACCAGGGTGCCGCGGCTGGTGCGCACATGCAGGTTCACCAGATCGCTGGGATCGTCGATGGCGCCGCCGCGCGCCTCCAGGATGATCGGGATGGACTCGTCGCGCACGTTGAGATCGGCGACGTCCAGGCCGTCGATCATCACCCGCAACGTGTCCGCTAGGTCGTCCAGCGGAATGCCGAGATCCGATGCTCGGCGGCGGTCGATCCGGACCGAAAGCTGCGGCTGGGTCGGCTGATAGGAGATCCGGATATCGGAGAGATAGGGTAGCCGCTCCTCGATCTCGACCGACATCCGCTTGGCGACCTCGTACAGGTCCAGATAGTCGTTGCCGATCAGCGCGACCTCGAGCCCGCCGGCATTCGTGTTCAGGTTCAGGCTGTTGGAGCTGTAGACCCGGATCCGCATGCCGGGGATCGCGTTCATCTTCGGACGGATCTCGTCCATGATCTCCTGCTGCGACCGGCTGCGTTGGTCCCAGGGCGCCAGCGGGGCGGAAATGAAGACGCGGTTCAGGTCGTAGCGCCCGACGATGGTGAACAGGGACTCGATCTCGCCGCTGTCCAGATAGGGCTGCAGCACCGCTTCCATGTGGTCGGACTGGCGGTCGCTGTAGGACAGGCCGACGCCGTCCGGCCCGCTCCCGAAGATGAAGATGAACCCGCGATCCTCCGTCGGCAGCAGCTCCCGGTCGAGCCGCTCGAAGGCGAGCCAGGAGCCGCCGGCGATGGTCAGGGCGATCGCGACGACCACCAGCGGCACCGCCAGCACGGCGCGCAGGGAGCGGGCATAGAGGTCGGCGAGGCGGGTGCCGAGGCGGCCCAGCGCCTTGCGTACGCCGAACCGGCCGGGCCGCTCCGGGCCGAGGCGGGCTGCCAGGGCCGGCACCAGGGTCAGGGCGACGAAGGAGGAGATCACCACGGCGATCGCCAGCACGAAGCCGAACTCGCGGAACAGCCGGCCGGAGGTGCTCGGCAGGAAGGAGATCGGCACGAAGACCGAGACCAGTGTGGCGGTGGTGGCGATGACGGCGAAGAACACCTGGCGCGAGCCGAGCACCGCCGCCGCGCGGGCGCCGAGCGACTGGGCGCGGCGGCGCTGGATGTTCTCCAGCACCACGATGCTGTCGTCGACGATCATGCCGGTGGCCAGCACCAGGGCGAGCAGGGTGAGGATGTTGATCGAGAAGCCGAGCAGCCAGATCGCCGCCACCGAGCCGATCAGCGCGATCGGAATTGACACGCAGGGGATCAGCGTGGCGGCGGGCGAGCCGAGGAAGATCCACAGGGTCGCGATGACGATCAGCACCGCCAGGAACAGGGTGTAGAGAACCTCCTCGACCGAGCCCTCGATGAACTGGGCGTCGTCGGAGGTCACGCTGACGGTGACCCGCTCGAAGCGGGCGTTGAGGCCGTCGACCGTGCTGTGGACCCGCTTGGAGATGTCGATCGTGTTGGACTGCGCCTGCCGGATGATGCCGAGGCCGATGACGTGCGCACCGTTGACCCGCACATAGCTCTCGGGGTCTTCCGGGCCGAAGAAAACCTGGGCGATGTCGCCGATGCGGACGTTGTCGCGGATGACGATCGCCTCGATCTCGCTCGCCGTCTCCACGGTGGCGTCGGCGCGTACGATCAGTTCCTGATCCTCCGAGCCGAAGCTGCCGGCCGGAATGTCGAACGGCGCGTTCTCCAGGACGTCGATCACGTCGCTGGCCGAGAGCTGGTAGGAGCTCAGCCGCAGCGGGTCGAGCACGACGCGGAGCTGGCGCTCCCGATCGCCGAAGATGGTGACGTCCGCCACGCCGTCGACCGAGATCAGCTCGGGAATGATGTCGTTCTCGACGATCCTGGACAGGTCCTCGTCGCTGACCGTCTCGCCCTGGACCGCCAGGCGCAGGATCGGCGAGGCGTCGGCATCGGCCTTCACGACGGCGAGCTGCTCCACGTCGTCCGGCAGGTCGCGCTGGACCCGGCTGACCGCCTCGCGCACATCCGCCGCGGCGAGGTCCAGATCCGCGCTGGGGTCGAACTCCACGCGCATGCGGAAGTTGTTCTCCTCGCTGGAGGAGCGGATCTGGCGGACGCCGTTGACTCGGGCAACGGCCCCTTCGACGACGCTGGTCACCTCGCGGTCCATGGTCTCCGGCGACGCGCCCTGCAGGACACCGCGCACGCTGACGATCGGGCGGTCGACATTGGGCAGTTCGCGGACCTCGACCGCCAGGATGGCGGCGACACCGGCAAGCGCGATCAGCAGGTTCAGGACCAGGGCGAGCAGCGGGCGCCGCACGCTGAGGGCGGGAAGATCGCTGACGCCCGCCGCCGGTGCCGGCGTCGGGTCGCTCACGATCCTGCCCCCTGGAGGCGGGCGGGAATGGGTGCCGGCGTGCGCGCGCCCTCAGGCAGGATCTCCACCGGCGCGCCGGGCCGCATCCGGTGCAGGCCTTCGACCACGACGAGATCGCCCCGGTCGATGTCGGCATCGACCAGAACCAGCGCTTCCTGGCGCTGGAGAATGGTGACCGGCACGCGCCGGGCCTCGGCATTGCGGACGACCCAGACGAAGGAACCGTCGCCGCCCCACTGGATGGCGATTTCCGGGACCCGAGGCCGCTCCGGACCCTCGATATCGAGGTTGACCCGGAAACTCATGCCGGGGCGCAGGCGGTCGTCCTGGTTCGGGATCCGGGCGCGTACGGTGAAGGAGCGGTTGGCCTCGTCCACTCGGCTGTCGACGTCGTAGACGGTACCTTCTGCCGTGATGTCGGCGCTGGTCCAGGGGACCACCGAGGCGGTTTCGCCGACGGCGATCCGGCCGAGCAGCGCTTCGGGGACTTCGAAGCGCACAAGCAGCGAGGACCGGTCGTCCAGGGTGGCGATGCGGGTATCGGAGGAGATCCGGTCGCCGACGTCGATGTCGCTCAGACCGATGCGGCCGGAGAAGGGGGCGATGACGAAGCGGTCGGCCAAGTCGACCTCGGCCTGGCGCAGCGCGATGCGGGCGGCCTCCAGGGTGGTCAGGGCGTCGTCCAGCGTCGCCTGGGCGACGGCACCGGACCTGCTGAGGCTGCGCAGCCGCCGCACGATGCGGTCGGCATCGGTCCGCCGGACCCGGGCAAGCTCGACCGCAAGCTCCTCGCCCTCGCGGTCGAGTTCGAGCAGCACGTCCCCCGCGGCGACCGTCTCGTCGGCACTGAAATTCACGGCCTTCACTTCGCCGGCGGCCGGGGCGTAGAGGATGGCGGATTGCGCCGCACGGGCGGTGCCGACGGCTTCCAGGCTGATCCGCTCCGCGGCGAAGGTGACTTCGGCCACGACCGCGGCGGCCGGCTTGGGCTTCGAGGCTCCGGACGCGCCGGTCTCGTCGTCGGACAGGAGCGGGCGGGCAAAGGTCCAGCCTGCCACGGCCAGGGCCGCAAGCACTCCGACAACGACGATCTGGCGCAGAATACTCATGCGGCCCCTCCGGTGGCGGACCCGCGCTGAGCTCCGGCGGGCGAAACGGTATACAATGCCACCGACAACGTTGACCCTTCCGGCGCATAATCAAGGGGCGGCGGCGGGCAAGGGTGCGGGAAAAGGGCCGTCTGGCCGGTCAGGCCGGAATCTTTTCGGCCAAGTAGATGATGCCGTCGATGGGACGGCCCCGTTCGTTGCGCAAGGTGGTCCGGAGTTTGTCCACCACCAGAAGCCCGTTCTCCGCCATCAGGGCGGAAATATAGGCGTCTCCGTGCCCGTAGCGCCCCGACGGCCGCAGAATCCACGAGGCGGCGGGGACTTCGGCTTCGACCGAGAAGACCAGATATCCGCGTTCGTTCAGCCTGTCGGCAATCAGGCCGATGGTCCTGTCCAGGGATCCGACATAGATGAACAGGTCCCCTGCCAGGACCAGATCCACCTTCTGGTCGCACTCTTCCAGGAACTGATCGATATCGATGGCGCGCAGGACGTCGTACACGCCCTTGACCTCGGCCTGACGCAGCATGTTCTCCGACAGGTCGACCCCGGTCAGACGGTCGACGATGCCGCGGACTTCCGCCCCGCACAGGCCGGTGCCGCAGCCCAGGTCGAGCGCATGGCCGAACCGCCGGCCGCGTCGGTGCTGGTTGATGAGGCGGGCCATGTCGACATGGATGCGGTAGTGCAGGTCGCCGACCAGATCGGCTTCGAACCGCGCCGCATAGGAGTCGAACAGGTTCCGGACGTAGTCGGTGGGCGCCCGGCGCGTGGTGCGGCCTTCCAGGGCGGCGACGAGATGCTCTGCGTCGGTGCGGGCGGGGTTGAGTTCCAGCGCCCGCCGCAGATGGGTCAGCGCGTCGTCCGTCAGGCCCTGTTGGTTCAGCAGGAGGGCGACATTGTAATGCACGGTGTCGCTCTCCGGCATCCGGTCCGCCGCCTGGAGATAGGCGTCGACCGCTTCGGAGAGTTCGCCGATCTCCTGATAGGCATTGGCCAGGTTGTTGTAGGTCTCGCCCAGGGTCGGGTTGAGGTCGAGGGCGCGGCGGTAATACTCGATCGCCCGCAGCAGATGGCCTTCCGCGCGCAGAATGACGCCGAGATTGCTGTAGGCGTCGGCGAAACCGTCATCGATCAGCAGCGCTTTCTGATAGCAGCTCGCCGCGGCGGCGAGCTGGCCGGCCTGTTTCAGGACGAGGCCCAGGGTATTCAGCGCGTAGGGGGATCGGGGATCGACGAGGACTGCCTTGGCGGCATACGGCACGGCACTGGCGAGGTCGCCGCGCTGGAGCATCAGCGTGCCCATCAGATTGAGGGCGTCCACCTCGCACGGATCGGCCGCGAGGGCGCGATCGTACAGATCCTGTGCCGCATCCAGGTGCCCGAGCTGGTGAGCGCGGATCGCCTGAACGACCAGGATTGGAGCCGGCGTCTGAACATTCGCCGTCGCCATGCTCGTTTTCTCCCCCACAAACTAGATCGTATAACGCCTAAATACGCTGAACAATTGGTTAAGGCGTCCGGTCCGGCCGGGCTCGAAAGCCGGGATTCCGCGACAGTATGGGCCGGAAATGCAAAAGGCCGGCCACAAAGGCCGGCCGATCGCCGATTTGTCGGTTCGCCGTAGTTTAGCGGGAGTAGAACTCGACCACGAGGCTGGGTTCCATCTGAACCGGGTACGGCACGTCTTCCAGCTTCGGGATCCGGGTGAAGGTACCGGTCATCTTGCTGTGATCGACTTCCAGGTAGTCCGGCACGTCGCGCTCGTTCGACTGCGCGCCTTCCAGGACCACCGGCAGCTCGCGGGACTTTTCCTTCACCTCGACCACGTCGCCTTCCCGCACCAGGAAGGAGGGGATGTTCACGCGCTTGCCGTTGACCTTGACGTGGCCGTGGTTGACCAGCTGGCGGGCGGCGAAGACGGTCGGCACGAACTTCATGCGGTAGACGACCGCGTCGAGGCGCGTCTCCAGAATGCCGATCAGGTTCTCGCCGGTGTCGCCCTTACGACGGACGGCCTCGGCGTAGTACTTGCGGAACTGCTTCTCGCCGATGTTGCCGTAGTAGCCCTTCAGCTTCTGCTTCGCCATGAGCTGCACGCCGTAGTCGGTCGGCTTGCGGCGGCGCTGCCCGTGCTGACCCGGGCCGTATTCGCGATTGTTGAGCGGGGATTTCGGGCGGCCCCAGAGGTTGACGCCGAGGCGGCGGTCAATCTTATGCTTCGCGGCGATGCGCTTGGCCATCGCTTCACTCCTTCTTGTGCCCGGTACTGGCCGTTTTCGGCCGCTGGGCGGGTTGTCCCGATAGGGTGATCCGGCACGCAGCAACCGCTTTGGCCGGGCCGGGAACATGCGCGTAGGCGTGCTCCACGTTCTCAGGAATGGGCGCGTTATACGGATCGTCCCGGAAATGTCAAACCCACCGTGGGGTTGGCGGGGACAATCGGCGCTGCGACCTCGCCTCACGGACGCAGAGCGGATATTGTCGCCGGCGACCGGGATACGTCCCGTGTAGCCTGCGTCGACGCCAGTTTGGAGCCCAGCACCCCATGCGCCAGGACTATTTCGGACGAAAGCGCGTCCTCGTGACCGGAGGGGCCGGGTTCATCGGCTCCCACCTCTGCGAGCGCCTGCTGCGCGACGGGTGCGAGGTGGTCTGCGTCGACAACTTCTTCTCCGGCACCCGGGCCAACGTGACCCATCTGCTGGACAACCGGGACTTCGAACTGATCCGCCACGACGTGACCTTTCCGCTCTATGTCGAGGTGGACGAGATCTACAATCTCGCCTGCCCGGCCTCGCCGGTTCACTACCAGCACGATCCGGTTCAGACCACCAAGACCTCGGTACACGGGGCCATCAACCTGCTCGGCCTCGCCAAGCGGCTGAACGCCCGGATCTTTCAGGCGTCGACATCCGAGGTCTACGGCGACCCGACCGTGCATCCGCAGACCGAGGATTACTGGGGCAACGTTAACCCGATCGGGCCGAGGGCCTGCTACGACGAGGCCAAACGGTGCGCGGAGACCCTGTTCTTCGACTACCGGCGACAGCACGGTCTCGGCATCAAGGTGGCGCGGATCTTCAACACCTACGGCCCGCGGATGCATCCGCGGGACGGCCGGGTGGTCTCCAACTTCATCATGCAGGCCCTGAAGGGGGACCCGATCACGCTCTATGGCGACGGCAGCCAGACGCGCTCGTTCTGCTATGTCGACGACCTGATCGAGGGGACGCTGCGGCTGATGTCCAGCCCGGGCGACGTCACCGGCCCGGTGAATCTGGGCAATCCGACCGAATGCACGGTGCTGGAGCTCGCCGAGACCGTGATCCGGCTGACCGGATCGGCGTCCCGGATCGAGCACCGGCCGCTTCCGCAGGACGACCCGCAGCAGCGCCGCCCCGATATCGGCCGAGCCCGCGCCCTGCTCGGCTGGCAGCCGACGATGGCGCTGGAGGACGGGCTGGCGCGCACAATCGACTACTTCCGGGGCGTCATCGCCGCCGGAGGTTGAAGCCGGCGCGCTTTACTTCCGCCTTAGCGGCTGCCTAGGGTGCCTTTCGGGCAGGCGAGGGGAGGGACGAGATGGCGGGGCGCAAGGCGCTGACCACCATGGTGATCGGCCGCGACTACCAGTCGATGTGGAACACTCTGTATCGCAAGAGCGTCGTGGCCTATGCCGACAAGCACGGCTACGATCTGGTGCTGATCGACAGTCCCATCGACCCGACGCCGCGTGCTGCCGAGCGCACCCCGCACTGGCAGAAATGCCTGATCCTGGAACATCCAGGCCTGCAGGGATACGACCATGTGGTCTGGATCGACGCCGACATCTTCGTGAATTTCCATTCCGCCCCCTGCATCGTCGCGCGCTATGGCGATGCCGAGGGGATCGGCGCGGTCCCGTTCGCCAGCACCCAGCCGACAGCGGAGATCCTGGAGAACCGCTGGGACCGGGCGTTCCGGTACGGCAGCGGCATCTTCAAGCGCGACCGCGGCCCCACCGCGCGGGAGCGCTATGCCGAGGCCGGTCTGCCGGAAGACCAGCCCGACATGGTCAACACCGGTGTGATGGTCCTGCGCCCGGACCGGCAACGGGCCTTCCTGCGCGATGTCTACGAGACCGGCACGGAGAACGAATTCTCGGCGATGGAGCAGATGTGGCTGTCCTACCGGATCTTCCAGGAAGGCCTGCTCAGCCCGCTGGACCCGCGCTTCAACAAGATCTGGAGCGAGGAGCTGGTGCAGAATTATCCGTTCCTGATGAACAGCTCGACCCGCCAGCACGTGCCGATCATCGCCCTCTGCGTCACCGCAGCCTGGCTCAACGGCTATTTCCTGCACTTCCTGGCCGACGGCTACTCGCGCGGGGACGTGCGCTACATCATGACCATGTTCGACAGCCCCGAGCAGATCAGCCTGGAAGCGATGCAGAATAGGTTGGCGAAAGGGACCCCGCAGTAGCCGGGTCGGGCTTTAAGCTCTTGAACGGACTCTAGGGTCCGCGCCGCCGCTTGCCGGTGAGAGACTTCACCACGCCGTGGAGGCTCTGCACCTCCTGGTCGGTCAGGCCGGCCCGGCCGAACATGGTGCGCAGGTTGCGCTTCATCGTCGGGCCCAGATGCTCGGGATAGAAGAACCCGGCCTCCTCCAGTTCCTCCTCCAGCCGGCTGTAGAAGAACTCCCGCGTCTCCACCGGCGCCGGCGGGCTGTCGGACATGAGCTGGACGTCCGGCGTGGCATCGCCGCTCTGGAACCACTCGTACCCGACTAGCAGCACGGCCTGCGCCAAGTTAAGGGACGAGAAGCCGGGGTTCAGCGGCACGGTGATCACCGCGTCCGCCAGGGTGATGTCCTCGTTCACCAGCCCGGCGCGCTCCGGGCCGAACAGCACGCCCACCGGCTGATCCGCGTCGAGCCGGGCGCGCAGCTGGGCGGCGGCGGCGCGCGGCACCAGCGCTTCCTTGGTCACGCCGCGCGGCCGGGCGGTCGTCGCCAGGACGTAGGTCAGATCGGCGCAGGCCTCTGCTGTGGTGGGATAGACCCGCGCTTTCTCCAGCACCTCGATGGCGCCGACCGCCATGGCCTCGGCAGCGGGGTTCGGCCAGCCGTCGCGCGGGTTGACCAGCCGCATGTCGGTCAGGCCGCAGTTCAGCATCGCCCGGGCGCAGGCGCCGATATTCTCGCCGAGTTGCGGCTCCACCAGAACGATGGCGGGGCCGGCCCCGGCGACGGAGCGGGCGTGGTCTGTCCCCGCCATGCGCTCAGGCGTCCGCTTTCGGCGCTGCCGCACCGGCGCGCAACAGCTTCCAGGTGATGGCGTCGGACAGCGCCGCGATGGAGGCGTCGATGATGTTCGGGCTGACGCCGACCGTGCGCCAGGTGATACCGGTCTCGTCTTCGCTTTCGATCATTACCCGGGTGGTGGCGTCGGTGCCGTCGCCGTCGCGGGCCGGCGGCAGGATGCGCACCTTGTAGTCGATCAGCCGCATGGTTTGGATCGCGGGAAACTTGGGCGTCAGTGCCTTGCGGATGGCGGTGTCCAGCGCGTTGACCGGCCCGTTGCCGACCGCGACCTCGTGATGGGCGGTGCCGCCGACGGTCAGCGTGGCCGTCGCCTCGGACTCGATCACCAGATCGCCGCGGGCGTTGAACCGGCGCTCGTCCATGACGCGCCAGCGCTCGATGGTGAAGAACTCCGGCACGCCCTCGATCAGCCGGCGGGCCAGCAGCTCGAAGCTGGCTTCCGCGCTGTCGTAGGAATAGCCGAGGAACTCCTTCTCCTTCACCTCGTCGACCAGCCGCTGCACCTTCGGGTGCTTGGGATCGACCTCGACGCCGATTTCGGCGAAGCGGGCCAGGATGTTGGAGCGTCCGGCCTGGTCGGACACCAGGATGTGACGCTGGTTGCCGACGGTGGACGGCTCCACGTGCTCGTAGGTCTTCGGGTCCTTCTGGACGGCCGAGACGTGCAGCCCGCCCTTATGGGCGAAGGCGGCGGCGCCGACATAGGCGCGGTGCGGGTCGCTCGCCCGGTTCAGGCGCTCGTCCAGCAGCCGGGAGACCGCCGTCAGGTGCTTCAGCTTGCCGGTGCCCACATTGGTCGTCATCCCCATTTTCACCACGAGGTTCGGGATGATCGCCATCATGTCGGCATTGCCGCAGCGCTCGCCCAGGCCGTTGATCGTGCCCTGGACCTGCCGCGCGCCGGCGCGCACCGCGGCCAGCGAGTTGGCGACCGCGTTGCCGGTGTCGTTGTGGCAGTGGATGCCGAGATGGGTGCCGGGGACCCGCTCGGCGACCTTGGCGACGATCTCCTCGATCTCGTGGGGCAGCGTCCCGCCGTTGGTGTCGCACAGGACGACCCAGCGCGCGCCCGCCGTATAGGCCGCCTCGGCGCAGTCCAGCGCGTAGTCGGGATTGGCCTTGAAGCCGTCGAAGAAATGCTCGCAGTCGAACATCGCCTCGCGGCCGACGGCGACGGCCCGGGCAATGCTGTCGCGGACCATGGCCACGTTCTCGTCGCGCTCGATCTCCAGCGCCACGTCCACATGGAAGTCCCAGGTCTTGCCGACCAGGCAGACGGCCGGCACGCGGGCGTCGAGAATGCCGGCGAGACCGGGATCGTTGTCGGCGCTGCGGCCCGGGCGGCGGGTCATGCCGAAGGCGACGATCCGCGCGTTGTCCATCTTCGGCGGCTCGGCGAAGAACCGGTCGTCGGTCGGGTTGGCGCCCGGCCAGCCGCCTTCGATGTAGTCGATCCCAAGCTGATCCAGCGCGCGGGCGATCGCCGCCTTGTCGGCGACGGTGAAGTCGACGCCGCGGGTCTGCTGTCCGTCGCGCAGGGTGGTGTCGAACAGATAGACGCGGTCGGCGTCCGATGTGTCGATCGTGCTGTCGCTGGCCATGGCGCCTCTCCCCGCCCGCTCCGAGAGGGATCGTCAGGGAGGCGGGCGAATCGGTAATGGGAGAGGGTCTCTAGCAGCGCGGACGCCGGGCGGCAAGCGGCTGACTACCCCCGTAGGACAGGGAATTCCTCGCCGCGCAGCGGGTCTCCGTGGTTCAGCCGCACATCGGGGAAGGGTGGCGAGACCTCGCCCCTGCGCTTCACATAGACCACGTCGTCGCCGCAGAACCGGGCCGCGAAAGCACGCCGCCTGTTGCCGCCGGTGCCGGGATTGCCCGGCGCGCCATGCACCGTCAGGAACGAGAAGGCGATGGCGTCGCCCGGCTCCATGTCCCAGCCCAGGATCGTATGCTCGCCGCGCTCCAGTTCGATATCGGGCAGCGGCTCCAGCCCGTCGTCGCTGCGCTCGTAGGCTTCGCCCTTGAACTTGGTCGGCAGGAACCTCTTGCCCCAGCCGTGGGAGCCGGCGACGAACTCGACGCAGACCTCCCGCGGCACCGGATCCAGGGGAATCCACAGGGAGCAGGTCTGGGTGCCCTCGATGCAGTAGTAGGGCTGGTCGTGGTGCCAGGGGGTGCGTTCCTCGGTCCCCGGCTCTTTCACCAGCACGTGCTCATGGAACAGTACGACCTTCTGCGAGCCCATGAGCTGCCCGGCGAGATCCGCTGCCGGCGACTGCTCCAGGAAGCGCTGATACTCCGGGATCCGCTGCCAATTGCAGTAGTCGCCGAAGAAATACCCCGGCTTGCCTTCTGGTGTGTATTCCTTGGCGTAGAGCCCGGGCTCGCGCATGTTGCGGTCGATGCCCTCGCGCAGTGCGGCGACCCAGTCCTTGTCGAACACGCCGGAGAGCTTCACGGCTCCGTCGCGGCGAAACATCTCGACGGTGGTATCGGCAAGCGCGCTGGTCGTCATGGCGTCGTCTCCCGGGGGGTCCTTGGCATTCCTGTCCGTTAGCGTGCGAACTCGGCCGGCTTTCGTCAATCCGAACACTTGCCCCGGCGTGTGACAGAGCCCACATCGCGCCGCGTTGACGTCACATTATCTCTCTACCGTAGGCAACCGCTGGACGGTCACGGCGTTGGGAATGCATATGCCCAGCGCGTCTGGTAGGGTGGGACCGGGCTTCGGAGGGTATGAATTTGTTGCGTTGGCTGCTCGGAATCTTCGTTTTCTTCCTGATCGTCGCCATCGGCGGCGTGGGCGCCGTGCTGTACGCATTCCACCATTTCGGCCGGGGTCTGCCCGACTACGAGTATCTGGCGGATTACGAGCCGCCGGTGGTGACCCGGGTCCATGCGGGCGACGGCCGGCTGCTGGAGGAGTATGCGCGCAACAAGCGCATCTTCGTCGCCATAGAGGCGATCCCCAAGCGCGTGGTGAAGGCGTTCCTTTCCGCCGAAGACAAGAATTTCTACAACCACCCGGGCATCGATTTCGTCAGCCTCGCCTCCGCGGTGGTGCTGAACGTGAAGAACTACGGCACCGGCCGCCGCCCGGTGGGCGCATCGACGATCACCCAGCAGGTCGCCAAGAACTTCCTGCTGACCAACGAGGTGTCGATCGACCGCAAGGCCAAGGAAGCCATTCTGTCCTTCCGCATCGAGCGGGTCCTGAGCAAGGACCGGATCCTCGAGCTGTATCTGAACGAGATCTATCTCGGCTTCGGCTCCTACGGTGTGGCCGCGGCGGCCCTGAACTATTTCGACAAGCCGCTGGCCGAGCTGACCATCGGCGAGGCGGCCTATCTGGCGGCGCTGCCGAAGGCGCCGAACAACTATCATCCGACCCGCCGGCACGAGGCGGCCGTCGCCCGCCGCAACTGGGTGATCGGACAGATGGTGGAGAACGGCTTCATCACGCAGGCCGAAGCCCAGGCGGCGACGCAGGAGCCGCTGACCGTCTCGACCGCTTCCACCGGGGACGCGACCTCCGCCGACTACTTCGCCGAGGAGGTCCGCCGAGACCTGATCCAGCGCTACGGCGACGACGGCCTGTACGAAGGCGGCCTGTCGGTCCGCACGACTCTCGACCCGAAGATGCAGCGCATGGCTGACAAGGCCTTGCGTGAAGGCCTGATCGACTACGATCAGCGCCACGGCTGGCGCGGTCCGGTCGCGAAGATCGAGATCGTGCCCGGCTGGGGCGATGCGCTCGCCAAGGTCGAGCGGCCGGCCGGCCTGGGCGACTGGCGCCTGGGCGCGGTGGTCAAGGCGGATGCCAAGACGGCGACCATCGGCTTCCCCGACGGATCGCTCGCCACGCTTCCCTATGACGAGATGAAGTGGGCGCGGCAGTGGATGGAGGATCAGCGCTACGGGGGCACGCCGAAATCTGTGACCGACGTGCTCAGTTTGGGCGATGTCGTCCCGGTGGAGACCGTCGAGAAGGACGCCAAGGGCGAGGCCTATGGCGAAGCGACCGTCGCCCTGCGCCAGATCCCGGATGTCGGCGGCGGCCTGGTCGCCATGGACCCGCATACCGGCCGGGTGCTCGCCATGTCCGGCGGATTCAGCATGGAGATGAGCGAGTTCAACCGGGCGACCCAGGCGTGGCGCCAGCCGGGCTCCTCCTTCAAGCCCTTCGTCTATCTGGCCGCCCTCGACAGCGGCTATACGCCGGCGACGCAGATTCTCGACGCGCCCTTCGTGCTCGACCAGGGGCCGGGGCTGCCGAAATGGAAGCCGTCCAATTATTCCAACGAGTTCTACGGACCGACCCCGATGCGCGTCGGCATCGAGAAGTCGCGGAACCTGATGACCGTCCGTCTTGCCCAGACGATCGGCATGGACAAGGTCGTGAACTACGCCAAGCTGTTCGGCGTGGTCGACAAGATGCAGCCGCACCTGTCCTTCTCGCTCGGAGCGGCGGAGACGACGCTGCTGCGCATGACCACCGCCTATTCCATGCTGGTCAACGGCGGCAAGCGGGTCACTCCGTCGCTGTTCGACCGGGTGGTGGACCGTCACGGCAAGACCATCTACCGGCACGACGACCGGCCCTGCGACGGGTGCGCTGCGGCGTCCTGGAACGGCGGCCCGCCGCCGCAGATCCCCGACACGCGCGAGCAGATCGTCGATCCGGCTTCGGCCTACCAGATGGTGTCGATGCTGGAAGGCGTGGTTCTGCGCGGGACCGGGCGCCGCATCGCCGAGCTCGGCAAGACCCTGGGCGGCAAGACCGGCACGACCAACGAAAACATGGACACCTGGTTCGTCGGCTTCTCGCCGGACCTCGCCGTCGGCGTCTATGTCGGCTTCGACCAGCCGCGCACCCTGGGTCGTCATGATACCGGGTCCAGCGTTGCCGCCCCGATCTTCAAGTCCTTCATGGCCGACGCCCTGGATGGGGTGGTAACGCCGGACTTCCGCATTCCGCCGGGCGTCCGCATGGTCTGGGTCGATCTGGAGAGCGGTCAGCGGGCCAATCCCGGCGCGTCCGGCGCGGTCCTGGAGGCCTTCAAACCCGGCACGGAACCGACCGGCGAAAGCATGGTGATCGGCGGCGGCATGGGCCCCGCATCCTCCGACACGGAGCCGGCTTCGGCACCCGCCGCCGCGGCGCCTGTTGCGACCAGCGGATCCGGGCTCTATTAAGCGTCTGACTTGTCCCGATACCCATCGTCCCCGATATGGCGGACGTCACCTGAACGGAGGGCGCAATGCGCGCCGA
Organism: Thalassobaculum sp. OXR-137; assembly: GCF_034377285.1. Classification (NCBI taxonomy): domain Bacteria; kingdom Pseudomonadati; phylum Pseudomonadota; class Alphaproteobacteria; order Rhodospirillales; family Thalassobaculaceae; genus Thalassobaculum; species Thalassobaculum sp. OXR-137. The sequence goes on along the minus strand of NZ_CP139715.1, from coordinate 5,224,389 downwards.
GACCACCCAGACCCTCGATGAGATCAAGCAGTCGATCGAACTGCTGAGGAGGCATCTTTGACTGGGATGTCGCACTGACACGACTGTCCGAGCTCGATGCCCTGACCCAGGACCAGAGCCTGTGGGACGATCCTGAACGGGCCCAGAAGCTTATGCAGGAACGCACCCGGCTCGAGAAGCAGATCGAGGACGTGAAGGCGCTCGACCAGACGGTCGAGGACGCGGTCATGATGATCGAACTCGGCGAGGCCGAGGGCGATTCCGACACGGTCGCCGAGGCCGAGAAGGAACTCGAGGCGGTCCGCGTCAAAGCCGAGAAGATGCAGATCGAGAGCATGCTGTCCGGCGAGGCCGACGGGCTCGACTGCTATCTGGAAGTCCATGCCGGCGCCGGCGGTACCGAGGCCCAGGACTGGGCCGAGATGCTGCTGCGCATGTACACCCGCTGGTCCGAACGCCAGGGCTACAAGGTGGAATGGCTGGAGGAGAGTGCCGGCGAAGAAGCCGGTCTCAAGTCGGCGACCATCAAGATCTCCGGCCACAACGCCTATGGCTGGCTGAAGACCGAGAGCGGCGTGCACCGGCTGGTCCGCATCTCTCCCTACGACAGCCAGGCCCGGCGCCATACCAGCTTCTCCAGCGCCTGGGTCTATCCGGTGGTCGACGATTCGATCGACATCGTGATCGAGGACAAGGACCTGAAGGTCGATACCTACCGCGCGTCGGGTGCCGGCGGTCAGCACGTCAACCGGACGGACTCGGCCATCCGCATCACCCACATCCCGTCGGGAATCGTGGTGCAGTGTCAGAACGACCGCTCGCAGCACCGCAACCGGGCCACGGCCATGGACATGTTGCGCGCGCGCCTCTACGAGGCCGAGCTGCAGCGCCGCGAGGAAGAGGCGAACGCGACCGAGGCGTCCAAGTCGGATATCGGCTGGGGCCACCAGATCCGGTCCTACGTCCTGCAGCCGTACCAGATGGTGAAGGACCTGCGCACGGGCCACGAGAGTGGCAATCCGTCCGCGGTGCTGGACGGCGACATCGACGCCTTCCTGGAAGCCTCGCTCGCCGGCAAGGTGGGCATGAACCGCGACGGGGGCGACGCCGCCGCGGGCTGATCCGTCCCCGTTCGGGGATGATCCCGGGCCGGCCCTTCGACACGCCCCGGCTTGAGGCCGGGGCTGCTCAGGGCGAGGTCAAAGTTCTAATCTGATCCATTTTCGACCTCGCCCTGAGCAGCCCCCGGGCCGGACCCGGGGGCGTGTCGAAGGGCCGGGCCCGGGTCCTCTACGCCTGGAACCCGCTCATATCCGGCGCCTTGCCGGCGCCGAGAACCGTCTCCAGGGCCATTGAGATCGACAGCAGCCGGGCGTCCTCGCCCTGCGGGCACATCAGCTGTAATCCGACGGGCAGGGCTGCGCCGAACTGGTGGATCGGCAGGGACGCAGAGCACAGGCGGAAGATGTTTGCCGGCTGGGTATTGCGGGACGACAGGCTGCCCCTCGCCGCTTCCTCCGGATGCTTCAGGTTCTCCACCGGCATCGGTACGAACGGGCAGGTCGGCGAGATCCAGCCGTCGAGCCCGGCGAAGCGGGCGTCGGCGATCCGCTCCAGCTCCAGGCGCCGGTACTGCGCCGCCAGATGCTCCACCGCGGAGACCTTCAGCCCATGGGCCGCCCGGTCGGCGGTGACCGGGTCCATGTTCGGGCGGGCCTTCTCGAACGCCTCCGGCGTCAGCCGCGCGATCAGTTCCGGCGGGACGATTGCCGGGAAAAGGCGGGCGCGCTCCGCGGCTTCCGGGATCTCGATATCGACGATCTCCACGCCAGCCGCGCTGAGGGCGACGATGGCCGCTTCGACGGTGGCCGCCACCTGGTCGTCCAGATCCTCGAAGAAGAAATTGGTCGGCCGGCCGAGACGCAGACCCTCCAGCCGGGCCGGCATCGGCACCTCCGATCCGGTCACGACCGCGTGGATGAGCGCCGCATCGCCGGCGTTCCGGGTCAGCGGGCCGATGGAATCCAGGCTCGGACTGAGCGGGAACACGCCATCGGTCGGCCACAGGCCCACCGTGGTCTTATGGCCGAACAATCCGGTGAAGCAGGCGGGGATGCGCACCGAACCGCCGGTGTCCGTGCCGAGCGCGAAGCCGCAGAGCCCCGCCGCCGTCGCCACGGCGGAGCCGCTGGACGAGCCGCCAGGGATACGGTGGGTGTTGGCGTCCCACGGGTTCCAGGGCGTTCCCCGGGCCTCGTTGACGCCGGTGGCGCCCAGGGCGAACTCCACGGTCTTGGTCTTGCCGATGGGGATGCATCCGGCCGCCTTCAGCCGGTGCATGATCGTGCCCTCCGGCCCGGTCAGGTGCTCGCTCTTCATCTGCGAGCCGTTGGTCGTCGGCAGTCCCTCCAGGGCGATGATGTCCTTCACCCCGATCGGCACCCCCATGAGCGGGCCGAGATCGATCCCCGAGGCGAGCAGCGCGTCGATCGCCTTGGCCGCCTTCAGCGCCCGGTCGCCGTCGACCACCTGGAACGCGTCCAGCTTTGGGTACGCCTCGATACGCGCCAAGCAGGCTTTGACGGCGGCCACCGCGGTCACCCTGCCTTCTCGCAGATCCTGAGCATAGGCAGCGATGCCGTGTTCGAAATAATCCTTCAGGGTTTTCGCCATCGATTTCCTCCCGCGTGATGAATAACGGTGGCACGGCGCCGTGACGCGATCAAACCCACTTCTGCGCGCCGGGCCGGCCGGTCCCCTCTTTACCGATTACGTTTTCGGCGGGGCGTAGAGGTCGATGGTCGCGGCGTTGTCCGCGTCGCTCAGCCCGTGCTTGACCAGCAGCTTGTGGATCTCGGCGGCGAGGCCGGTCAGGGGCAGGGAGGTTCCGAGCTGGCGGGCGGTGTCCATGACCGTGTTGAGGTCCTTCACCATGATCGCTACCCGGCCCTGGACGTCCCGGTCACGGGCGGCCATGCGGGGCAGGAACTGCTGCAGGACCGGCGAGTCGGCCCGTCCGCCGGCCAGCGCTTCGGGCAGCTTGGCAGGGTCGATGCCGGCATCTTCGGCGAACTGGCAGCACTCGGCCATCAGGGCGAGGCCGGTGCCGACGATCATCTGGTTGATCAGTTTGGTCGACTGTCCGGTGCCGTTCGCACCCATCAGCGTGAAGCGGCCCGCCAGATGGGCGACCACCTCCCTCACCCGCTCGAAATCCGCCGCCTCGCCGCCGGCCATCACCGTCAGCGTGCCGTTCGTCGCCCCGGGCACGCCGCCGGAGACGGGGGCGTCGATCCACCCCATGCCGGTCTGCGCGCGCAGCCGGGCGGCGAACTCCTTCGCCATGTCGGGCCGCATGGAGGAGAAGTCGACCAGAACCTTGCCGGCGCTCCCGGCTTCGGCGATGCCGTCGGCGCCGAAGACCACCGCCTCGACCGCGTCCGTGTCGGTCAGGCAGGTAAAGACGATCTCGCTGGCTTCCGCGACAGCGCGGGGCGAGGTGGCCGACTGGGCGCCGGCATCGACCAGCGGGGCGAGCTTGTCCCGGGAGCGGTTCCAGACATGGAGCGGAAACCCGGCGGCCAGGAGCCGTTGCGCCATGGGGCCGCCCATCAGGCCGAGTCCTACATATCCCAGCGGGGTGCTTGTGCTGCTCACGATAGGTCTGTCCTCCCTGGACCGTTGTGTAGGGACGCCGACCGCGGTCCGACGGACGTCGTCTTTGCCGCCCGTTCCGGCGGATCGGCCTATTTGGGAACGAACGCGTTGCGCGAACAACCCCGCCTGTGGATGATCGGACGGGTGGAGGCGGAAGTTGTGTCACTCTGCCTCTGTTGTCCCAGCCTGGAGAGACCGTTATACCCACCGATATGTGGCCGAAGGCCATCCACGTGTCCCATTTTCCTCGCTTTCCAAGGGAATTCGATGATTAGCCACCACGCCGCCTTGATCTACGCCATGATTGTCGGCGCCGCTGCCGATGGCTCGCTCGCGGACAGCGAGCTCGAGACGATCCGTGGGATCGTTCAGCACCTGCCGATCTTCGCCGATTTCGAGCGGGGCAATCTGCCCCAGGTCGCCGCTGCCGCCACCGACATGCTCTCCGAGAGCGACGGTATCGAGACCGCGATCGGCCAGATCAAGGCCAACCTGCCGGAACGTCTGTGCCCGACCGCCTACGCCCTGGCCTGCGACGTCGTCGCCGCCGACGGCGAGGCCACCCAGGAAGAGCTGCGGTACCTGGAGATGCTGCGCCACGACCTGAACGTCGACCGGCTGACGGCCGCCGCCATCGAACGGGGCGCCGGCGCCCGTTACGCCCGCCTCTGAGCCGAGAGGGGCGACGTCGTGACTGAGCCCCATTCTCCGTCTCCGGAGACGCCGATGCCGACGGCCCTGGAGGGCTGGCGGATCGGTCTCGTCGGTCTGGGCCTGATGGGGGAACCCATGGCCCGGCGCCTGGCATCCGCCGGCGCGGCGCTGTCCCTGTGGAACCGCTCCATCGAGAAGGCAGAAGCCCTGGCCGGCGAGTTCGACAGGGTCACCGCCCAGCCGTCGCCCCGCCATGTGGCCGAGGCCTCGGACGTGGTCATCGTCATGGTGGCCGACGCCGAGGCGGTGCGCGACGTGGTGTTCGACCCGATCGACGACAGCTGGGGCGTGCTGCACGGCCTGGCCGAGGACGGGGTGCTGGTCGACATGGGCACGACCGGTCTGCCGGCCACCCGAGACTATGCCGGCCGGCTGCGCATGACCGGCGGCAACTGGGTCGATGCGCCGGTGTCCGGCGGCACGACCGCTGCCGCTGACGGCAGCCTGACCATCATGGTCGGTGCCAGCGACGCCGATTTCGCCCGGATCGAACCCATGCTGAGGGTCCTCGGCAGGCGAATCACCCATGTGGGCGCCGTCGGGTCGGGGCAGGTGGTGAAGACGGCCAATCAGATGATCGTCGGCATGACGATCGGGGCCGTGGCGGAGGCCATGGCGCTCGCCAGGCGCGCCGGCGTTGAGCCGGGGATCCTGCGCGAGGCCATCATGGGCGGATTCGCCCAGAGCCGGATCCTGGAGCTCCATGGCGCGCGTATGGCGACCGGCGATTTCCAGGCCAGGGCCAAGGCGACCATCCAGCGCAAGGACATGCGGGCGGCCGTCGCCCTGGCGGAGGAATCGGGCATCGACCTGCCGGGTCTCATGACCAACGCGTCCCTGTGGGAAGACATGGTCGAGGGCGGGTTCGGAGATCTCGATCATTCCGCCCTGATCCTGGCCATCGACCCGCCCGAGGAGGACTAGGGCAAGCCTCGATCGGATGTTTCGATCCGATCGCGGATTTGCTCCGCCCCCGAATCAGGTCCAGGGGCGTCCGGGATGACGGTTATTGGGAGAGGCTTTACAGGACCTCGCCCGGCGCGGATCCGCCTAGAGGACGGCGGTTCAGGCGGGCTTCTGCCATTCCATGATGTGAAAGAACGGGACGCGGCTGTTGCGGTCGGCCCAATCGGGCTCTCCGCCGGTCGGCGCCGGCTCGTCGAAATGCCGCAGCGCCAGTCCGTTGGACAGCAGGGCGGTCATGTAGCGGCAGAGCGGCCTGTGCCAGTTCCTGATCCGGATGCCGCGCCAGGCCGCCCAGTCGGCGCGCTCCTCCAGGTACCGGTCGAAGCAGAACCGGCGGCTGCCGTCCTGAAGCGTCTGCCACGCGCCGCCGACCTGGGCGGTTGCGAAACCGTTGAGGTTGGCGATGAGCAGGGTGCCGCCGGGCCACAATACCCGCACCATCTCCGAGATCGCCCGGTCCATGTCGGGAATGTCGATCAGGCTCAGATAGCTGACGGCGAGGTCGAAGCCGGCATCGGGCACCGGCAGGTCTTCCGCCACCGCCTGCCGATAATCCCCCTCGGGATCTAGGGCGCGGGCCCGCTCGAGCAGCCGGAGCGTCGGGTCGATCCCGACGGTGGCGATTCCAAGGTCACGCAGGACACGGCAGAAACGGCCCTCGCCGCAGCCGATATCGATCGCCGTCTGCGGGGCGAGACGCCGGACTCGCTCGATCATCGGCGCGTCGAGGACGAACCTGCGCGACAGGTCACCCGCGTCGCCCTGTTCGGCGATCCACGCTTCCGCGGACTCGGTCCAGCCGTCTGACATCGCACGCTCCCGGTGGTTGGGTCCCGGGTGGATAGCCGACGCGCCGACCTTCTCCAAGCCCCGGCTTCCGGCTTGCGCCTGCCACGCCGACGGCCTAAGTCGGCGAGATCGGGCGGGCGGTTCCGCCGCCGGGACGGACCCGGGACTGAGCCCGGACCTGGGTAAGGAGTAGGGTGACATGACCACCAGCGTCGACGCCGTCGTTTTCGATATCGGCAACGTGCTGATCCACTGGGATCCGCGGCTGCTCTACCGCAAGATCTTCACCCGGGTCGACATGACCGCGGATGAGCGCAAGGTCGACTGGTTCCTCGCCACGGTCTGCACCCAGGACTGGAACATCGAGCAGGACCGCGGTCGCTCCATCGCCGATGCGGAGGCCGAGGCGATCGGCCGGCATCCGGACTATGCGCCGCAGATCCGGGCGTTCTACGGCCGCTTTCAGGAGATGATCCCGGACGCGATTCCCGAGAGCGTGGCCGCGCTGCGCCGGGTGAAGGCTGCGGGGATGCCGGTGCACGGGCTGACCAACTTCGGTCGTGAGACCTTCCCCCAGACCGCTCGCCGCTTCGATTTCCTGCGCAGTTTCGACACGGTCGTGGTGTCCGGTGACGAGGGAGTCATCAAGCCCGATCCCGCGATCTTCCGCATCCTCATCGAGCGGACCGGCATCGACCCGGCGCGCACCGCCTTCATCGACGACAGTGCGCCCAATATCCAGAGCGCCCGGGACCTGGGGTTCGTGACGCACCACTTCACCGATCCGAAGCGCTTCTCCGCCTGGTGGACCGAAACCGGCTTGCCGTCGGCGTGATCCCGCCGGTCAGTCGACCGGCAGCGCGCGTCTCAGCGTCTCTTCTATCGAGGTGAGGAAGACCGACTGGAACGGCCCGTCCATGCGCAGATGCAGCACGGGCGTTGCGTGGTGGGGCAGGTCGGGCGCGATGAAGACATTGGCGAACAGCAGCATGTTCACCGGTGCCCCGTTGCCTTCGGCGAGCGGCAGGATCAGCCGCCGGATGGTGACGATGCGATCGGTCCCATAGTCGAAGACGGCTTCGCTCAGGATCGGTCGGCGCTGATCGATCGCAGCGGTGTACAGGTCGTTCAGGAAATCCCGGTACCGGTCGTGCCGCGCCTCGTCGAGGTATCGGCCCTGGTAGTTCTCGCCGAACATCGTCTGCATGTAAGACCCCACCAGCCGATACCGGTATCGGCGCGGCGGACCCTCGACGTCGACCAGACCGATATGCTGGAGCAGTTCCGGGATGTCGATGGGATCGATATCGGCGCGGGAGGGGAGGGCGCGATCACCCCGTCTGACGGCCCAGTAGGACAGCAGCGGGTCGATGATCGGATCTGCGGGGCCGCACGCCATCGAACTGGACGGGGGCGGGAAGCCGGGGGTGGTTTGAACGACTGCCGACATCGCTTTTCCCTCCGATGGGCGAAGGATATCGGAACGGCTGAAGGGCTGCCAGGAGTATCGAATTGGAATTAGGAGAATTACGTTTAAATCTGAAAGTAAAATTACGTATCAACTTTAAGGAGGGGTGATGTTTATCACGTTTTGCTTCGAAGATGCTTGAGGTGTTGATGTGCAGTGCAAAAAAGAAACGGGCCGGGGATCGCTCCCCGGCCCGTCGTGTTTGGCTATAGCGGCTGGCTTAGAAGCCCATGCCGCCCATGTCCGGGCCGCCAGCCGGCGCGGCCGACTTCGGCTCCGGGCGATCGGCGACCATGGCCTCGGTGGTGATCAGCAGGCCGGCGACCGACGCGGCGTTCTGCAGCGAGCTGCGGACAACCTTGGTCGGGTCGATGATGCCGGCCTTCACCAGGTCGGTGAAGCTGCCGCTCTGTGCATCGAAGCCCCAGCTGCTGTCCTTGGACTCCAGCAGCTTGCCGACGATGACCGAACCGTCGTGACCGGCGTTGGACGCGATCTGACGGGCCGGGGCCTCCAGGGCGCGGCGGATGATGTTCACACCCATGCGCTGGTCGTCGTTGGAGAACTTGACCTTCTCCAGCGCCTTGATGGCGTAGACGAGAGCGGCACCGCCGCCCGGCAGGATGCCTTCCTCGACCGCGGCGCGGGTCGCGTGCATCGCGTCGTCGACGCGATCCTTGCGCTCCTTCACCTCGATCTCGGTCGCACCGCCGACGCGGATCACGGCCACACCGCCGGCGAGCTTCGCCAGACGCTCCTGCAGCTTCTCGCGGTCGTAGTCGGAGGTGGTGTCCTCGACCTGAGCGCGGATCTGCGAGCAACGGCCCTCGATGTCCTTCTTCTTGCCGGCACCGTCGACGATGGTGGTCTCGTCCTTGGTGATGGCAACACGCTTGGCGGTGCCGAGCATGTCGAGGGTGACGCTGTCGAGGTTGATGCCGAGATCCTCGGACACGACGGTACCGCCGGTCAGGATCGCGATGTCCTCGAGCATGGCCTTACGGCGATCGCCGAAGCCCGGGGCCTTGACGGCCGCGACCTTCAGGCCGCCACGCAGCTTGTTGACCACGAGGGTGGCCAGGGCCTCGCCCTCGACGTCCTCGGCGATGATCAGCAGCGGCTTGCCCGACTGCACGACCTGCTCCAGGACCGGCAGCATGGCCTGCAGGTTGGACAGCTTCTTCTCGTGCAGCAGGATGTAGGGGTTATCCAGCTCGCAGATCATCTTGTCGGCGTTGGTCACGAAGTACGGCGACAGGTAGCCGCGGTCGAACTGCATGCCCTCGACGACGTCGAGCTCGGTGTGGAGCGACTTGGCCTCCTCGACGGTGATGACACCCTCGTTGCCGACCTTCTCCATGGCCTTGGCGATCATCTCGCCGATCTCGCGCTCGCCATTGGCGGAGATGGTGCCGACCTGGGCGACCTCGCCGGAGGTGGTGATCTTCTTCGAGCGCTTCTCGATGTCGGCGACGACGGCCTCGACGGCGCTGTCGATGCCGCGCTTCAGATCCATCGGGTTCATGCCGGCGGCAACGGCCTTCGCGCCCTCACGGACGATCGACTGCGCCAGCACGGTCGCGGTGGTGGTGCCGTCGCCGGCCACGTCGTTGGCCTTCGAAGCGACTTCGCGCACCATCTGCGCGCCCATGTTCTCGAACTTGTCGGACAGCTCGATTTCCTTGGCGACGGTCACGCCGTCCTTGGAAATGCGCGGAGCGCCGAACGACTTCTCCAGAACCACGTTGCGACCCTTCGGGCCCAGCGTGACCTTCACGGCGTCGGCCAGAATGTCCACGCCCTTCAACATCTTGTTGCGGGCGTCGATGCCGAACTTAACGTCCTTGGCAGCCATGGTGATACTCTCCTTGGATAGGTTTAGCCCTTGATACAAGCGGCTTCTTTCGAAGGCCCCTCGCTGAATGAGACAGCTTGTTAGGCGGCCTTCTTAGACGACTTCGCGGAGCCCTCGAGGACACCCATGATGTCGCTTTCCTTCATGATCAGCAGATCGTCACCGTCGATCTTCACCTCGGTGCCCGACCACTTGCCGAACAGGACGCGGTCACCCGGCTTCACATCGAGCGGGACAACCTTGCCGGCCTCGTCGCGGGCACCCGGACCCACGGCAAGGACTTCGCCCTCCATCGGCTTTTCCTTCGCCGTGTCGGGGATGATGATGCCGCCGGCGGTCTTCTGATCGGCGTCGATACGACGAACCACCACGCGGTCGTGGAGCGGCCGAAATTTCATGACCCTTCCTCCAATTTACACTCTGTTGAGACGTGCAGTTTGAGCAATGTCCCCGGGGAGATTCTAAGGTGTTAGCAGTCTGCCCCGGTGAGTGCTAGCGATGTAAGGAAGCGCGGGATTTCTGTCAAGATCGCTCGTCGGCAGACATTTCCAGATTGTGGGTTCTGCCGGCCCGGCCTGACTGGAATCAGCTATACGGCATATGAGGATGGGAGGAGGGCGGGTCAACGGGCCCGCAAAAATGCGCGCCCGATCAATCGCCTGGCCAATCGCGTTAGCGACCGAACGGGCCGGCCAGTGCTATGTCGGGAAACCCGTTCCCGATATCCATGAAATGCCGGACGACGGTGCGCTGCTCCAGGAGATAATGCTCGTCGCGGGTCTTCAGGTCGTCGAGCCTGATATAGTCGACCTGATAATAGAGCAGCCTCGCCTTGCCCTCGTCGTCGCGCATCGGCAGGCCGAAGGACTGCGACGCCCGTCCCTTGCCGTCGCCCGTCCTCACCGATTGCAGCACCAACTGCCCGCAGGGCTGTGTGGCGACGAGGGACATCATCGCCTGGGTGATCGGCCGCTCGTCGGGCGTGCGGAAGTCGAGATAGTTCATGCCGGTGATCTCGCGGCCGTAATGCTCGATCACCGTGGTTCCGGCCAGCCTGATCAGAAAATGGTCGGGGGCGACGATCTCGAAGATCATGAAGGTATCGAGGATACCGACCAACGCGGCCGGATCGAAGTCTCGGCGGTGCGGGATAAAGTCGGTACGGGGAAGGGAAAGCCAATAGTCGGCGAACTGTCGAGCCCGAGGCTTAAGTGGCGCGGTGGCAAGCGGAAAATTGGCCATGCATCCTAGTATGTCCAATTTGGGTCAAATGTCACCGTTATGTTCGTGGCCGAGGCGGGTTGCACCAGCGAGTACATGAACTTCGTGGGGCCGGTATAGCCGCATTGGCCGATCTCCGCGCCGGCGCGTTTGCGGAAGCGGACGTCCAGGCGGAAATGCCGGACGGCGATATCGATTTCGGCGTCGCGATAGGCTTCGACAACTTCCTGCGGCAGGTCGATCGACCGCGGCGGCGAATAGATGCCTTCGATGCAGAGCTCGTTGACGATGCAGGCGGCGAGGCCGGGGCCGTCGCCGGAAGCGATCCCGGGGCAGGTGCCGGTATCGGCGACGGCATCGGACGGCTGGCAGCAGACTCCGATGTTGGCTGCTAAAATACTGAAGTAAAAGATAATTCCTCTTGTCGGCGCGGCCGTTCTACCAGCAGAATTTTCAGCGTCAACTGCGTTCATGCGGAGGTTAGGCGCGATGCTGAATTCCGGAACCCGTCCGAGCGTCAACGACTTGTATCGATATCGGCTGACCACGGCGGAAATCCTCTATCGTCTTCCCGATTACCCCAAGCTTCTCCAAAGCTATCTGTGGCAGGAGATGGATATCACCCCCGATTTCCCCCGGCTGACTAAATTCCTGGATTATTGGGAACGGAATATCGAGGGTCGCCTGCATACCGTCCGGATTACGAACGCCGAACTGGTCAGACCGCAGGAGATCGCCTACGCCGCTCACGAGTTCGGGTATCACTGAGGCTCAGGGCAGCCGCTGACAAGGGATTGAAGGGCCGCTTAGGGCCCTTCGGTCTTTCAGGCTCACTCAGGCGCGAGCGTGACCTTCAAGCCGTCCAGGCTCTCGTCGAACAGGATCTGGCAGGACAGCCGAGAGTTCTCCTGAACCTCGAAGGCGAGATCGAGCATGTCGTTCTCTTCCTCGCCCCGTGGCTCCAGCCTGTCCCACCACTCGGGCGCGACATAGACATGGCACGTGGCGCAGGCGCAGGCGCCGCCGCACTCCGCGGTGATCGGCAGACCGGCCTCGCGGATGATCTCCATCACCCGCCAGCCCTTGGTCGCCTCGACCGCGTGCTCGCCGCCGTCGCGATCCGTCACAATGATTTTCATCGGGGTCCCCTCGACTTGCATGGCATTCGGACTTTTTCCGAGGTTTAGGGGAACGTTCGGGTTCGGTCCAGGGCTTTACGCGTCAGATCGGAAGTGCCAGGCGGTCGCCGATGAGGGTCAGCGCCGCTCCGTGCGGGTCGGTCCAGGCGACCGGCTTTCCGTTAACCGCCTGCATGAACATCCCGTTCGGCGGGGAGGCCGTGGCCTGCTCGGCGATCCAGGGCAGGACGCGGGTGGCCTCGTTGCAGATCCAGACGTCGCAGGCTGCCCGGATACGGTCGCAGACCTGCCGCCTCTGCTCCCCGTCGTCGATATAGGCCAGCACCGAGCTGTGGATCAGCACGCGGGTGGCTCCCGCGGGGGCGCCGTCGAACACGTCGTCCAACGGGTCGAGCAGGCTGCGCTTGCGGATCGCCACCGGGGCCTGCCGGGCGATCGCCAGGGCCTTGCCGAGCCGGTCGGCCCGGTCGGTCTGCTCCGGCCACACGAGGGTCTGCAGCCAAGCCACCTGTTCCGGATCGGTGGCGTCGAGCGGGTTGAGGTCGAGACCGCCGCGCCACGCGATGGTCGGGTAGTGGGACGGGACCAACGCCGCCGGCTCGACCGCGCAGGGGAAGACCGGCACGTTGTCGCCTGCTCCCTCGGGCATCAGGTGGACACCGCCGTAGTCGTAGCCGTATCGGTCCGGATAGAGGCAGAGACCGGCCGACGTCCCGATCTCGAACAAGGCGATCGGTTGCGGCAGACGGGCGAGAACCGGCATCAGCAGGGCGCAGCGGCCCGGCTCGTTGGTCTGGGTCGAGTGGGACAGCATGACCGCGCGGATCGCCTCGCCCTGGCTCCGGATTGCCGCGGTCAAGGCGGCGCCGTCGGCCGGCACACCGCAGACATGGCGGACCGCGGCGAGCAGCAGGTTCGGCTGCTGCTTCGGCGCCGGCAGCGTTGCGAGGAAGGCGAGGGTCTCCGGCGTCTCGGCCACCGCCAGGCCGAGCGCGACATAGATCGGCGACCGCCCGCGCACCTGCTCCTCGACAAAGTCCCGATAGCGTTTGGCGATCGCGGCCGTGTCGTCCATCGGGTGGCTTATCTGGCCATGGGCGCGAGGGTGACGTGCATGCCGTCCAACTCGTCGCGCATCAGGATCTGGCAGGAGAGGCGGGAGGTGTCGCGGACGTCGAATGCCTCGTCCAGCTTTTCCTCTTCCTCCTCGCTGCGCGGCGGCAGCCGGTCGAGCCACTCCGCGTCCACATACACATGGCATGTGGCGCAGGAGCATGCGCCGCCGCATTCAGCGAGGATCGGCAGTCCCCAGTCCCGGATGACCTCCATCACGCGCCACCCCGCCAGCGCTTCCAGCTCATGACGCTCGCCGTCGGGGGTGGTCACGTTGAGGATCATGCGACGCCGAGCTTGTTCTGCAGGTCGGTGGAGGAGGTCGTGTACTGGAATCGGATCTTGCGGTCCGGATAGACGATGCGGACGGCCGCCTGGCTCATCAGTGCCGCCTCGTGGAAGCCCGAGAGGATCAGCTTCAGCTTGCCGGGATAGGTGTTGATGTCGCCGATGGCGAAGATGCCGGGGGTGGAGGTTTCGAACCGCTCGGTGTCCACCGGGATCAGGTTCTGCTCCAGGTTCAGGCCGAACTCGGCGACGGGGCCGAGCTTCATGGTCAGGCCGTAGAACGGCAGCAGCATGTCGCAGGGCACCGACCACTCGCCGCGGTCCTTGTCCTTGAACACCACGTCGGTGAGCTGGCCGTTCTCGCCCTGAAGGCCGGAGATCTGGGCGATCTCCAGGGTCATTTTCTTCTCGGCCACGAGGGCGCGCATCTTGTTGACGCTGTCGGGCGCGGCCCGGAACTCGTCGCGCCGGTGGACCAGGGTGACGGACTCGGCCAGCGGCTGCAGGTTCAGGACCCAGTCCAGCGCGCTGTCGCCGCCGCCGGCGATGACCAGCTTCCTGTCGCGGAACTGCTCCATCTTGCGCACCGCGTAGAACACGCTGGTGCCCTCATAGGCGTCGATGCCCGGGATCGGCGGCTTCTTCGGCACGAACGATCCGCCGCCGGCGGCGATGACGATGACCTTGCTGTCGATCACCGTGCCGGTGTCGGTGGTCAGCCGCCAGGTGCCGTCCTCCAGCTTCTCCAGCTTCTCGGCCATCTGGCTGAGGTGGAAGACAGGACTGAACGGAGCGATCTGCTCCATCAGCCGGTCGGTCAGTTCCTGGCCGGTGCAGACCGGAACGGCCGGGATGTCGTAGATCGGCTTCTCCGGATACAGCTCGGCGCATTGCCCGCCCGGCCTGTCCAGAATGTCGATCAGGTGGCATTTCAGGTCGAGCAGCCCGAGCTCGAAGACCGCGAACAGGCCGCAGGGTCCGGCGCCGATGATGGTCACATCGGTCTGATGCGGGCCCGCACCCTCGGCGGTGGCGATGGAAGCGGCGGTGGCGGCGTCTGGGGACATGGGGCAGCTCGGGGCTCGAAGTGTGAGGTAACCGCGCCGAACATAGGCACCCGGCCGGTCCGGGCCAAGCACTCGATTGTCTTGGTATTGTTCGTATGCGAATGAAAATGACAAGAGATACTTGCTCGGGCTGCGGGACAAAGGGGGCAAACGGCATCGTGCCCCCGGGACGGATGTCCGCGGAGGCACGAGGATCGAGGATTTCGGAAGGGAGGATCAGAACCGGCCTTTGGGCACCGTTTGGATGAAAGGCGGAATGCCTGCCGGCTCCTGAGGGATCATCGGAATCACGGGGCGCACCGTCAGTTCCTTGTTCTTCGGCAGACTTCCTGAAGGAGCGAGGACGACGGCGCTTTCGGCGGTCCTGTCGCTCGCCGCCATGCGCAGACGCATCTCCTCCTGTTGAAGGTCCAGGTTCCTCATCTGGATCAGCTCCTGGTGTCTCTGGGCGTTGGAAAGCGCAGTGGACAGATACTCCTGGCAGGTTGCCGCGGCGCTCGATTGCGACGGAACCTGCTCCTCGAGAACCTGCAAGCAGCGGTCGATGGTGTCGTAGGATACCAGGGTCTGGAACACGATATCGCGAACTGCCGTCGAGATCGCGACCGCCGTATCCTTGTCGACATTGCTGTTGCCCGATTGGGCGGTCGTCCCGAACGTGCTTTCGGCTTCGGCAGTGGATTTGACGGCGAGGTCTAGCGACCGCTCGAGCTTGGAGATCAGCGACCGCTTCTCCTCCAACTTGTCCCGCGCATTGTTCCGTCGCTCGCGCTCCTGATCGACCTTGCTCTGCGCTTCTGCGAGGCGACGCTGCTCGGCCGACCCGGCGCCCTCTGCGGCCGCGGCGTCGCGGGCGGCGTCCCGCTCCTCCTCGGCCTTCGTGGCTTCCTCCTCCTGAAGCCGGACCTTCTCCTCGAGTTCCGACTCTTCCTCCCGGAGCCGCTCGGTCGTGTCCTGAAGCTCCTGGACGAGATTGAGTTTCTGGCTTGCCTCGGCGCTGGCCGCCGCCTTTCCGCCCTGCTGGGCGACCGTGGGCAGCGCGTAGCCGGTGAGCTGTTCGACTGCCAGGAGAGCCATCATCGTGTTCTGGGCCTGGAGATGCGCCCGCTGGAGGGCGAGCCCGGACATGGCTCCGTTATTGTAGGCCTCGCAGAGCCTGTACATGGAATCCCGCAGCATCTGGATGGTCTGCGTGCGCAGGCCGATGGACGATCCGGTTTCGTTGAAGGCGGCCGAGAGGGCCGCGGAGACCTGCTGCGGCGTCGACAGGCCGCCGCCGATCGCTGCCGAATAGACGGAGAACGCGTCGGGGCTCGGCTCGGCGCAGTACACAGGCTTATGACCGTCACGCTGGCCGACCGTAATAGCGCGCTGCTTGGCATCGATGAGGAGAACCTTCTCGCCCCCGATCTCGGGGCCGCGATAGATGGAATTCGCGTTGGCGCAACCGGCAAGGACTACCGCCAGACTTGCGATTTTCACTAGTGTTCGTGCTGTACTCATGGCCCGCTCCCATTAGACGTTCAGTTGTAGGCAGCCGAATGCTTAGCGGGTTCTGAAACAGGGCGATTACCCCATTTGGGGGATCCAGGCGAAGATTGCGGCACGCGCCCGGGCACCGCAGAGTGCGGCGCTTGGCCGCTTTGCCGGAAATTGACCGGGCCGGGGCGCTGGTCCATATCCCGATGCCATGAGCGACACGACGTACATGCCGTCCTCGGGGACGGGTTCGAGCAAGGCCGGACGCGCCCGTCCTGCGGTGGCGGCCTGGCTGTTCACCTCCGCCTTCATGGTGGCGGCGATGATTGTGATCGGCGGCATCACCCGGCTCACCGAGAGCGGCCTCTCCATGGTCGAGTGGCGTCCGCTGGTTGGCTGGATCCCGCCCTTGGGCGATGCCGAATGGCAGCGCGTGTTCGAGATGTACAAGGCGACGCCGGAATACAAGGCGGTCAACTTCTGGATGACGATCGATGACTTCAAGACGATCTTCTTCTGGGAGTACGTCCACCGGGTCTGGGGACGGCTGATCGGTCTCGTCTTCGCTCTTCCGTTCCTGTTCTTCCTGCTGACCGGCAGGATCGAGCGGTCGCTGGCGCCGCGGCTGGTGCTGCTGTTCGTGCTGGGCGGCATCCAGGGCGCCATCGGCTGGTGGATGGTGACGTCGGGTCTAGTGGACGAGGCGCGGGTCAGCCCCTACCGCCTGTCCGTCCATCTCTCCATGGCCTTCCTGATCCTCGGCCTGCTGCTCTGGACCGCGCTGGGTCTCGTCCAGAAGCCCTCGGGCGGTACCCGCAGCCAGCGGATCGGCGCCGGGCATGTGCTGGCCGCGGTGTCCATCACCGTGGTGCTGGGCGCCTTCGTCGCCGGGACGGATGCGGGCTATGCCTACAACACCTTTCCGCTGATGGACGGCCGCTTCGTGCCGGCGGAGTACTGGGACGCGGATCTGGGCTGGCGGTCGCTGATCGAGCATGTGCCTGCGGTGCAGTTCCACCACCGCTGGGTGGCGGTGCTTACGGCGCTCTTGACCGTGGTCTTCGTGCTGCGCAACCGGCCGCGCACCGAGGACACGGCGCAGCTTGCCCTGACCCTGCTAGGTGGGATGGTGCTGGTGCAGGTCGGGCTTGGCATCTCGGCCCTGCTGGCGGTTGTCCCGGTCTGGCTTGGCGCCCTGCATCAGGCCGGAGCCGTGGTGCTGTTCAGCCTCGCGGTGTGGACGCGCTTCGCCTTGCGCACGCCCTGATTCACGGCTCCACTACCGCCTCCCGGCTTGCGGGGGCGACTTGGGGCTGCGCATGAAGATCACCCGACGCGACTTCGACCTGGCGGTCGACCAGACCGGCCTGAGCGCCGAGCAGGGCAGTGACCTGTGGCGGCACATGGAAGCCTCGCGGCAGGGAGCCCCCTTCACCGCCGTCAATGTCCTGTTCTACGCCGGCGCCTTGATCGTCATCGCGGCGATGACCCTCTATGTCGGCCAGAGCTGGGAGACGTTCTCCGGCCTGTCGATCGCCGTGATCGGCTTCCTCTACGGTGCGGTGTTCCTGATCGCCGGCGACCTGCTGACCCGGCGGGCAGGCATGACGGTGCCCGGCGGTCTGTGCGTCACCGTCGCGCTGGCGATGGTGCCGATGATCGTCTACGGCGCCCAGGTGGAAGCCGGTCTCTGGCCGGATGCCGAGCCGGGCGAGTACGGCGATTTCACGCGCTACATCCAAGGCGGCTGGTTCGTGATGGAGGTCGCCACGCTGGCGGCCGGCGCGGTGCTGCTGCGGCTGTACCGCTTCCCCTTCCTGGTGTTCGTGATCGGCATGGTGCTGTGGTTCATGTCGATGGACATCGCGCCGCTGCTGGTCGAGGAGCGGTCGGACTATTTCGAGATCCGCCGCGCGGTGTCGATGGTCTTTGGCATTCCGGTCCTGCTCGTCGCCTACTGGGCCGATCTGTCGTTCCGCAAGGACTATGCGTTCTGGCTCTACCTGTTCGGCATGCTGGCGTTCTGGGGCGGCCTGTCGCTGTCGGAGGCCGAGACCGAGCTGGCGCGGCTGCTGTACTGCCTGCTCAATGTCGGGCTTATCGCGCTGTCGGTGTTCCTGCGCCGCCGGGTGTTCATGGTCTTCGGCGTGATCGGGGTGATGGGCTATCTGGGCTATCTCGCCTTCCGGCTGTTCGAGGACTCGGCCTGGTTCCCCTTCGCGCTCAGCGGGATCGGCATCCTGGTTCTGCTGGCAGGATATGCGGCGCTGAAGAACCGGGAGCGGCTGACGGGCCAGGTCGAGGCGGCGATCCCCCCGGGCCTGCGCCGTCTGCGTCCCGACCGCGCCTGATCAGTCGGCCTTGAGAAACTCCGTCGTCTCCGCGACCGCTTCCGCGAGGCCGCAGCGCTTCACCGGGACGTCCGGCGGGAAGGCGCCGAGCAGGCGGCTCGGCATGCTCGGGTCGAGCAGCACGAAGACCCCCTTGTCCCCCGCCCGGCGGATCAGCCGGCCGAAGGCCTGCTTCAGTCGCAGGCGGGTCAGCATGTCGGTATAGGCGTTGCCGCCGAAGGCCGAGCGGCGGGCGCGGTAGAGAATGTCCGGGCGCGGCCAGGGCACCCGGTCGAACACGATCAGCTTCAGGCTGTCCCCCGGCACGTCGACCCCGTCGCGCACCGCGTCGGTGCCGAGCAGGCAGCTCTCCGGCTCGGCCCGGAAGATGTCGATCAGGGTGGCGAGGTTCATGCCGTCCACATGCTGGGCGTAGAGCGGCAGCCCGGCCTGGTCCATGGCGGGGGCGATGCGGTGATGCACCTGGCGCAGCCGGCTGATGGCGGTGAACAGGCCCAGCGCCCCGCCGCCCGATGCCTGGAACAGGGTGCGGTAGGCGGCGGCCACCTGGTCGAAATCGTCCTTGCGGACGTCGCCGACGATGAAGACCCGGGTCCGGTTCGGATAGTCGAAGGGCGAAGCGACGGCGGTGCGGATCGCCGGCTTCGGCAGGTGTAGCGAGCCGGTGCGGGCCTCCGCCGCGTGCCAGTCCAGATCGTCGTTGCCGGTCCCGTCGCGCAGGGTGGCCGAGGTCACTACCAGACCGTGGGCGGTCTTCGCCACGGTTTCGGTGAAGGGGCGGGTCGGGTCGATCCAGTGGCGGTGCAGGCCGATATCGATGTCGCGGCCTTCGATCCGTTCCACCGCCATCCAGTCGACGAACTCCGCCGGGGTCTCTGCCTCCAGGCTGGACAGCATGGAGCGCCAGCCCTCAACCATGGACTCGCCGCGCCGGGACAGGGAGCGGGCGGCCGCCTCGATCCGCAGGCGGGTCGCCGTCTCCAGCTCCTCGGCCTGTTCGTCCAGCATGGCGAGCAGATCCTTGCGCAGGGCCAGCATCGGCTCCACCAGCCGGCGCAGCGCCTGCTCCAGCACGCGGGCGGCGGCGGCCAAACCCTCCACCGGCGGGCGGGTCTCGCATTCCAGCCCGTAGGGTGAGCGCGGGTCGGCCGATCGGGCATAGACCTGCTGGCGGACCATGACGAGGAAGGTCTCGGTCGGCCCCTTCGGCTGGGCGTCGGAGATCCGGTTCATCCAGCCGTCGCCGGGCAGGGCGCGGGCGGCCTCCTCGATCTCGTCCATCGCCTCCAGGGCGGTCGCCCGGTCGGCGATCAGTTCCTCCACCCGGCGGCGCAGGCCGCGCGCCCGGCCGCCGCGCCGCGTCTCGGCGCCCAGCAGCCAGCGGCGCAGCTCCACCGCCTCCAGGGCCGACAGGTTGGCCGAGAAGGCACTGTCGGCGGCGTCGAAGACGTGATGGCCCTCGTCGAAGACGTAGCGGGTCGGCACATGGGCGTCGTCGACCCCGCCCAATGCTGCCTGGATCATCACCAGCGCGTGGTTGGCGATGACGATCCGCGCGCGGCGGGCCCGGCGCACCGAGCGCTCGATGAAGCACTTGTTGTAATGCGGGCAGGCGGAATAGACGCATTCGCCCCGCCGGTCGGCGAGGCCGAGCGTACGGCCGCGGCCCAGAATGTCGGACAGCCAGGCGGGGAAGTCGCCGCCCTGCAGGTCGCCGTCCCGCGTCGCCCGCGCCCAGCGCGCCATCAGCCCGAGGGCGGTGGCGTATTGCGGCTGCAGGGTGAGGGTGCGGATCGCTTCTTCCAGGTTCAGCAGGCAGAGGTAGTTCTCGCGCCCCTTGCGCACGACCACCTTCAGCGCCTTGCCGACCGGGTCCGGGTAGAGCCGGTCGAGTTCGCCGTCGATCTGGTGCTGCAAGTTGCGGGTATAGGTGGAGATCCAGACCGCCCCCTCGTTCTTCTCCGCCCAGACCGAGGCGGGGGCGAGATAGCCCATGGTCTTGCCCACGCCGGTCCCGGCCTCGGCCAGGACGACCGTTGGCTCGTCCTCGCGCTCGCGCGGCCGGAAGGCGGCGGAGGTGGCGGCGGCATAGTCGGCCTGGGACGGGCGCGGCTCTGCCTTGTCGCCGAGCATGGAGGACAGGCGGACCCGGGCCTCGCTCTCGCCGACCGGCTCGTGGCCGGCGGGCGGCTGCGGGGCGTGTTCCGACCATTCCTGAAGTTCCCGCCAGACTTCCATCGTGGCCGGGCGGATGGGGCCCGGCGGTCCCGGATCGGGCTCGTCCAGGGCCAGGAGGATGAGTCGGCCCCAGCCCCAGCCTCCGTCATGCATCGCCTTGGCGATCGGCCGCGCCCAGCGGTCGCGCTGGCCCAGGGCCTGGCGCTCGGGGATTTCCGCCAGAAGGGCGTCCGCCGCGGCGAGCAGGGTGTCGGGCGCGTCGTCCAGCGTATGGGGGATCGGCAGGTCCATCGCCTCCGCCAGGCCGCGCGGCGTCGGCAGGCAGAACTGGGCCGGCCGCACGAAGGCGAAGAGCTCCAGCACATCCAGGGCGGCCATCTGCTCCACACCCAGCCGCCTGGCGATGGAGCGGGCGTGACAGACCACCGGCGGCGTCTCATGGGCCCGCAGGGCCGCCTGGGACGGTGTCGGATGTCCGATGGTGCCGTCGGGCAGCCGCCACGCCGTTCCCACGGGGGAAGCGTGCAGGGCGTGCATCTGGCTGATCTCGCGGGCGACGGGGGAACGCATGGGTTTCGTCTAGCAGGCTGCCGGAATGTTTGAAAGCGAGCGTCGGCGACGGGTAGATTTGCCGTCTCACACTGGCAGGACGGAACGGCGATGGCTGATAGGGAGGGCCGAGAGGCGGCCTTGCGCGCGCTGGAGGATCGGCTCGTGCAGTTCGCGCTGGTGCGCGCCGATGTCGAGACGATCGTGGCGGCGGCCAGTGAAGTGCTGACCGGTCTCGGCGTGGCCCTCGATGAGATCCGAGTCGGCGCCCGTACCCTGCACCCGGAGATCGATGCGATCGCGGTGACCTGGAAGGCCGACGAGGCGCTGAACAGCAGCGTCTTCCGTCACGCCGACGACGCCCGCGAGACGTGGCTGAAGAGCCCGCTCTATTACATGCTGCGTCGTGGCGAGCAGCGGATGCATCGGCCCCTGGCGCTGCCCGAGTGTCCGATGGATTTTGCCGTGTTCGAGGAGCTGCGGGACGAGGGCTTCACCGACTACCTCGCCCATCTGGTTCCCATCGGCACGCCGGGGCCGGAGCGCTCCGAAGGCTTCATCATCCGCTGGCTGTCGCGGGATCCGGCCGGATTCGCCGCGGCGGATCTGGCTCTACTGGATCGGCTCGTCTCGCGGATCGTGGCGGCGTGCGAGCCGGGGCGGGAACGGGCGATCGCCCGGGATCTCCTGGGCGCGTATCTCGGCCCGCGCTCCGGTGCCGCCGTGCTCAGCGGCGCTGTCCAGCCGGGCCATACCGAGTCGCTGGAGGCGGTGATCCTGGTCGCCGACCTGTCCGGCTTCACCGCGGCGAGCGACACCATGCCCGGCGCCCGATTGGTCGAGTTCCTCGACCGGCATTTCGACGCCATGATCCCGCCCATCGAGGCGGAAGGCGGCGAGATCCTTGCGTTTCTCGGGGACGGATATCTGGCGGCTTTCGACGCGGCGGGCAATCCAGCGGAGGCCTGTATCCGAGGTGCGGCAGCAGCCCGGGCGATCCAGGCGGGAATCGGCGCCTTCCGCGAGGAGGAGCCCGCGGCCCTGCCGGTCGATATCGCGCTGCATATGGGCACCGTGCGCTACGGCAATGTCGGGGCCGGCGGGCGCCAAGCGTTCACCGTGATCGGTCCGGCGGTCAACTTGGCCAGCCGGATCGAGGCGCTGTGCCGGCCCCTGAACTGCCCGATCCTGGCCTCGGCCGACGTGGCGGCGCACCTGCCGGCCGATGACATCCGCGAGATGGGCCTCCATCCGGTTCGGGGCATGACGATCGAGATCCCGTTGTTTTCCTTGAAATAGAGCAGAAGTCCGCTAATTATCCGGTCATGGACGATATAGACCGGAAAATTGTTGGACTTGTGCAGGTCTTCGGCCGGGCGACCAATGCAGAGATCGCCGGCGCCTGCGGCCTGTCCGTGTCGGCGGCGAACGACCGGCTCAAGCGGCTGCAGGAGCGCGGCGTGATCACCGGCTGGTCGGCCCGTGTCGATCCCGATGCGGTCGATCTCGGCCTGCTCGCCTTCATCTTCGTGGAAATCGAGCGCACAGAGCATAACGAGCGGTTCCTGGCCGCCGCCGCCCTGATGCCCGAGGTGCTGGAGCTGCACCACGTGACCGGCGAGTGGTCCTATCTGCTGAAGGTGCGGGCGCGGGACACCAAGGCGCTGGAGACGCTGATCACCGGCCGGCTCAAGGCCCTGCCCGGGGTCGCCCGCAGCCGCACCCATATCGCCTTGTCGTCAGCCAAGGAGAACGGGGCTCTTCCGATCGCGGAGCCGGAGGATGACTGACTGGGGGGTGGGGCCTTTCTCCCAGGGTTTCCTGTTCGGGCTCGCCCTGGCGATGCCGGTCGGCGCGATCGGCCTGCTCTGCATCCGCCGGTCCCTGGACCACGGGTTCGCCACCGGGTTCGCCACCGGCATGGGGGCAGCGGTCGCCGATGCGACCTATGGCGCGGTGGCGGCTTTCGGGCTGACGGCGGTCTCCGATTTCCTGCTGACCTGGCAGACGGTGCTGGCGCTGGCCGGCGGGGCGGCCCTCGTCTGGCTGGGCGTCCAGTCCTGGCGCAGCCGGGCGGCCGGACCCGCCCGCACCGCGCCGGTCGGCCCGCATCCGATGATGGCCTTCGTGCAGACGGTGGGCCTGACCCTCGCCAACCCGCAGACGATCCTGACCTTCGTCGCCCTGTTCGCCGGGCTCGGCGTGGTGCTGGGGGACGACGCGGGCTGGAGGCCGGCCCTGCTGCTGATCCTCGGCGTGTTTCTCGGCTCCGGGATCTGGTGGTTGATCCTGGCCGGCGCCGTCGACGGGTTCCTGCGGCGGCGCCTGAGCGAGGGGGCGATCGGCTGGATCAACCGCGGGGCCGGGGCGCTGATTATCGGCTTCGGCCTGCTGGCCATCGCCCGCGGACTGTCCCTGATCTAGCCGACATCTCAGTTCAGCCGGAAGACGACCGGGACCAGGGTCTCGCCGGCGACCGGCTGGCCGCCGCGCCGCGCCGGGCGGAAGACCCAGGTGGCGACGGTCTGATGGGCGGCGGTGTCGAGCACGCCGTGGCCGCTGCTTTCGGCGACGGCGATGCGCACCGGGTGGCCGGAACGATCGACCGCCACCCGCAGCACGACCCGCCCCTCCCAGCCGCGCTGGCGGGCCCGGAAAGGATAGTCGGGGGCCGGATTGCCGGCCGAGCCGACGGAGAACTCGGCCGGGCTGCTGCCGCCAGCCTCATCGTCTCGCAGTCCGCTCAATGCCGCCACGCTGGTCGGCGTGCTCGCCGGTCCGGCGCCTCGGGCGGGGGAGGCGGTCTCGGTGGATGCCGCAGCGGGTTTCGCGGCGCCCTCGCGTGACGCCACGGCGGCGGGAGGCGCGGCAGGGGGTGCCGCCGAGGGTGACGCAGGGCGGGCGACGGGACGCGGCGGCTCTGCGATCCGGGCCGGCACCGGCTCCGGCGTCTCGACCCGCTCGACAGCGGCCGCCTCGGGCCGCACTTCGGCGACCTGGACCGGCGCCGGGGCGGGTGCCGCCGGCATCGCCTTGGCCGGTAGGGGCGCCGGTACCGGGCGGGCGGGGCTGTCCGTTGCGGCCGGTGCGCTGAACGGCAGGGGGGCGGCGACCGCGGGAGCGGCGGCCTCGGCGACGGGCATGGTGACGGCCGGCGGTCCCGCGCGGTCGGCCGGCTGCGGTGCCGGACCGCCGGCGATGGCGGACCCCGGCGCGGCCGTCCGGTTCGGCTGGGTGAGGGTGACCATCACCACCTCGAACGGTTCCGGCGCCGTCGTCTGCGGACCGCCCCACCAGCCGATGGCGGCTGCCAGGGCAACGCCGTGCACCGCGACCGACGCGGCGACCGCCAGGGCCACCAGGAGGGGCCGGCCGGCCGGTTGCGGCGGCGCGGGACCGAGGATGCGGTCAGCGGCGGCCGGCATTCCGATCCTCCGACCCGTTCACTTGCACCGACCAGGGCACGATAAGGGCATTGTCGCCCTCGCCGATGCGCCGGGCCTCGACCTCGAAGGCCGCGGCGATGGTCGCCGCATCGAGGGCGCGAGCCGGCGGGCCCTCGGCGACCACCATTCCCTCGTGCAGCACATAGACCCGATGGCAGAACCGCGCGGCCAGGGTGAGGTCGTGCAGCACCACCAGGGTGCCGCGCCCATCCTGCGCCAGCCGGTCGAGCAGGATCATGGCTTCCAACTGGTGGCGCGGGTCCAGGCCCGTCACCGGCTCGTCCAGCAGCAGCAGGGTCGGCTCGCCCGCCAGCACCCGGGCCAGCATCACCCGCATCCGCTCTCCGCCGGACAGGGTCGTCACCGCGCGCTCGGCCAGATGGCTGGTGTCAGTCACGGCGAGGGCCTCGTCGACCGCCGTTCGGTCGGCCTCCGATATCCGGGACACCGGGGAGAGAAACGGCGTGCGCCCCAGCATGACGGTTTCGCGGGCCGAGATCGGCCACTCGCTGCGGGCGCTCTGGGGCAGATAGCCGAGGGTGCGGGCGGTGATCCTCCGGTCGAGCCCAACCATCGGCGCGTCGTCCAGGGTGACCGTGCCGCCGGTCGGCTCGGCAAGGCGGGCGAGGATCCGCAGCAGCGTGCTTTTGCCCGATCCGTTGGGACCGAGCAGACCGACAACCTCGCCCGGACGGACGTGGAGGCTGACCCGGTCGAGCAGCGCGCGGTTGCCGACATCCAGGCTGACGTCGCAGGCGCGGAGTCCGGTCGCCGAGGCGGTTGGGGAGGGATCGAGGGCGTTTCTCATGCGAGGCGGTCCGATCGCGATGGCGCATATCGCCACCGCTCGGGCCTCGGCCCTACCGTCGGAACACCCCGCCCGCCGGATGGTGACGCGTCGCGGTCGGTCTCCTGGCTCACGGCTCGGACGCGAACCCCCGTCCTTCCCGGCGCAAGTCCGGTGGCTATTCGGGGGTCGCTCGCCGTTTACAGTTGCGGGGGCAGCGCCGGTCTCTCACCGGCTTCCCTGATCGGATCTCCTGTCGGAGAGCGATCACCACGACGGCCGCAGTCTCCGGTCTCGGGGCCGGAGATGCAAGGAATTTCGCCGGAAATCGGCGGATATCCGGCCGTCAGTGGAGCATGGGGGAGGATTCCGGATGGGTGGCGATCCCCTCCAGCAACCGGATGTCGGGTGCCGACTTGCGGCGCACGGGCACCGTCATGTCGACCCCGGTCAGCGCCCGGCCGATGGTCGCGATGTCGTCATACGCCCGCAGCGCCGCCGATAGCGGGAGCCAGGACTGAACCACCGCCATCGCCTCCTCGCGCCGGCCGCGCTGGGACAGGGCGACCGCTTCCAGGATGTCGCGCTCGCCGTCCCCCAGGGTCGGGCACCGCAGGCAGCCCACGTCGCGCACCGTCGTCGCCTCGCGCAGGGTGACCATCAGCAGCCGGTCCACCGCGTCGCTCACGTCCTCCGCCTCGATCGTCGCGAAGCCGCAGCGCAGCAGGTCGCGCGGGTCGAGCCGGGCCTTCACCGACTGCACCCAGTGCCGGATCGCCCAGACGATCAGGGCCTCTCCGGTGGTCAGTCGGCAGATCGGAGTGCGCGACCCGGCGGTACTGCGCCGGGCGGGTCTGAGTTCTGAGGGTTGGGCCATTGCCGAAATCCCTTGTTGCGACTGGTTCTCATTTGTAGATACTGAAATTGAGAATGAGTTGCAACAAGAAGGCGCGCCTCATGTCGATTTCCCTGATCCTCAGCCTGACGACCCTCTCCCTGCTGTTGGCGACCGCCGGGTGCGGCATTGCCATCGCGGTTCTGGAGCGAAAATCGGCCGTGCCGCCGGTCGTGGAGCAGGTCTTCATGGGGCTGGCCGCAGCAGGGTCCACGGCGCTGGTCTCCTGTGTCGTTCTGCTGCACCCGGTGACCGGCGGTACGCCCGTGGCCCGCTTCGCCCTGCCATCGGTCACCAGCATCGCCATGGCCTCGGAGGTGGAGGCGGGCGACCTGCCTGCATGCGTTCCCTTGGAAGAGGGAGCCGCCTATGATCCCGGCCAAGCCCGGTTCGAAGGGCGCGGCGCAGAGGGAGATAGCGGCCATGAAGTTTCTGTATTTCGATCACCCGGACCTCGGTGACTGGCGGCTGGGCGTTCTGTCCGGCGACGGGGTGGTCGACGTCACCGATGCCGTCGCGCATCTGCCCCACCTGGACAACCGGGGCCTGATCAACGCGGTGATCGCGACCTACGAGGAGACCCGCGGCAAGATCGAGGCGGCCGTTTCCGCCGGCAAGCCGGTGGCCCTGGACGCCGTCACCATCCGGCCGCCGCTCCCGCTGCCGCGGCAGATCGACTGCATGGCCGTGAACTACATGGAAGACGGCACCCTGACCGAGAAGCCGCTGATCAACGGCTTCCACAAATCGCCCAGCGCGATCATCGGCACCGGCGGCACCATGGTCCTGCCGGACGTCCCGGCCGACGTCTTCGAGGGCGAGGCGGAGTTGGCGCTGGTGATCGGCAAGCGCTGCTCCAACGTCTCGGCCGACGAGGCGATGGACTATGTGTTCGGTTACATGAACTTCATCGACGGGTCGGCCCGCAACCTGCCGCCGGCCGGCAATCAGTTCTTCCAGGTGAAGTCGCGCGAGACCTTCGCGCCGATCGGCCCGTACCTGGTCACCAAGGACGAGGTGGTGGATCCGAACGACCTGGACGTCCGCCTGAGCGTCAACGGCGATGTCCGCCAGTCGTTCAACACCTCCGACATGGCGCACAAGATCCCGCGCTGCATCGAGTGGCTGAGCGCCATGCACACGCTGGAGCCGGGCGACATCGTCGCCACCGGGACCAACCACCGGGGCCTTAGCCCGTTCATGGACGGCGACCGGATCGAGCTGGAAGTGGCCGGGATGGGCGTGCTGAAAGTGTCGGTCAGCGATCCCCTGAAGCGTACCTGGGGGCGGGACAGCCGCCTGCAGCACAAGGAGAAGGGACTGTCCGGTCCCTATACACCGCAGCTCACCGGCAAATACGCGAAGTAGTTCGCACCTGCGATGCGCCGGTCCGGGCGGGAACCGTCCGGACCGGGCCGCGTTGTAAACAGCACCGATGGGTCTGTTTCCTCCGTCACCGTGGACGGGGTTTTCTTTCGCCCAATCCCTAAGCCTGTCGCACTGCAGCATACGCGTGGTGGCACTTTGCTGTGGACCGGATATGCTCGACACCGACGTCCGTTTGCCACCTGGAGGAGTCCGAATTGGAGATCCTGGCCGGCGACTATCACCGTCTTGGCGCCCATGTCGAAGACGGGGGCGTGAACTTCGCTGTCTTTTCCGAGAACGCCGCCCGCGTCGAACTTTGTCTGTTTGACGCCGAGGGCAATGAGGTCGAGAAGGTCGACCTGCCGGAGCGCAGCGGGCCGATCTGGCACGGCTTCGTGCCGGGGCTGGAAGCCGGATGCCGCTACGGCTACCGGGTCCATGGCGGATACGCGCCGGACCGGGGTCAGCGCTTCAACCCGAACAAGCTCCTGCTCGACCCCTATGCGCGGGCACTGGACGGCGCCTTCGTGCAGAGCGATGCCCTCTACGGCTTCGACGTGCGGGCGGCGGACGAGGACCTGTCCTTCGACGGCCGCGACAGCGCGCCCTTCGTGCTGAAATGCGTGGTGCTGGCCCCGTCGGGGACCGTCGATACCGGTCCGCGCCTGCGTACCCCATGGGCCGACAGCATCATCTACGAAGCCCATGTGAAGGGGCTGACCAAGCAGTTCGAGGCGGTGGACGAGCCGCTGCGCGGCACCTACGACGCGCTCGGTCATCCCAAGGTCATCGAACACCTGAAGACCTTGGGTGTGACCGCGGTCGAGCTGCTGCCGATCCAGGGCATCCTCGACGAGGGGTTCCTGGCCGACAAGGGGCTGGTGAATTACTGGGGCTACAGCCCGATCTCCTATTTCGTGCCGGATTCCCGCTATGCCGGGCCGTCCGGTCCGGAAGGGTTCCGCGATGCGGTGCGCCGTCTGCATGATGCCGGGATCGAGGTGCTGATGGACGTGGTCTACAACCACACCGGCGAGGCCGACCAGCGCGGCCCGACCGTGTCGTTCCGCGGCCTCGACAACGCCGCCTATTACCGCCTCCAGCGCGGCCGGCCGCGGTACTACGCCGACGACACCGGCTGCGGCCATACCCTCAACACCTCGCACCCCTTCGTCACCCGTCTGGTGCTCGACAGCCTGCGCTACTGGGTGGAGGAGATGGGGGTGGACGGGTTCCGCTTCGACCTCGCCACCGTGCTGGGCCGCGAGGAGAAGGGCTTCGAGGCGAGCGCCGGCCTGCTCGACGCGATGATTCAGGACCCGATCCTCTCCGGCGTGAAGCTGATCGCTGAGCCGTGGGATATCGGCCCGGGCGGCTACCGTCTCGGTGGCTTCCCGTTCCCCTTCGCGGAATGGAACGACCGCTACCGCGACGAGGTGCGGAAATTCTGGCGCGGCGACGAGCACGGTGCCCACGGGCTGGCCGCCCGGCTGCTGGGCTCGGCGGAGATGTTCGACGAGGGCGGGCGCCCGGCCTGGAGCTCGCTGAACCTGATCACCGCCCATGACGGCTTCACCCTGGCCGACGTCACCGCCTACAACGAGAAGCACAACGAGGCCAACGGCGAGGACAACCGCGACGGCCACGAGGGCAATTACAGCGACAATTGCGGGGCCGAAGGGCCGACAGAGGACCCGCAGATCCTGGCGCGCCGCGACCGCCGCCGCCGGAACATCCTGACCACGCTGTTCGTGTCCCAGGGCACGCCGATGCTGCTGGCCGGCGACGAGATCGCCAACAGCCAGGGCGGCAACAACAACGCCTACTGCCAGGACAACGAGATCGGCTGGATCGATTGGGCGAATGCCGATCGGGACCTGCTCGCCTTCGTCCAGCGGCTGACGGCATTGCGGAAATCCCATCCCGCCCTACGTCAGGGACGGTTCCTGCACGGCCGCGTCCGCGCCGAGGACGGCCAGCCCGACGTGATCTGGCGGTCGTTCGAGGGCGGCGGGGTCAACTGGCGCGATCCCGGCCTTGGGATCTTCTGCCTGCGGGTCCGGGGCTCGGCAGAAGCGGCCGATCCGTCGCTGATCGACGATGACGTGTTTCTCGCCTTCAATACGGCGAACCGGGATCGCCCGATTACGATGCCGGAGTCCCCGCAGGGGCGGTCGTGGATCCGCTGCCTCGACACATCGGCGCCGACCGAGGACGAACGGCCGGTGCGCGATGAGGAATCGGTCAGCGCGGAAAGCGTTGTCATCTTTGCCCTGAACCGAGACGGGACGACCGAATGACAGACACCGCCCTGGACGCTCTCGCCGCCCATGCCGGTATCTTCGACCGCTACCGCGATCTTGCCGCCGTCGAGCATGTCGCCTCCCCGGACACCAAGCGGGCGCTGCTCGCGGCGATGGGCCTGGATGCCGAGCGTCCGGTCGACACGCTGCGGCGGCTGGAGGCGGAGGCCGAGGTGCGGTCGCTTCCGGCTGCCGTCGTGGTCCGGGCGGGAGAACCGGCGGACCTACAGGTCCAGGGCTGGGACGTCGAATGGCGGCTGGCGCCCGATCCTCGTACGGAGGAGCGGCTGCGAGGCGGCCGCTCGGAGGAGGGCGTCATCGCGCTGCCGGCGCTGCCTGTCGGCCTGCATGTCGTCATCGTTCAGGAGCGCCCGACCCTGGTGGTGGCCGCTCCGGAAGCGGCGCCCGACCTGTCGACCTGGGGGCTTACCGCGCCCCGCTGGGGCGTGACGACGGCGCTGTACGGCCTGCGCTCCGAGGAGAACCTGGGGATCGGGACCTACCGGGATCTCGGGAAGGCGGCCGAGGCGCTCGGACGTCAGGGCGCCGATTTCCTCGGCATCAATCCGGTCCATGCGCTGGGTGCCGCATCCGGGACGATCAGCCCGTATTCGCCGACCCACAGAGGCTTCCTCAACACCACGCATATCGCCCCCCGGGGGGATGCGGAGAACGGCCAGACCCTGCGTGCCACGCCGCAGGTCGACTATCCCGGCGGCCGCCTGGCCCTGGACCGTCTGCTGCGCCAGGAGCATAGGCGGATGGACGCGGTGGAGGCGGAGGATTTCCGTGCCTTCCGCCAGCGTTCCGGATCGGCGCTTCAGGATTTCGCCACCTTCGAGGCCCTGTCCCTTGTCCATGGCGCCGATTGGCGCGTCTGGCCGGAGGCGCTGAAACATCCGACCGCCTCAGCCGTCCTGCGCTTCGCCGCCGAGAATGCGCAGGAGGTCGAGTATCACGCCTATCTGCAGTGGCTTGCGGACAGCCAGCTCGGCGATGCTCAGCGGACGGCCCGCTCGTCCGGCATGGCGCTCGGCCTGTACGTGGATCTCGCCATCGGCGTGCGCCCGGACGGGGCCGAGGTCTGGGGCGAGCCGAATTCCTTCGCCCGCGGCGTGTCGCTGGGCACCCCGCCGGATCAGTTCAATGCCAAGGGTCAGGTCTGGGGCCTGGCGCCCATGTCGCCCCTGGGACTGCGGAACGACCTGTTCCGCCCCTTCGTCGACACCATGCGCGCCGTCGTCGGCCATGCGGGGCTCGCCCGGATCGACCATGTGCTGGGCTTCATGCGCTGCTTCTGGGTGCCGGAGGACGGCACGCCGGGAGCCTATGTGCGCTATCCGACGGACCTGCTCCTGGCCATGACCAAGGTCGAGGCGTTCCACGCCAACTGCATCATGATCGGCGAGGATCTGGGCGTCCTGCCGGAAGGGCTGCGGGATCGGCTGGCCGAGTCGCATCTCTACGGCTGCTCAGTGGCCCAGTTCGAACGCGATCCGGACGGCGACCTCACTGACCCTTCGGATTACCGGGCCGGCACGCTGGCGAGTTTCTCCACCCACGACACCCCGACGGTCCGCGGGTTCTGGAAGGGATGGGAGATCGAGCGTCAGCAGAGCTTCGGCCAGTTGGACGATGCGATGGCTGCAGCCGCCCGGCAGCGCCGGGACTGGGACCGCCGCCGGCTCCACTGGCTGGTCGACGAGGCGTCCGACGAGCCGCCGGAGGACCTGGACGCGGGACGGATCGCGCGCATCCACGCCACGCTGGCGGAGGGGGCGTCGGACCTTATCGCTGTGCAGCTCGACGACGTGTTCGCCAGGGTCGAGCAGCCTAATTTTCCCGGGACGGTCGACGAATACCCGAACTGGCGCCTAAAATGCCCCGTTGGTGTCGGTGATCTGAACGACATCTCCGCGCTGGAACCCGTGCGGCGCTCGGTGGAAAATCGCCGGACGCGCGATAGATAAAAACACGGGCGGGGAAACGCAGCACAGCGTAGCGGGTACGGAATTCGTCGGTGAAGCGGCGGGGATCCGGATATTGCGGGTGATAGCAAAGGGATACTTCATATGCATGGATTGCAGGCCCTGGCTCGGGCGCGGACGGCGTCCGGGGATCTGGAAAGCGCCATCCACGACCACCTGCTCTATTCGATCGGCAAGACCACCGCGGCGGCGTCCCTGTCGGACTGGCGGCTGGCCCTGTCGCGCGCGGTGCGGGACCTTGTGGTCGACCCCTGGTTCGAGACCACGCGCCGCGTCTACGCCGAGGACCGAAAGCGGGTCTACTACCTCTCCATGGAGTTCCTGATCGGCCGTCTGCTCGAGGACGCCGTCCTGAATCTCGGGATCGAGGACCATGCCCGCCGGGCGATGTACCGGTTCGGCGTGAACTACGACGAGGTGGTCGACGACGAGCCGGACGCCGCGCTCGGCAATGGCGGCCTCGGCCGGCTGGCCGCCTGCTTCCTCGACAGCATGTCGACCGTCGGCGTCGCCGCCTACGGCTACGGCATCCGATACGAGCACGGGCTGTTCAAGCAGCGGTTCCGCGACGGGTGGCAGATCGAGCAGCCGGAGGAATGGCTGACCCAGGCCCACCCCTGGGAGTTCCAGCGCTCCGAGAGCGTCTATCCGATCGGCTTCGGCGGCGAGGTCCGCCAGAAGGAGGATGGACGCAAGGTTTGGGAGCCGGCCGAGACGGTCCTGGCGGCGGCCTACGACACCCCGGTCCCGGGCTGGCGCGGCCGCTGGGTGAACACCCTGCGCCTGTGGTCGGCCCAGGCGACCCAGGTCTACGATCTAGAGCCGTTTTCCCGCGGCGACTACCTGGCAGCGGCCGCCCCCGCGGTGCTGGCCGAGACCATCAGCCGGGTCCTGTATCCGGACGACAGCACGCCCCAGGGCAAGGAACTGCGCCTGAAGCAGGAGTTCTTCTTCACCGCCGCGTCCCTGCGCGACCTGGTGCGTCGCTTCCTGGCCCATCACAAGGACATCCGGAAACTGCCGGAGAAGGTCGCGGTGCAGCTCAACGACACCCACCCGGCCATCGCCGGCCCGGAGCTTGTCCGCATCCTGATCGACGAGCACGGCCTGGACTTCGACGAGGCCTTCCTGGTGGCCCGCGGCTGCCTGCACTATACCAACCACACGCTGATGCCCGAGGCGCTGGAGCGCTGGCCGGTCGACCTGATGCAGCGGGTCCTGCCGCGCCACATGCAGCTCATCGAGCGCATCGACGAGGCGCATGCCAACGCCACCCAGGCGGCCAACAAGCCGCGCCCCGACAGCGTCAAGATCGTCGAGGGCGGCAGCGTGCGGATGGGCGATCTGGCCTTCATCTCCGCGCGCAAGGTGAACGGCGTGTCGGCGCTGCATACCGACCTGATGAAGCGCACGGTGTTCCGCGACCTGCACCAGCTTCACCCCGACCGGATCGTGAACCAGACCAACGGCGTCACGCCGCGCCGCTGGCTCGCCGGCTGCAACCCGGCGCTGGCCGGTCTGCTGACCGAAGCGGTCGGCCATGGCTGGGAGACCGACCTGGAGCAGCTCAAGGTCATCGCGCCGCTGGCCGACGATGCGGGCTTCCGTGCCCGGTTCACCAAGGCGAAGCAGACCAACAAGGAGCTGCTGACCAAGTTCCTGAAGACCAAACTGGATATCACCGTCGATCCGACGGCGATGTTCGACATCCAGATCAAGCGCATCCACGAGTACAAGCGCCAGCTCATGAACATTCTCGAGGCGGCGGCCGCGTGGAACGAGATGAAGCGGAACCCGTCCGCCCCGTTCGCCCCGCGCGTCCGGATCTTCGGCGGCAAGGCCGCGCCGGGCTACGCCATGGCGAAGCTGATCATCAAGCTGATCAACGATATCGGCCGCACCGTGAATTCCGACGAGGAGACCAGGGACCGGCTCGCGATCGTTTACCCGCCGAACTACAACGTCTCCATGGCCGAGGTGCTGATCCCCGCCGCCGATCTCAGCGAGCAGATCTCCACCGCCGGGATGGAGGCGTCGGGGACGGGGAACATGAAGTTCGCCATGAACGGCGCGCTGACCATCGGCACGCTGGACGGCGCCAATGTCGAGATCCGCGAGCGGGTCGGCGACGAGAACATCTTCATCTTCGGCAAGACCGCCGACGAGGTGACCGCCGCCCGCGAGGACGGCTACAACCCCTCCGACGCCATCGCCGCGTCTCCCCGCCTCGCCGAGGTGGTGGACCAGATCGCCTCTGGCCTGTTCTCGCCCGAGGATCCCGATCGGTACCGCGCGCTGGTGGACAATCTGCGCGGCCACGACTGGTTCATGGTCTGCGCCGATTTCGATGCCTATTACGCGGCGCAGCGCGAGGTCGATGCGGCCTGGGCCGACAAGAACGCCTGGGCCAGAAGCGCCGTCCTCAATACCGCCCCAATGGGGTGGTTCTCTTCCGACCGCACAATCCGTGGTTACGCGAAGGATGTCTGGGAGGTGGACGCGCGGGTATAGCGCCCGCGGCGTCGACCGTCCGCCCGCTCCCGACCTCGGGAGCGGGGACATCGACCTGACAACAACCGGCAAAGCGGAGATCCATGACCGACGAGACACAGCTCATCGATCCGACGACCGCCGCCGATATCGCCCGGGGTATCTTCCCGGATCCGTTCTCGGTACTTGGCATTCATCCGCAGGGCGACGGCGTCGTCGTGCGGGCCTACATTCCCGGCGCCGAGCGCGTCGAGCTGATCCCCGGAAAATCCGGCAAACCGGTGGCGGAGCTGTCGCCGGCCAAGGCCGACGGGGTCTTCGCCGCCAGACTGGGCGCCGATCCCGGCGCCTATCGGCTGCGCGCCCATCGTGGGCAGGATACCTGGGACGTCGTCGATCCCTATGCGTTCGGTCCGGTCATCGGCGAGCAGGACGAGTACTACCTCTCCGAAGGCAGCCACCTGCGCCTGTGGCAGGTTCTCGGCGCCCATCCGATCACCCATGAGGGGGTGGAGGGTGTCCATTTCGCCGTCTGGGCGCCCAATGCCATGCGGGTGTCCGTCGTCGGCGAGTTCAATGCCTGGGACGGCCGCCGCCACGTGATGCGCCGCCGCGGCGCCACCGGCGTATGGGAGATCTTCCTGCCCGGCCTCGAAGCCGGCATGCAGTACAAATACGAGATCCGCGGGCCCGGGGGCATGCTGCTGCCGCTGAAGGCCGATCCGATCGGCTTCGGCTCCCAGCATCCGCCGGAAACCTCCTCCATCGTGCGCGACCTGCGCGGCTATGGCTGGCCGGACGACGCCTGGATGGCGTCGCGGGCCGAGCGCAATCGGATCGACGCACCGATCTCCATCTACGAGGTCCATCTCGGATCGTGGAAACGGCGCTGGGAAGAGGACGGCCGCATGCTGTCCTACAAGGAGCTCGCCGAGGAACTGGTGCCCTATGTGGCGGAAATGGGCTTCACCCATATCGAGGTCATGCCGATCTCGGAGTTCCCGTTCGACGGGTCCTGGGGCTATCAGCCGGTCGGGCTGTTCGCCCCGTCGATCCGTTTCGGCCGGCCGGAGGAGTTCCGCGATTTCGTGGCGGCCTGCCACGCGCACGGCCTCGGGCTGATCCTCGACTGGGTGCCGGGGCATTTCCCGAGCGATCCGCACGGCCTCGG
The DNA here is from genome assembly GCF_034377285.1 of Thalassobaculum sp. OXR-137. Classification (NCBI taxonomy): domain Bacteria; kingdom Pseudomonadati; phylum Pseudomonadota; class Alphaproteobacteria; order Rhodospirillales; family Thalassobaculaceae; genus Thalassobaculum; species Thalassobaculum sp. OXR-137. The sequence goes on along the minus strand of NZ_CP139715.1, from coordinate 5,189,107 downwards.
CCAGTTCGACGGCACCGCGCTCTACGAACACGCCGACCCGCGCGAGGGATTCCACAAGGACTGGAACACCCTGATCTACAATTACGGCCGCCGCGAGGTGTCGAACTTCCTCATCGCCAACGCCCTGTACTGGCTGGAGGCACACCATGCCGACGGGCTGCGGGTCGATGCCGTCGCGTCGATGCTGTACCGCGATTACAGCCGGTCCGACGGCGAGTGGGTGCCGAACGTCCATGGCGGCCGTGAGAACCTGGAAGCCATCGCCCTGCTGAAGCGGATGAACGAGGTTGTCTACGGCGCCGACAGTTCGGTCATGACCATCGCCGAGGAATCGACGGCCTGGCCGGGCGTCACCCGGCCGACCAGCGAGGACGGACTCGGCTTCGGCTTCAAGTGGAACATGGGGTGGATGAACGACACCCTGGAATACATGAAGGAGGATCCGCTCCACCGGCGCTACCACCATTCCAAGATGACATTCGGCCTGCACTACGCGTTCACCGAAAACTTCATCCTGCCGCTGAGCCACGACGAGGTTGTGCACGGCAAGGGCTCGCTGCTGGGTCGGATGCCGGGCGACCGCTGGCAGAGCTTCGCCAACCTGCGGACCTACTACGCCTTCATGTGGACCCATCCGGGCAAAAAGCTGCTGTTCATGGGCGGCGAGCTGGCCCAGGCGAAGGAATGGAACCACGATTCCGAGCTGGACTGGGCGGCCCTGGACTCCGCCGATCATGCGGGCGTGAAGGCGCTGGTGCGCGACTTGAACCGGCTGTACCGGTCGCTGCCGGCATTGCACCGCCGCGACACGCGCGAGGACGGTTTCGGCTGGATCAACGGCGGGGCGGAGGCGGAATCCGTGATCGCCTGGGCCCGTTACGGGGAAGAGGGCGACGCCCCGGTGGCGGCGGCCTTCAATTTCACCCCGGTCCCGCGGCCGGGTTGGCGCTTCGGGGTGCCGGCCGACGGCACCTGGACCCTGCGGCTCAACACCGATGCCACCGCCTATGGCGGCAGCGGGGCGCCGATGCGCGAGACGCTCGAGAGCGAGACCATCCCCTGGGACGGATTCGCCCAATCGATCGTGGTCGATCTGCCGCCGCTCGCCGGCGTCGTGCTGGAGCATACGGGGTAGGATCAGGTCAGCGGTAGAACTGCATCACGCCGATGATGTGGCTCGCCCGCGGCCCCTGCGCGCCGAGCGGCAGAAGCAGCCGGCTGTAGGACCGGGTGTCGCCCAGAGAGGTCATGGCGTCCGTATGGGTGACCAGCACGGGACGCCGGTCCTGCGCGCACCGCCGATGCTCGTACAGGGTCTCGTCCAGGCTGGATCCGGCCATGAGCTGGGTGATCGTCTTGCCCTTGAGCCGGATGGCATAGCGGTTGGCGATCGTCTCTCCGACAAGGCGGAAGCGGAAGTCGCGTTCCTCCACGTCGAGCAGCACGATGTATTCCAGAAGTGCCGGGATATCCAACGGCTCGACATCGGCCCGTTCGGGGCAGATGCGGCCGCGGCACCACTTCTGCCAGGCACGAAACAGCGTCAGCGCCTTCGGATGGTCGGCCAGTTTGCCGACCGCGCTTTCAGGCTCGAGCACCTGCAGGCGTTCCTGGCGAAACCGCCCTACCAGATCTGATAACGGCTGGGACATCAGGCTTCCGTGGTCGGGGGCCAGCGTGAGCGGGGGCAAGGCGTCGTCTCCGGCAGATGGCGGACGCGTCCCTGAGTTCATACGGAACGGATCGGCGCTAAAGGCGAGCCGGCTTTTACTCGTCAAAGTATGAAGGTTATCATAATTTTCGCCAGCGCCTATTTCGGCGGCAGTCAGGCGATGTCCTTCAGGCGATATCCTTGACGTCGTCGGTCTCGGCAAGCGAGGCGTCGTTCGACAGGGCCTCCTCAAGGTCGCGAACCCGCGACCAGAGTGCCGACTTCGTCTCGATCGGCAAGCTTTCCAGGGCCTGTTGGCACAGGATCAGGCTGAGGTTGTCGTTGTTCTCGATGGCGCTGGCGAGATCCGTATAGGCGGTACTCTTCCGCCCCAGCACCTCGGCGATGGCCTTCAAGACGACGTTTTTTCTAGACATTCCTGGGCCCCCGCCCGGCGCCGAAAGCAGCGTTTCCGACTCTAGGTGATTCGAGATCCGGCCGTCCACAGGGTTGGCCGCCGTGTGAGATAGCTCACAGAATCCGTTTTCGGCAGTTGCCAACTGACGCCTGCATCCTAGCTCGTGTTTTAATAAAAATCGGTCATAGTGGTCTTTCTACCAGGAACGGACGGACCGGCATGAAAATCTTCCGGCTACCAGATCAGCCGCTTGCGGCGGGCGTGGCTGAACGACGGGAAGAGCGCCTCGGTTCGAAATCGAGCGTGCGTGTGGAGAACGCCGACCGCGACCTCAGCCCGCTGGCGGCGTCGCTGCTGGAGTACTGGCGGGCGGCCAGGCCGGAGACGGGCGTTCCCGACCGCACGGCCTTCGACCCCGCCCGGCTGGTGAAATGGCTCGGCTATCTCAGCGTCTACGAGCGGGTGGCGGAGCGGAACGACTTCCGGAACCGGCTGGAAGGGACCTATGTCGGCAACCTGACCGGCGAGAACTGGACCGATCGCTGGGCCTCCGAGGTGGACGCGCGGTTCGGGTCCACCTTTCTTCCCGACCTTCGGGAGGTCTGCGAGCTGGGCCAGCCGACCGTTCACCTGATCAAGATTTTCCAGAAGGACTACAGCATCGCGGAACGGCTTCTACTGCCTGTTTCGACGGTCAAGGGTGGGGCGATCGATCAGGTATTCGTCGCGATCTTCGCCAATGGGGTTCGGCCCGGCCGCAAAACCTGACCGGCCCTTCTCAGGCTTCGGCCTCGATCCCCGCCGCGCGCAAGCCGTCTCGCATCGGTCCGAGATGGGCCGCGTACCTTTTCCAGGATCCGACCGCCTGGGCGTGGATCGGACGGCGCACCTGCTCCACGCTGGCCGTGCGGACAATCCGCCGGGTATTGGCGAAATCCAGGCAGCGGTCGTCCCAAGGCAGACCGCAATAGTTCAGCAGCGCGCGGGCCACCGTCTCCGGGTCCTCCACCAGCCGCTCATAGGACAGGTCGAACAGGCGGTCCGGCCAGTGGGCCGACCAGTGGGCCATGAACCGGTCGTAGATCGCGTAGAGCGCCGCCACGTCCGTCTGGTCGTAGGCATAGTGCAGGCCCCAGCCGACGAAGTTGTGCCTGTAGATCGAGAAGCAGGTGTCCAGCGGATTGCGCCGGCAATGCACGATCCGTGCGCCCGGCAGTGCCCGCCAGATCGCCGGGACCATCTGGAAGTTGCCGGGGGTCTTGTTGACGGTCACCGGGCGGCCGCTCGGCTCCAGGGAGGTGATGTAGCCGTCGCCGACCCCCTGCCAGCCGGCCCTGTCCAGAAACGGCGCGCCGTCCGGAAACCCGCCGGTCGCGCCGCCGCGTTCGAACCCGCGCAGCATTTCCAGGCGGAGGTTCTGGATTTCTCCCGCGCCGTGGACCATCGGGTGGCTGGCCAGGATCTGCTCGACCAGGGTGGTCCCGGAACGCGGCAGTCCGACCACGAAGATCTGACCCGCGCCCGGGCCGTCGATAGGGCGAGGGTCTGCACCCTCGATCGAGTCGAATGCCGTCCGGATCCGCTCGAAATACCGCTGATCGGCTGCCGACGAATAGGAGATCTGGCTGCGCACCAGAGCATTCGCCCGGGCGAGGTGGTCGAAGGCCGCTTCCGTTCTGTCGAGGTCCTCGTAAACCTTGAACAGGGCGAAATGCGCATCCGCCCGCCGCCGGGGAGCAAGGTTGGACGCGTCTGCCAGGCGCCGCACCTCGCGGACATCCGCATCCTCGGCGGCATGCCGGGTGATGCGGGCGAGGCTGTATCTTGCGGCGGTATTGGCCGGAGTCTGCACGATCGCCTGCCGGAAGGCCCGGCGCGCCGGGTCGGTCCGGCCGGCCTCCAGCAGCCGGGTGCCCAGGCGCAGGCTCGCGGCCGAACTCGGGGCAAGCAGGCAGGCGCGCCGGCAGGCATCGACCGCTTCCTCCACCCGGTAGCGGTCGATCAGGACGTCGGAAAGGGCGAGCAGAGGGGCTGCGGTCGGCTCCAGGGTGATGGCGCGGCGCAGGGCGTCCTCCGCCCGCTCCAGGCGGCCCAGGTTGCGCATGCCCTGCGCAAAGGTCAGGAGGTCCCGCGGTGAGCGGCCCAGACGATGCGCCTCCTCGTAGGCCGTCTCGCTGGCGATCAGCCGGTCCGCATCGAACAGAAGCGAGGCACGGGCGAAAGCGATGTCCGTGCGTTCCGGGCTGGCGGCGTGAGCCTTGTCCAGCTGGGTCAACGCCTGGGGAACGGCTCCCAGCGCGGCCAGCACCATGCCTGAGCCGAACAGCGCCTCGGCATCGGTGGGTGCTTGTTTGAGAAGGGTTTCGTAGGCCGCCAACGCCGGTTTAAGGCGTCCGGCCCCGTGGTGCTCTCGGGCGATACGCAAAGCATCCGCGAACGCAGAGGCGTCAACCATGGGTCGTTCGCGCGCGGAGGCCGTCGTCCGGAAGCCGGGTCGGCGATGCTGGAAGTAACAGGATCTAGCTCTCTGGCCGTGGACAGCCATCGCGATGGCTGATTGTTACAGATTGAGATGGCCCGGCCAGGGCGCGGACGGAAGAGGTCCGCCCGCGTGTTTCAGGAATGTTTGTCGTTCCGTCCGAGAGCGAAATCGGCTGGCTGGGCGGGGCGGCGGTCGGCCCACCGCCCCGGCGTCCAGCGGACCCGCATCAGTCGGCCATGCAGTCGTGGAGGGTCTGGGCGATGCCGCGGATCAGATCCGGATAGAGGGCGGGCCCTTCCGCCAGGGCGCTGCCCAGCGGGTCGAGTGTGGCGATCTTGGCGTCGCTGCCCTCGACGATCACCTCGGCGATGGACGGGTCGAACTGCGGCTCGATGAAGACGCAGGCGAAGCCTTCCTCTTCGATCTCCTCGCGCAGTTCGGCGATCCGCTTGGCACCCGGCTTGATCTCCGGATTGACCACGATCGCCTCGCCCTTGGTGAGCCCGTAGCGTGCGTTGAAGTGGCCGAGCGCGTCGTGGAACGTGAGGAACGGTTTGACCGAGACCGGCGCCAAGATCGCGGTGACCTCGTCCCCCAGCTTCGTCAGCTGGGCGGTCATCCGGGCGGCATTGGCGGCAAAGGCATCGCCATGCTCCGGCATCGCGTCGCTGAGCGTCGCGGCGATCGCGGCGAGCATGGCCTCGGCATTCTTCGGATCCAGCCAGACATGCGGATCGTGCGTTCCGTGGTGGTGATGCCCGTGCTCTTCTGCTTCCTTGTGGCCGTCCTTGTCGTGGTCGTGGTCCTTGTGAGCAGCGTCCTTGTGATCGTCGTCCTTGTGCTCTGCGTCCTTATGGTCGGCGTCATGCCCGTGGTCGTGATCGTGACCTTCGGGAAACCCGCGCTGGGTGATGCCCGGGGCGTTCATCAGCGTCTCGACCGTTGCTTTGGCGGCCAGGGTCTCCAGCGGATGCTCCAGGGCGGTCTCGAGATCCGGGCCGATCCAGAACACGACCCGCGCATCCTCCAGCTTGCGGGCGTCGGACGGCTTCAGGGTGAAGGTATGCGGCGATGTCGTCCCCGGGATCAGCAGGGTGGGGGTGCCGACACCTTCCATCACGCCGGCGACCAGGGAATGCAGCGGCTTGATGGTGGCGACGACCGACGTCTCGGCCAGGGCGGGACCGGTCAGGCCGGTCAGGAGGGCGGCAAGGATCGGGGCGGCGGTGAGGGGGTTCCGCATCGGACTCTCCGGCATTGGTGTCTTTAAATGTTATATTATAACGTTGCGGTCAGTCGTAACCGCTGTCATATCTCCGCGCAAGAGGGAAGAAAGAGGTTCACCCATGGCCACTGCCGAGATATTGCCGGATCCGGCGCGCGCGCCGGATGACGTGCTGGTCCGCCTGTCCGGGGTGGGCGTGCAGCGGGCCGGGCGCTGGCTGACCCGCAACGTCGATCTCGACGTGCGCCCGGGCGAGATCGTTACGCTGATCGGCCCCAACGGCTCCGGCAAGACGACGACCGCCAAGGTGGCGGCGGGGGTGATCCGGGCCGACGAAGGCCGGGCGGAGAGCCGCCGCGACTTGCGGGTCGGCTATGTGCCGCAGAAAATCCAGATCGACTGGACCCTGCCGATCACCGTGCGGCGGCTGATGACGCTGACCTCCCGCCATTCCCCTGCGCAGATCTCCCAGGCGCTGGAGGCGGTCGGCATTCCCCATCTGGCCGAGGCGGAGGTGCAGTCCCTGTCCGGCGGCGAATTCCAGCGCGCCCTGCTGGCCCGCGCCATGGTGCGCCGCCCCAACCTGCTGATCCTGGACGAGCCGGTGCAGGGGGTGGATTTCACCGGCGAGGTCACGCTGTACGGCCTGATCAAGCGGATCCGCGACGAGACCGGCTGCGGCATCCTGCTGATCTCCCACGACCTGCATGTGGTGATGGCGCAGACCGACACCGTGGTTTGCCTCAACGGCCATGTCTGCTGCCGCGGGACCCCGCAGACGGTGGCGGAGAACCCGGAATACCTGCGCCTGTTCGGCGGAAGGGCCGCGGGCGCGCTGGCGGTCTACCGGCACCAGCACGACCATACCCATCTGCCGGACGGCCGGATCCGCAATGCCGACGGTTCGATCACCGACGGCCATGCCCATGACCATGACGGGCACGACCACGGGCATTCCCATTCCCATTCCGGCGGGCAGCACGGCCATCCCCATGCTTGACGACTTCTTCGTACGCGCCCTGCTGGCCGGGATCGGGGTGGCGCTGACGGCCGGGCCGCTCGGCTGCTTCGTGGTGTGGCGGCGTATGGCCTATTTCGGCGACACCATGGCCCATGCCGGCCTGCTCGGGGTGGCGCTCTCCCTGGTGTTGCAGATCGCGCCGGTATTCGGCGTCTTCGCGGTGGCGGCGACGATCGCCGGTCTCCTGCTGCTGCTCGACCGGCGGCGTGCCTTGTCGACCGACGCGCTGCTCGGTCTGCTGTCCCACGGGACCCTGGCGGTAGGCCTGGTCCTGGTCGCGCTGATGACCTGGGTACGGATCGACCTGACGGCCCTGCTGTTCGGTGACGTTCTGGCGGTCGGCGTGACGGATGTGGCGCTGATCTGGGCGGGCGGTGCGGTCGTGCTGGCCGGGCTGTTCTGGTTCTGGCGGCCCCTGCTCGCCGATACGGTGCACCCTGACCTGGCGGCGGCCGAGGGCATGCGGCCGGAGCGGGCCCGGGCGGTGCTGATGCTGCTGATGGCGCTGGTGATTGCCGTCGCGATGAAGGTGGTCGGCGTGTTGCTGATCACCTCGCTCCTGATCATCCCGGCCGCCGCCGCCCGCCGTCTGGCGGCTACGCCGGAAGCGATGGCGGTTCTGGCGGCGCTGACCGGGGCGCTGGCGGTGGCGCTCGGCCTGTTCGCCTCGCTGCAATGGGACACGCCCTCCGGCCCGTCGATCGTGGTGGCGGCGATCCTGCTGTTCTGCGCGGGCCTGGCACTACCGGCACTACGGGTGGGGCGGTAGGGCCTCGGCCGTCACGACACGAAACACCCTTCCAGCCGGCCGGTATCGGCTTCGCTGTTGTCGTCGAAGAAGCCCTCGCGGGTGGCCTCGCCCCGGGCAGAGGTGAAGCGGGCGCGGATGACGCCCTCGGCGATCTCGTCGGTGGAGACGACGGTCGGCGCGAAGCCCGCGGTGTCGTCCAGGTCGATGGTGAAGCCGAAGGTGTCGCCCGGCGCGAAGCGGCTGAACCGGAGCGTGAGCAGCGTGTCGCCGTCGGTCACCTCGCTGCGGTTGGCGATGACCGCCGTCCCGGTCGCTTCCTCGAACGGTTGATAGACGCTGAGCCCGGCGCCGCGCTCGGTGACGTCGAAGATCACCCGCCCGCGCGACGGGCCGAGATCGATCTCAACCTCGGTGACCGACCATCCGGGATCGCTGGTGTTGGTGAGGGTGAACCGGTCGGCCGGCGCGCCTTCGCTGAAGGTCGCCACCAGACGCGGGCCGCAGGCATCGGCATGGGCGACAGCGGGCGCAAACATCAGACAGAGACTGAAGAACAGGCGCATCAGATCCTCGCAAGCCGACACGGTGTTAGGGAGATGGATCGATGCCAAACCGTTGCAACCCGAAACCGGGTTGCGGTAGTGCCGATCGTTCCGGGACCGGCACTACCGTGTTTCTCAGGCGCCCAGCGCCTTGACCATCACTTCCGAGAACCGGCGGGTGAAGGCCTTCGGATCGCTGACCGGCTCGCCTTCCAGGATACGGGCCTGTTCGAACAGCAGGAAGGCGGCGTCGTCGATGCCGTCCGTCTTGCCGTCCTTGACTAGCTTGGCCAGGCCCTTGATCAGCGCGTGGTCGGCGTTGATCTCCAGCACCCGCGGGGCGGCATGGTCGAGCTGCTTATGCTGGCGCAGCATCCGCTCCAGGTTCATGTCCATGTCGGTCTCGTCGGCGACGAGGCAGACCGGGCTTTCCGACAGACGGTCGGTGGTCCGCACGTCCTTCACGGTCGATCCGAGCGCCAGCTTCACCGAGGCGATCAGATTGTCGACCGACCCGCTGTCCTTCGGCTCGTCGTCCTTCTTGTCGGCGCTCTCGTCCTTGTCGGTCTCGCCGGACTTGATGGAGGCGAGATCGGCGCCGCCGCGGGTGATGGACTTCAGCGGCTTGCCCTTCACCCCGTCGAACATGGTCTGGACCCAGAACTCGTCGATCGGGTCGGTGAGGAACAGGACCTCCACGCCCTTCTTCAGGAAGCCCTCCAACTGCGGCGAGGCCTTGGCGGCGGCCTCGTCCTCGGCGGCGATGTAGTAGATCGCCTCCTGGCCTTCCTTCATGCGCTCGATATAGCCGTCCAGGCTCGCCAGCTCGTCGCCGGCGGTCGACTTGAACCGCACCAGGTCGAGCAGTGCCTCCTTGTGCTCGCCGCCATCGGCGTAGAGGCCCTCCTTCAGCACCGCGCCGAAGTTGCGCCAGAACTCGGCATAGGCCTCCGGCTCCTTCTTCGCCTTCTTGGCCAGGTCGCCCAGCACGCGCTTGGTCAGTGCCTTCGAGATCGTGGTGACCACCGGGTTGTGCTGCAGCATCTCGCGGCTGACGTTCAGCGGCAGGTCCTCGCAATCGACCACGCCCTTCAGGAACCGCAGCCAGGAGGGGACCAGGCCCTCGATCTCATCGGTGATGAAGACCCGCTTCACGTAGAGCTTCACGTGATGGCGCCGCTCCGGGTGGAACAGGTCGAACGGGCGCTGCGACGGCACGAACAGCAGGCCGTGATACTCGATGCGGCCTTCGGCCTTCCAGTGGACGGTCATCCACGGGTCGTCGAAGGCGTGGCCGACGTGGTGGTAGAATTCCTTGTAGTCCTCGTCGGAGATCTCGCTCTTCGACCGGGTCCACAGGGCCGAGGCCTGGTTCAGCGTGTCCTCGTCCTCGCCCTCCACGAATACGACGGGGAAGGGGATGTGGTCGGAATAGGTGCGGACGATGGTCTGAATCCGCTGCTTCTCCAGGAACTCCTTGGCGTCCTTCTTGAGATGCAGGGTAATGACCGTGCCGCGGGTGGCCTTCTCGGCCGGCGCGACCGTGTATTCGCCGAGCCCGTCGGAGGTCCACAGCCAGCCCGTGCTCTCGCCGGCCTTGCGGGTCAGGACCTCGACCTTGTCCGCAACCATGAAGGCGGAATAGAAGCCGACGCCGAACTGGCCGATCAGGCTGGTGTCCTTCTTGGCATCGCCGCTCATCTCGTCGACGAAGGCCGAGGTGCCGGAGCGGGCGATGGTGCCGAGATTGTCGTGCAGCTCGGCTTCGGTCATGCCCACCCCGTTATCGGAGAGGGTCAGCGTCTTCGCCTTGTCGTCGGCGGAGATGCGGATCTTGAAGGCGCTGTCGTCGGCGGTCAGATCCGGATTGGAGATCGCCAGGAATCGCAGCTTGTCGCAGGCGTCGGCGGCGTTCGAGATCAGCTCTCTCAGGAACACCTCACGTTCGCTGTAAAGCGCGTTCGCGACGATGTGCAGAAGTTTCGAGACTTCGGCTTGGAAAGATCTTGTTTCGGCAGCCATGGCAGTTGGTCCGTTGTTGCTATTGTCGACTGTCAGGACGGGTCGGAGATATGGCCGACGAGTGACGTCTGCAAGTCCTTCTCTCCGCCGCCGTCCATATGTGTTATGCCGAGAACCGGATTGAATGGAGCCGGTCGCAGATCTCCCCCATGGTTCTCGCATCGCATGCCGCGTCGGTCCTGGCCGTCCTCGGCCCGACCAACACCGGCAAGACCCACCTTGCGATCGAGCGGATGCTCGGTCACCGCAACGGCGTGATCGGATTTCCGCTGCGGCTGCTGGCGCGCGAGAACTACGACAAGATCGTCGCCCGCAAGGGATATCGCGCGGTTGCGCTGGTCACGGGCGAGGAGAAGATCATCCCGCCCGATGCCAAGTACTTCGTCTGCACCGTCGAGTCGATGCCGCTGGACAAATCTTTCGACTTTCTGGCGGTCGACGAGGTCCAGCTTGCCGGCGATCCGGAGCGCGGTCACGTCTTCACCGACCGCCTGCTGCACGCCCGCGGCCTCGACGAGACCATGTTCCTCGGCTCGGAGACGATCCGCCCGCTGCTGCGCCGGCTGGTGCCGGAGGCCCGGTTCGAGACCCGGCCGCGCCTGTCGGAGTTGAGCTATTCCGGCCTGTGCAAGATGACCCGCCTGCCGCGCCGCAGCGCGGTGGTCGCGTTCTCCGCCGCCGATGTCTACGCCATCGCCGAGGTCGTGCGGCGCCAGCGCGGCGGCGTGGCGGTGGTAATGGGGGCGCTCAGTCCGCGCACCCGCAACGCCCAGGTGCAGATGTATCAGGAGGGCGAGGTCGACTATCTGGTGGCCACCGACGCGATCGGCATGGGCCTGAACATGGATATCGACCATGTGTTCTTCGCCTCCGACCGCAAGTTCGACGGCCGCTTCCCGCGCCGCCTGAGGGCCGCGGAGCTGGCGCAGATCGCCGGCCGCGCCGGCCGCCACATGAACGACGGCACCTTCGGGGTGACCGGCAACTGCCCGCCGCTGGACGACGAGGCGGTGATGGCGATCGAGACCCATACCTTCGACGCGCTGAAACAGCTTTCCTGGCGCAACACCCGGCTCGACTTTGCGACCATGCGCGACCTGAAGCGCTCGCTGGAGGTCTGGCCGGAGCACGATTTCCTGTCGCGCAAGCGCGACGGCGAGGATCAGGAGGCACTGGAGACCCTCTCCCGGATGGAGGAGGTGGCCAAGCGCGCCAACGGTCCGGTCCGCATCCGGCTGCTGTGGGACGTGTGCCAGATCCCGGACTTTCAGAAACACCTTACGGAAAGTCATGCGCGTCTCCTCGCACAGGTGTATCTTTACCTGACCGACGCTGAGGAGAAGCTGCCAAGCGACTGGGTCGACGGCCAGATGAGCCGCTTCGACAGGACCGAGGGCGATATCGATACCCTGATGGGACGTATCGCGCATATTCGCACTTGGACCTACATTACACACCGAGGGGACTGGATTGACGACGCCGGTCACTGGCAGTCTAGGGCGCGCGCGATCGAGGACCGATTATCGGACGCGTTGCATCAGCAGCTCACTCTAAGGTTCGTCGATCGGCGGTCGGCGACCCTGTCGCGGAAGCTGAAGGGTGGTAAGGAGGATATATTGGCGGGCGTATCCGGCGACGGGACGGTAACGGTCGAGGGGCATCGTGTCGGGCATTTGGAAGGGTTCTCCTTCCAGCCCGACGCCGCGAATACCGAAGAAGAGAAACAGGTGATGACGGCGGCGCGGCGCGTCCTTCCGGACGAGATCGCACGTCGTGTGTCCCGTCTGGAAAGCGACCTCGACGAGGTGTTCCGCCTGGATGGTCATGGCGTGTTCTACTGGCGGGGCAACCCGGTGGCCGATCTGGTCGCCGGCGACGTGCCCTGGCGGCCGGACGTGCGCGTGCGCGAGAGCGACATGCTCGAACCGCCGCAGCGCGACCGGGTGCAGAAGCGCCTGAAGACCTGGCTGGACGTGCATCTCGAGGCGGTGATCCCGCAGTTGCTGCAGCTTGCCCGCTCGGACCTGTCCGGCGGCGCGCGCGGCATCGTGTTCCAGGTCCTCGAGGGACTGGGCAACGCGCCGGCCGAAGGGCTGCGTGCGATGGTCAAGGAACTCGACGAGCAGGGCCGCAAGGATCTGGCCCGGGTCGGGATCCGGCTCGGCACCGAGAACCTGTACATCCCCCAGCTCCTGAAGCCGAAGCCGGTCGCCATGCGCGGCCTGCTCTGGTCGGTGTTCCACGGCCGTTTCCCCGAAGAGGGGCTGCCGCCGGAGGGCCGGGTGCAGGTGGTACGCCGGCCGGAGACGCCGACGGAATACGACATCGCCCTGGGTTACCAGCGGCTCGGCGGCCGGGCGATCCGCATCGACATGGTCGAGCGCATCGCCGCGCTGATCCGTCAGGCGGCCCGCAACGGCCCGTTCGCGATCAATCCGGACATGCTGTCGCTGGCCGGTGTCGATCACGAGACCTTTGCCGCCATCCTGAACGACCTCGGCTACCGCAAGGTGGGCGAGCGTCCGGCCGACCAGCCCGCCGCCGCCCAGCCGGCGCAGGCCGGCGACGACGCTGGGGCGGCGCCGACGACGGAGGACGCTGCGGCTCCGGCGGATGCGGCCGCGGTTGAGCCGACCCCGGGCGAGGCTTCCGAGGAAGCGCCGGCTGAGGACACGCCGGCCGAGGACACGGTCAGCCCGGCCGAGGCGGCCGATGCGTCCGTGCCGGAAAGCGTCGGCGCGCCGTCACCCGAGGAGGCGCCCGCGGACACCGCTGCGAGCGACGTGCCGGAGGCGGACAGCTTGGCGTCGGCCGAAGCACAGCCCGACGCTCCGGCGGAGACCGCCGAGACGACCCCGGCGACCGACGATGCCCCGGCCGAAGCCGCAATCGACCCGGCTGGCGAAGAGGCCAAACCGGATGACGGCGAGACGGCCCCGACGGGAGAGGCCGAGCCGGTGGTCATGGTGCCGCTGTTCGCGCGCCGCCGCAGCGAGGAAGGGCGCCGTCCGCGTCCCAACCGCAACAAGCAGCGACAGGGCGGCAACCGGCCGAACGCGGCCGAGGGCGCGCCCGCCGGCGAGGCCCGGGCCGACGGCAGACCGGCCCAGGATCGCCAGGGTCAGGAGCGGCAGGGTCAAGATCGCCAGGGTCAGGACAGGCAGGGCAAGCGGTCCGACAACCGCCCGTCCCAGGGCAAGCCGCAGCATGGCAAGTCGAGCCAGGCTCGACAGGGCGAGGGCGACGGCCAGCGCGGCGACCGTCGCCGGGGTGGCGGCGGCAAGGGTCCGAACCGGCGCGACGGCGATCGTCGTGGGCGGGACGACCGGCCCCGGGTGCATACCGCCGAGCCGGAACGCCGCGGCGAGATCGATCCGGATTCGCCCTTCGCGGCCCTGGCCGGCCTGCGCGACGCGCTGCGCAAGAAGGACGGATGAGCGGAGGCGGCGTCCCCGCCCCCGACGGTGCCGACAGCCAGCGTCTGGACAAATGGCTCTGGTGCGCGCGGTTTTTCAAATCGCGCGCCCTGGCCAATGCCCTGTTGGCTGCCAACCGGCTGCGGATGGACGGAACCGTCGTCGCCAAGGCCCATCAGAAGGTGAAGGTCGGCGCCGTGCTGACCTTTCCCCAGGGACCGCATGTGCGGGTCGTCAAGGTTCTGTCCCTGGCCACCCGGCGCGGCCCGGCGCCCGAAGCCCGACTGCTGTACGAGGACCTGGCGCCCATTCCTGAGCGCAGTTCCGAAGCCAAGTCGGTCGATCTCGACGAGCCCACCGCGCCGAGCCGTGACAAGGGTGCGGGCCGGCCGACCAAGCGCGACCGGCGGGCCATCGACCGGATGTTGGACGACAGCGGTCTCGACGGGTAAGGCGCGATCGGGTCGGATCCACTCGATCTGAACCGTGAATCGCCGTCTAACCTATTCAAGATAGAGCAAATTCACACGGCCAGATGTTTCCATCTGGTTGTGATTTGCTCTAGCCTCCCCGCCAGCACGCGCAAGGGAGGGTCAGGATGTCCACGAAATCAACGCCTATCGATGTCGAGCGGGCCCGGCACGAGACCCGGGGCTGCGCGGGGATCGTCCACCTGAACCACGCCGGTTCCTCGCTGATGCCGATCCCGGTCGCCGACGCGCTGATCGGCTGGCAGCGCGAGGAGGAGTTCCGCGGCGGCTACGAGACCGCCGACCGGCACCAGGACAAGCTGGAGAACTTCTACGACGCCACCGCCCGGCTGCTGAACTGCAGCCGCGACGAGGTCGCCTTCGTGGAGAACGCCACCCGGGCCTGGGACATGGCGTTTTATGCGCTGGATCTGGGCAAGGGCGACCGCATCTTGACGACGGAGTCCGAATACGGCTCGAACATGATCGCCTATCTGCACAGGGCCAAGCATACCGGCTGCGAGGTGGCGATCGTGCCGAACGACAACCACGGCCAGATCGACGTGGCCGCCCTGGACCGCATGGTGGACGACCGGGTGAAGCTGATCTCGATCAGCCATGTGCCCACCGGTGGCGGCCTGGTCAATCCGGCGGCCGAGGTCGGCAGGGTGGCCGGCAAGCACGGCGTGCCCTATCTGCTGGATGCCTGCCAGTCGGCCGGACAGATCCCCTTGGATGTGGCCGAGATCGGCTGCGATTTTCTGTCGGCAACCGGGCGGAAGTACCTGCGCGGCCCACGCGGCACCGGGTTTCTCTACGTGCGCGGCGACTGGATCGAGCGTCTGGATCCGCCGCTGTTGGACCAGCACGCGGCCGAACTGGTCAACGAGCGGGAATACGTGGTCCGCGCCGACGCCCGGCGGTTCGAGAACTGGGAGTGCCATTTCGCCGGCAAGGCGGCCCTGGGCGTGGCCATCGACTACGCGCTGGGTTGGGGGCTGGAGGCGATCCGCGACCGGGTCCAGCCGCTAGCCCAGCAGCTCCGCGACCGTCTATCCGGCCTCGACGGCGTGGAGGTACTGGACGAGGGTGCCGAGAAATGCGGCATCGTCACCTTCCGCAAGCGCGGCGAGGAGGCGGACGCCATCAAGCGCCGCCTCAAGGACCACGGCATCAACGTCAGCGTCTCCGGCGACAGCGGCGCGCGGGTGGGATACGACCGCCGCGGGATCGCCACGGCGGTTCGGGCCAGCGTCCATTACATCACGCTGGAGCGGGAGATCGACGCCCTGGTGCGCGTGGTGGGCGAGGGCGCCTGACCGCCGTCAGGCGGCCTGGGACGCGCCGCGCTTCCGTTCCGCCTTGCGGAAGGTGATGGTCAACGACCGGGCGCCCCCAGCGGCGTTGCCGACCTGAACCGTCGCGCCGGCGCCGGCGGCCAGCGAGTTCACCAGGGACAGCCGCAGGGCGGCCGGGGTCGAGGAGGGGAAGTCCTCCGGCCCGGCACCGTCGTCCAATTCGGGCGGCACGTCTCCCAGGGTCCAGGGTAGATCGCTGACGACCGTCAGGCTGGCGTGGTCGATCGTCTCGGCAACCGAAACGTCGATCCGCGTGGCGGTCGGACTGGTGCCAAGCGCCACCTGCAGCGCGTGCAGGACGATCTGCTTCAAGGAGCGTTCCGAGGTCACCACGGCCGCGTCGGCGTTGCTGGGAACGGTCATGTGGATGACGGTTCCGCAGCGTTCCGCGTGGAAATGGGTCAGCCGTACCGCCTGATCCACCGCGCCTGCCAGGTCGACGCCCGCCGGGTCCAGGTCGCGGGAGTCCGGATCGGCTTCGTGCGCGCTCAGGTCCAGAATGGTCTGCAGGGTGGTCAGCAGATCTTCGCCACTGTCGCGGATGCCGCTGGCATAGTCGCGGTAGCGGTGGCTGCCGAGCGGGCCGAGGGCTTCGGTCGTCATCACCTCGGCGAAGCCGATCACATGGTTCAGCGGCGTGCGCAGGTCGTGGCTCATTCCGGCCAGAACCTGGAATTTGCTGCGGTGGCCGCGGACCGCTTCCTCGCGCTGGGCGCGCGCGGTGTCCAGGGCCATGTCGAGCCGGGTCACCGTCTCCTGCACATTGGCGAGCAGGATGCCGGCTTCGTCGTCGTAGCGCGTCGGCAGCGACGGGATCTTGCGCTCATTCAGGTAGGCGCGCAGGGCGGTGGCCGCACGGGTGATCGGCGCGAGCAGAAGGTAGAGCATCGCCATGGTGGCGACGGTTCCCAGCACGGTGGCGATCAGTAGGGCGATCAGAACGCCCATCGTGTCGGAGAGGGCGATGTCGGCGGAGAGCAGGATGTAAGTAACCGCACCAATCATGGGGATATGAACCCCGATGAAACTGACCACCAGAATCTTCACAAGATAGTTGCGCGGCAGAGGAAGCCGGCTCATCCAGTCATAGAATTTCATTTCGATTGTCGCTTCGTTTACCAGGGTAGGGCTCTAATTCTGGTCGTAGACCGGTTCAACCAAGTCAATATCTTTCGCTGACGTATGCGCGAGTCGATCAGGGTCGCCAGGGATTTCAACGACCTGTGCGGGTGCCCGTGGGGCGCACCGATTATTTGTCCCGGCCTTTTGAATGGATTACGCGGCCAACCGCGGATCGGATCAGTTCCGCAGCACGACGCAAAGGTTGTTCGCCGGCATCGTGTGCACGGCGGCCAGCTTCAGGCCGCACGCCGCCGCCAAGGGCAGGACCTCGCGTTCCAGGTCCCGGATGCCCCAGTCCGGGTCCTGACGCCGCAGGTCGGCGTCGAACGCGGTGTTGCCGGGGCTCATGGACCGGCCGTCGCGATGGAACGGTCCGTAGAGAACCAGCGGCGCGCCCGGTCTCAGCCAGCGCGCCGCGCCCGCCAGGAGGCCGCGAGCCACGGCCCAGGGCGCGATGTGGATCACGTTGACGCTCACCATGCCGTCGAACGGCGCGCAGTCCGCCACCGGCCATTCCTCGGCCGAGAGCGAGGCGTCGAGTGCGCGGGGTGCCAGCGGGCGCGGGCCGTCGGCGGGCAGGAAGGCGCTCCAGGCCTCGATACTCGCCCGCCGCTCCGGGGTGTTTTCGGTCGGCAGCCAACGCACCGGATGCAGGTCGCGCGCGAAGGCGGCGGCATGGTGTCCGGTGCCCGATCCGACCTCGAGCACCGTCCCCGTCGCGGGAAGTTCCTGGCGCAGCACGTCGAACAGCGGCCTGGCGTTGCGGCGGGCGGCGGGGGCGTCCATCGCCCCGGCGGGCGCCTCGACAGCCATCAGGGCATCGAACCCGGCAGGGGCGGTGGAGGGAGAGGGGGCTGACGTATCCATGATAGCGACCTATGTACTCACGGTCCGGCGCCACTGGCTGCCGGCGCCGGGAAAGATGACCCGCACAGACTCCAGGAACCGGAACGGAACTCGACCATGCTAGCGCGCCTGAAGGCCTTCATGAACAGTATCGACGCCGGAGGCACGCCCTCCGCCGCGCCGAAAGATGCCCTGGCCACCGCCGTGGCGGTTCTTCTGGCCCGGGCGGCAACGCTGGACGGCAGCTTCGAGGCCGAGGAGCGCGCTGTGGTGGCGGAGCATCTGTGCAATCGGTTCAACGTGTCGCGGGACGAGATCGACCGCACCCTGGACGAGGCCGCCACCTCCGCCGATCAGATGGTCGACCTCTACGGCCTGACCCGGACCGTGAAGGACCGGCTGGACGAGGAAGGGCGCATCGAGCTGATGGAAGCGCTGTGGGAGGTGGTCTACGCCGACGGCGAGCTGCATGACTACGAAAGCCAGCTGATGCGGCGGCTTTCGGGCCTGCTGTACATTACCGACCGCGAAAGCGGAGAGGCGCGAAAACGGGCTCTTGCGAAGCTCGGTCTTGAAGTCGGTTGACCGGCTACGCTAAAGAGCGACGTCAACCGCGCGCCGGAGACCCGCATGACCTACATCGTCAACGAGAAGTGCATTAAGTGTAAGTACACTGACTGTGTCGAGGTCTGCCCCGTAGACTGCTTCTACGAGGGCGAGAACATGCTGGTCATCCATCCGGATGAATGCATCGACTGCGGCGTCTGCGAGCCCGAGTGTCCGCCCGAGGCGATCCTGCCCGATACCGAGCCGGCCGCGGAGAAGTGGCTCGCGCTCAATGCGGAGTACGCCGAGATCTGGCCGAACATCACGCGCAAGGTCGATCCGATGCCGGATGCCGACAAGCTTCAGGACGAGGCGGGCAAATACGACAAGTATTTCTCGGCCAATCCCGGCGACGGAAGCTGATCGATCGCAGCTTCCACGGCGACTTTCTGCCGCGACATTAAGATTCCGGTCACAAATATCTGATCTAATGACTCAGTCGGCTGGGCTGCCGCCCTGCGCTCGCATTCCTGCGTGTAAGCTACCATTCGCCGCGATTTTGTGATAAGGTTCACAACATCGCGCTGGTCAAAAGCCGACGAGGATCAGTGCACCCCCGCAAAACGTGGGACCATCGACGAAACGACCAAATGTTTCGGCCGTCTCTCGTGTTGATAGCGTGGTTCTCGGCTTATGGGGACGTCGGTCCTTCGGACCGACGGTGGTTAGTTTTCTTTGTGTGGTGGGAGCGTTTTGGTGGTCGAAGAGGGCGGAATGGCAGAGGACGTGGAAAAATCACCCATGACAAAAAAGAACGAGTTCAACACTGGTGACTTTGTCGTGTACCCGACGCACGGTGTGGGCCTGATCAAGGGGACTGAGACCCAGACCATCGCCGGGACTGAGCTGGAACTTCTGGTGATCGACTTCGAGCAGGATCGGATGACCCTGCGCATTCCGCTCACCAAAGCCAAGACCAGCGGCCTGCGGCGCCTGAGCAGCCGCAAGCAGATGGATGCCGCGATCGCCAAGCTGAAGGGCCGCGCCCGCGTCCGTCGCACCATGTGGAGCCGTCGCGCCCAGGAATACGAGGCGAAGATCAATTCCGGCGATCCGGTGTCGATCGCCGAAGTGGTTCGCGACCTGCGCCGGTCGAGCAATCAGGCCGAGCAGTCCTACAGCGAACGCCAGATGTACCAGGCGGCCATCGACCGGCTCGCCCGGGAATTCGCGAAGATCGAGAAGATCGACGAGGAAGCGGCGATCGACCGTCTCGAGAAGCTGATGGACGCTGCCTGATCGACCTGATTCGGCGCGAATCGGCCAATTTTGTGCAACGGGCGGCCTTTGGGTCGCCCGTTCTCATGTCCGGGTGAGACCTATAGTATGCGAATGGTGCCGGCGCCCACTCTGCGAGCGATATCCGGCACTTAGCTAGAATATCGAGAATCGGATGCGGCGACTCGGCGGGACCGCTTGCGGGCGGTGCGTTGACGCGCGACTCGGAAGTGGTATTGGGGTGGGATGACTCGTTCACCCGAGCGCGAGGCCCCCCCGGCCGTGACACCGACCTGCCTGAACGCTTCCGATCGCCATGTCGACCTGTCCGGCGCACGCCGCATCTGGGCGGTGGGAGCGGTTTTCGGCGAGGCCGACCTTCTCAGCGACCTGCACGACCAGATCGGTGCCCGCTTCGCACCGGGCGACCGGATCGTGTATCTGGGCAACGTGCTCGGCGGCGGCGACGTCCGCGCCACGCTGCGCGAGCTCATGCGGTTCCGCGCGCTCGTGATGGCCCAGCCGCCCCTGTACCTGCCGGACGACATCGTCTGCCTGCGCGGCGCCCAGGAGGAGATGTGGCACAAGCTGCTGCAGATCCACTTCGCGCCGAAGCCGGCCGAGCTGCTGACCTGGATGCTGGAGCGCGGCGTCGGCGCAGCGCTGGCGGCCTATGGCGGCGATGCCGACCAGGGCTTCGCCGCGGCCGAGGAGGGCATGGTGGCGCTGACCCGCTGGACCAGCCGGCTCAAGGCGGGTGTGCATGCCTCTCCCGGCCATCAGCAGTGGTTCAGCCAGATCCGCCGGTTCGCCTGCACCGGGTCCGACGGCGTGCTGTTCGTGAATACCGGCATCGATCCGTCGCGCACGCTGAACGACCAGCGCGACGCCTTCTGGTGGGCGTCGAAGGGGTTCGAGCGTGCCGATACCGCAGGGTTCGAGGGCTTCCGCAAGCTGGTCCGGGGCTACGACCCCGAGGGCGGCGGACCCAAGGAAACCGAGCGGACGCTCTGCATCGATAGCGGCTGCGGCCGCGGCGGGGCGCTGAGTGCTGCCTGTCTGGCGACCGACGGCCGACTGCTGGATTGGGTCGACGCCGTTCCCAGTGAGACGGTCGTCCCCCTGCGCGCCGCCCGATAGGACCGGCCAGGCGCTTCTGCCGGCCGGCTGCGGCCCCATCTCCATCACGTTTGGTTGAACCGACGGCGATCCTTGTGCGCCGCAACAATATTTTCGTGTCAATCGGGTCCGGGATATGATCCGATTTATTTGGAAATGCGTACGTAAGGCTAAAAAGAACCGCAGCACGGGTGTCAGACACCAGCGGATGCCAACCACACAGGGGGCGGCAATGGCCTATATCGACGACCCGGAGACCCAGCGCGCCAACATCGCCTTCATCAAGGCCTCGATGAAGGAACCGCTGCTCGAGCGCGACCATGAATTCGACCTGGCGCGCCGCTGGCGCGAGGAGGGGGACGAGCGGGCGCTGCACGAGCTTGTGCGCTCCTACACCCGTTTGGTGGTGTCCACCGCCAGCAAGTTCCGCAATTACGGCCTGCCCATGGGCGACCTCGTCCAGGAAGGCAATGTCGGCCTGATGCAGGCGGCTGCCCGGTTCGAGCCGGAGCGGGAGGTGCGGTTCTCCACCTATGCCGGCTGGTGGATCCGCTCTGCCATCCAGGACTACATCCTGCGCAACTGGTCGATCGTGCGGACCGGCACGACGGCGGCGCAGAAGTCGCTGTTCTTCAACCTCCGTCGCCTGCGCGCCAAGATCAGCAGTTCGGTGAACGGCGGCATGACCGAGGAAGGGCGCATGTACGTCGCCACGCAGCTCAAGGTCGACCGCCGCGAGGTGGAGGCGATGGAGATGCGGCTGTCCGGCCACGATCAGTCGCTGAACGCCCCGATCTCCGAGGCGGGCGAAGATGACTGGCAGGACTTCCTGGCGGACGAACGGCCGAGCCCAGAGGCGGTGGTCACCGGCATGCGCGATGCCTCCACCCGGTCCAAGTGGCTGGCGGAGGCGCTGGCGGAACTGTCGCCGCGCGAACGCACGATCATCGATCAGCGCCGCCTGAGCGAAGAAGGCGCGACCCTGGAGGAGCTGGGCCGGGAGCTCGGCGTCTCCAAGGAACGGGTCCGCCAGCTCGAGCATCGGGCGCTCATGAAGCTCCGCGACCGGCTGGTCCACCGGGTCGAGCGCACCGGCGATCTGCTGCTGGAGGCCTGAATCTTCCTCCCGCGAGGTGTACCGAAACGAAAAGGGCGTCCCGTCGGGACGCCCTTTGTCGTTCCAGGTCGGTGAAGACGTCCTATTCGGTGACGATCTTCACCAGCATTCCCGGCTGAAGCTGGGCGTTGGTGTCGATGTCGTTCAGCACCTGGAACCGGGCGCGCTTCTCGGTCCCGTCCGGCATCCGGGCGGCGAGGCTGTCGACGGTATCGCCGGCCTGCACCTGGACCACCTGAAGACGGTAGGGCCGGTAGGAGCCGGCTTCGGCTTCGCTGAGCTTCTGGAAGCTGTAGGTGGTGCGTCTCATCTCCTCTTCGTTCGCCGCGAGCGTGCTGGCGCTGCCCAGGAAGATGAACCGGTAGATCATGCCGTCGGTGCCGCGGATGGCGATCAGCCGGTAGTTCTGCTGCCCCTGCTGGGTCTGGACCACGGCGGCGGTTGTCGCGGCGTTCATGCCGTTGACGGTGAACTCCTGCAGCCCCGAAAGACGGGCGTTCTTGCCCCATTGCTGAAGGTACTGGGACATCGACAGGCCGGACGTCGCCCGCACCGCATCGAAGACCATGGCCATCTCGTTGCCGCGGCGTCCTTCGACCCGGTCGGAGGAATTCATCAACACGAAGCCCGGCGGTGCGACGAAACGGAAGCGCAGGGTCGGATGGATGAAGGTCCGGTCGCGGATGAAGCCTTCGTTGGGATCGTCGCCGTAGAGCATGCCGTCGATCTGGCGCAGATACGCCTCCCGTTCGACCCGGCCCGGCGCCAGGGAGCCGGTGGCCTGCTGCGCCTCGCGGACCCGGTCGATGGTGCGCGGGTGGGTGGCCAGGAGGTTGAAGTCGTTGGGGTTGCTCTCGGAGCCCCTCAGGCGGGCTTCCAGCTCGGTCTGCTTGCCGAGGCTGGCGAGGAACTGGGCGACGGCGCTGGGCTCGTATCCGGAGGCCGTCATATAGCGCAGGCCGAGGGAGTCGGCTTCGAACTCGTTCTCGCGGCTGTAGCTCTTCAGGTACAGGCCGCCCCCGAGATTGGCGAGGTCGGAGAGGGCGCGCTGACCGGTGACCGCACCTAGCAGCCCCGCGCCAAGGCTGACCGCGACCGAGCGACTGTAGCGCTCGGCGCTGTGCCGTGCGGTGACGTGGCCGATCTCGTGGCCGAGGACGCCGGCGAGCTCCGCTTCGTTGTCGGCGAGCGCCAGCAGTCCCCTGCTCACGTAAACGTATCCGCCGGGCAGCGCGAAGGCGTTGACCACGGGGCTGTCGAGAATGGTGAAGGTGAAGTTCAGGTCCGGACGCTCGGACACCGCCGCCATCCGCGCGCCGATGCTGGCCACGTAGGCGCCGAGCTGCGGATCCTCATAGGCGCCGCCGAACTCCTCCAGGATCTGCGGGTGCTGCTCCGCACCGATCCGTTTCTCGTCCTGCGGCGACATGAAGGCCGTGAAGCTCTGTTCGCCGGTCGCGGGGTTGGTGGAGCAGGCCCCCAGCGTGACGAGCGCCAGGCAGGCGAGAAGCGGGAATGTGCGTTTGAACAGCGGAGCCATCATGCGTTTCTACCCTGTGACTGGTCGTGGCGACGATATGGCAGGCGGCAGCCATCTCCAAGATCGCTCTGGGTGTCTATTCGGGAGGCAACGTCTCAGGCTGCGCCCCGGTTCCGGAACCGGGGCGGATGAGCCGCCTAGTCCTCCAGGACTTCGAGCTGGGCCGGATGCGTGAGGTCGATCATCGGCCCGTTCATCGGGTAGACCCAGCCGCGCCCCCGAACGCGCCGGCCGGTGAGATCCTGCAGATCCATCCCCGCCGATTTGAACGCGCGTCGGGCGTCGCTCTCGATCCGGAAGGTGAAGTCGTTCCGCCAATCCAGGCCGAAATTGAGGTAGGCGGTCCCGCGCACCAGCGCCGCGTCGGCCACCCGGCCCTCGACGATCTGCCAGCTGTCCAGGTCGCCCCAGGTCTCGCCCGGATTGCGGATCCGATAGAAGCGGTCGGCCCAGATGCCGCGCCGGTTGGCCCGGGCGGTGCGTTCCAGGTCGAGCATGGTGCGCGCGCCGATCGCCGTGCGGGGCCAGGTATATACCCGGGCCAGGCCGCGCTGCAGCAGATGACCCTGCACCCAGGTGCCATCGTCCAAGGTCAGATGGGCCAGGGCGCGCTGCCACCGGTCGCGGCGGTCGTCTGCGTAGAACAGCGTGACGGCCTGCCCGAGGCATAGGGCGCCGGTTTCGGCGGCGGCTTCGACGGAGAGCGGCCAGGCCGGCCGGCCGTCATGGTCGGGGGCCGGTCCCTGTACGCCGGCCAACCGGACGCGCAGCCCGTCTTCCAGGTCGAGGGTGTCGCCGGCAAGAATGGCGGCGACCCGGCCGGTCTCGCCGCGGGTCAGGGCGGCAGGCAGGGCCGGGCCGGGGCGGGCCGGTTTCGCCGCCGACAGCATCACCGCCCCGCCCGCCGCGAGGGCGGTTCGGAGCAGCGCGCGTCGGGTCGGCCGTGGAGCCATGGAGCCTCCGATCAGGCCTTCAGGCTGCGAAGCATCCAGGCATGCTTGTCATGGGTGGTCAGGCGGCCGGTCAGCATGTCGGCCGTTGCCGGATCGCCGGCCTTCTCGGCGACGGAAATGCCCTCGCGCAGCGTCTCGCCCATCGTCTCGTGGCTCGCGACGAGGTCGGAGACCATGGTCTGCGCATCGGCATTCTGCTTCGCGTCGGCGATCTTGGTGGCGTCCATGAAGGCCTGGAAGCTGCCCGGCGCCGGGGCGCCCAGCGCCCGGATGCGCTCGGCCAGCTCGTCCACTGCGCCGTGGGCGTCGTTGTACTGCTCCTCGAACAGGTTGTGCAGCCCGTAGAAGGTCGGTCCCTCGACGTTCCAATGGTAGTTCTGGGTCTTCAGCGCGAGCGCATAGGTATCGGCCAGCGCCTGTTCCAGAGCGGCAATCACGGGTTTGCTATTCGCGGACATAGAGGGTCCCTCCTTATCTCTCGTCGGAATGAAGCATCGGAGCCCGGAAGCGGGCTTGCAAATGATATGGGGTGGCCGATGCTATCTGCTAATCGATAAATCGCACGGTTATGATAGTTTAATCCTATGAGTACGGCTGGACTGAGCTTGCGGGAACTGGAGTATCTGGTCGCGGTGTCCGAACACGGTCATTTCGGTCGCGCGGCGGAGGCCTGTCATGTCAGCCAGCCGTCATTGTCCGCCGGCGTGCGCAAAGTCGAGGAACTGCTCGGCTTTCGGGTCTTCGAGCGCACCAGCCGGACGGTTCTGCTGACCCGCCGGGGGGCGGTGGCAGTGGATCGGGCGCGCCAGGTCCTGGCCGCCGCGGATCAGTTTCTCGTCTCCGAGCCGGTCGGCGGCGATCCGCTCTCCGGACGCCTCGTGCTCGGCGCGATCGCGACGATCGGTCCCTATCTCTTCCGGCACATTCTCGGACCGATCCGACGGGATCATCCGGATCTCGACCTTATCATCGAGGAAGGGCTCACGGGCCACCTGATCGATCGGCTGCGCGAAGGTGCGCTCGACGCCGTGATCCTGTCGCCGCCGGTGGCCGACGAGGGACTGGTGATCGAGCCGGTCTACCGCGAACGGTTTCGCCTGGCCGAGGCGAGCAGCGGCCAGGAGAGCGCCGGACCTGCCGAACTGGACGCGCTGGATATGCAGGAGGCCGTCCTGCTGGAGGAGGGCCACTGCCTGCGCGATCAGACCCTGTCGATCTGCGCCTCCGCCGGCATCCGGCCGCGGCAGACCGCCATGAGCCTGGAGACCCTGAAGGCCATCGTCGCCGCGGGGACCGGCTTCAGCCTGATCCCGCTGACGGCGACCGACGACACCCTGGGCGGGCTGATCCGCTACCGGCCGTTCAACGACCCCCGGATCGGCCGCACGGTTGCACTGGCGTGGCGCCGCAGCCGGGTGGAAGATGCCGATGTCCGCGCGCTTCTCGCCCTGCTGCGTCGGACCTGTCCGCCGGGCGCGAGCGCTATCGACGGTAGGGTCTCCGAGAGTTTTGACAACGACAGGGTGGAGGTGGATAACCGGGCAGTCCCGAATGGAGGAAGGCCGTGATCCGCGACGAACTGTTTCCGGAAATCGCCAGTCGGCGCAACGGCAACCTCGAGGTCGGCGACGGCCACACCCTCTACTGGGAAGAGAGCGGCGCGCGCGACGGTATTCCGGTGGTGTTCCTCCATGGCGGACCCGGATCCGGTGTCTCTCCCACCCAGCGCCGGTTCTTCGATCCCCGGGCCTATCGCATCGTTCTGTTCGACCAGCGCGGCGCCGGCCGGTCGACGCCCCGCGCCGGCGTGGAGGCGAACACCACACCGCACCTGATCGCGGATATGGAGCGCCTGCGCCGCCACCTCGATATCGACGCCTGGCTGGTCTTCGGCGGATCCTGGGGATCGACTCTGGCCCTCGCCTACGGACAGGCGCATCCCGACCGGTGCCTCGCCTTCATTCTGCGGGGCGTCTTCCTGGGGCGCCCCCGGGAGATCGACTGGTTCATGACCGGGATGCGCGGCTTCTTTCCGGAAGTCTGGCGCAGCTTCGCCGAGTTCATCCCCGAGGCCGAGCGCGGCGACCTGTTGGGCGCCTATCACCGGCGGCTGACCGATCCCGATCCGCAGCGGCATCTGCCGGCGGCCCGACATTGGGCGCGGTACGAGAAGGCCTGCTCCTCCCTGCTGCCAGAACCGGACCAGATCTGGTCGGCGGAGGATCCGCATCACGCCCTGAACCTCGCCCGGATCGAGGCGCATTACTTCGTCAACGGTCTGTTCCTGCCGGAAGGCGGGCTGCTGGGCGGCATGGATAGGATCCGGCACCTGCCCGCCACGATCGTGCAGGGCCGCTACGACGTCATCTGCCCGCCGGAGAGCGCCCATGCCCTGGCGCGGTCCTGGCCGGGAGCGGAGCTGGTGTTCGTGCCGGATGCCGGGCACGCGGCCATGGAGCCGGGCGTCCGCCGGGCGCTGGTTCGGGCGACCGAGCGGTTTAAGACATCCCTGCGCCAGCACGCGCGCGTGGGATGAACCGTGATCGCCGCTTGATGCGTCGAACGGTGCCTCTATGATGCCGATATCCAATGGAAATTTTCCGCCGCGCGCGGATTTCTAGCTGCCGGGAGACGATCGTTGCGCCAGCCCCTTGCCACTGCCCTGATCCTCGCCGTCGCCCTGCTGTTCGGCGCCGCCGGCCAGGCCCGCGCGGAAGAGCCCGACTTCCTGACCTTCGGCGCCGGTTACTACGACCTGTTCGACGATCAGGCGGCGGCCGAGGCCCGGTTCGAATACCGGTTCTCTGAGAAGAACAAGCTGCTGTGGTTCACCCCGTTCGTCGGCCTGACCGCCACATCGGATGCGGCGACCTACGGCTATGCCGGTATCGCGCTCGACATCTTCTTCGGCAACCGCTGGGTCGCCACGCCGACCTTCGCCGCCGGGCTTTACGGCAACGGCGACGGCAAGGACCTGGGTAACGCGATCGAGTTCCGGTCCGGCCTGGAGGTCGCCTACCGGTTCGACGACTATTCCCGCCTCGGCCTGTCCTTCACCCACATCTCCAATGCCGGCATCGGCGAGCGGAATCCGGGTGTCGAGTCGCTTGTCCTGTTCTATTCGGTGCCGTTCGACTCTCTGTTCGGGAAATAGGGCACGGCGGAGCCGATGCCGGATCCGATCCCCTTCCGGCCAAGGCCGCAGACCCCGCCCGAACCGGCGCCACGGCCGCCGGTCGCAACGGTCCTTCTCAGCGCGGCGCTCTGTGGCGTCTATATCTGGCAGGCCGGCCTGGATGCCTATGGCGACATGGCGGTCATTCACGGCTTCGCCCTGATCCCCGCCGAACTGTTCGGGTTGCGGGCGCGCGCGGTGCCGATCGATGGCGTGCCGTCCGTCGCCACGCTGGTCACCGCCCAGTTCCTGCATGGCGGCCTCATGCACCTGATTGGCAATGTCGTGGCGGTCCTGCTCGCCGGCATCCTGGTCGAGCGCAAGGCTGGCGCGATCCGGCTGCTCGGCGTCTTCCTGCTCTCCGGGATCGCGGGGCTGGCGGTGGAGGCGGCGGCGGGGCCCGGCTCGACGGCCCCCATTCTCGGCGCCAGCGCCGGTGCGGCCGGTCTGATGGGCGGGGTCCTCCGCCTCGACCCGCGCGGCCAAATCAGAATCCCCTGGCCGGGCGGCGGCCGGCCCCGGCTGCGATCGTTTCCGGCCGTGCCGCTGATCGGGGTGTGGCTGATCGCCCAGGTGGCTGGGCTCGCCTTCGCCGCCGGCGAGCCGATCGCCTTCCTGGCCCACGGCACGGGCTTCGTCATGGGCGCCCTGCTGGCCGGCGGACGGAGCCCTTCCGCCTGAGGGCGGCTACATGATGGTGGACGGGGCGGAGTGCTCCAGTTTGAGCAGCTTCTCCAATCCGGGTGCGAGGTCCGACTGAACGAACTCCGCCCGCTTGTGCGGGCTGCCGGTATGGTGCGGGAACTTGCTCTCCCAGGCGTCCAGCTTCACCGTCAGGCCGCAGAGCACGCCGCCGATGGTCTCGTGATGGCTGGTGATCAGGGCGTGCAGCTTCTGGAAGCTCTCCATGGAGATGTTGTCCCAGAACGTCTGGGAGTTCCGGTCGAAGGACTCGAACCGGCCGGTGACGGAGCCGAGCAGCTCGTTGAGGCCACTGCGCACGACTTCGCATTTGTCCATGAGCGGCTGGTTCTCGCGTAGCATGGTGCCGCGCATCTCGTCCATCCAGTCCGTGAGCTGGTCGAACTTCGGGACGATCTCGTCCAGGCAGCGCCGGAAATAGGAGAGCGAGAGATAGATGTCTCCGTATTTCTCCAGGAAGTCCGGGATGTCGGCGACCGTGATGTTCATCATCGCGGCGATCTTCTGCATGTTCTTCAACGCGACCTTGCGGTCGACATTGGTGAACATCTCGATGATCTGGCCGGAATTGCTGACATTGTCCGTGCTGGCGCCGAAGACGTTGACCACCAGCGGCCGGGTGAACGCCTTCATGTATTCGGTGAGGCGCGCCTCCATGCCGGGGGACAGGGTCAGGTCGGTGGTATGGCGGACGTCGATCTTCAGGTCGCGCAGGGAGTTGCGCAGGGAGAAGACGTCGAAACTGTTCAGCTCCGCCAACTCGTACAGCACCGCCATGTCGGCCTTGAGGTCTTCCTCGTCGGCGCCGATGAAGTCGGGCAGGGCCTTGATCTGGATGAGACCGGCACCCGTGCTGTTGTCGTGAAACAGCTCGAGTTCGGAGTTCAGCTGCGCGGATTTGATCAGCCGGGCGCGCGCCAGCCCCGGCAGTCGCAGAGGGACGATGCGCAGGGGCATGATGTGCAGGGAGTCCCGGTCGAGATCTGAGAGGTCGTCGAGAATGTCACTGCCCTGGGGTTCCGCTTCGGCGGACAAACCATGATGCGCGACCTGCAAATGCTCAAGCCGAAATCGCAGGCGGGTTTATTGAAGCGAAGCCGAAATGCGGTTTTCCCTCCGAATTGGCGGTCTAACCGGAGTTCCACGGTGGGAGCGTATGGGCGGCCGGGGATCTTGCCCCGGTGGATTATCGGTTTATGTAGGGTTTCGCCTTTAATCGCCGCGAGCCGTCGGCCGGGCCTCCGGGCCCCGGCTCTTGCCCTCGGGTCGGCATTGGCCAAATATGTCAGTCGTGAAGTGAACCTTTCCCAGAATCGGGCAGAACCATGAAGATCGTTGAGCCCAAATTTCCGATCGGCGCCGTCGTCAAGCACCGCCACTTCGATTTTCGCGGTGTGGTGTTCGATATCGATCCGGAATTTTCGAACACAGAGGAATGGTACAATTCCATCCCGGAGGATCGCCGGCCGAAGCGCGATCAGCCCTTCTATCACCTGTTCGCGGAAAATCCGCAGAGCTACTACATCGCCTATGTGTCCGAGCAGAACCTGGTCGACGATGCGTCGAACGGCCCGGTCGACCATCCGCAGATCGGCGAGATGTTCAGCACCAGCGGCGACGGCCGCTACGTGATGCGCCAGATCAACGCCTGACGGCGATTAGGACAATCCGTACATAGCAGCGCCGGCGACCGGAAGATCGGCGGCCAGGATCGAGCCGGTCTCGCTCTCGGTGATGAACAGCGTGCGGCGATTCGGTCCGCCGAACGCGACATTCGTCGTGCCGAGACCGAGCGGCGAGCGGATGCGGTGGAGCGGTTCGCCCAAAGGCGAGAAGTGCCAGACCGATCCGAGGCCGAAATGGCAGACCACCAGCCCGCCGGTCTCGTCGATCGCGAGCCCGTCGGGGCCGTGTCCGCCGGAGAGCTGGATGAACTGGCCGACCTTGGAGACATGGCCGTCCGGCATCAGCGGCAGGCGCCAGATCGCGTTGGCCCGCGTCATCGCGACGTAAAGCCAGTTCTCCCGCGGCGTCAGCACCAGGCCATTGGGGGAGGGACCGTTGTCGAGCAGCTTGTCGACCCGGCCGTCCGGCTTCAACCGGAACACCCGCCCCCGGGGATCGTGCAGGCCGGTCTGGCCCTGATCGGTGAAGTAGAGGTCGCCGTTCGAGGCGAAGTGCAGGTCGTTCACCCCGAGCAGGCCCTCGGAATAGCGGTCGCCCACGACTGTCTCGACTGTGCCCGTCTTCGGATCGAGCACCAGCACGCCGCGCCGGTAGTCGGCGATGAAGGCACGGCCGTCGGCATGGAACTTCAGGCCGTTGGGCCACCCGTCATAGTCGGTCACCACATCCCAGTCCTTGCCGTCGGCGGACAGGCGCAGGATGCGTCCGTTGGGGATGTCGACCAGCCAGAGATTGCCCTCCCGGTCGAAGCTCGGCCCTTCGAGAAAGCTCTCGGTGACCATTCCCGGCCGGTTTCCCTTGGACCAGCTCGATCCGGAATCCTTGCGCAGGCGGTCGGGGAGGCGGGCGAAAACGCGGGCTTCGATATCGGCGGGGGGTGCGAACAGGCTCATACCGGTACGCTACCGGCTGGGAGGCCGCGGTCAATCCCGGAAAGCGGCCCAGGCCCGGACATGCCGGGCGGTCGCCGATCGGTCAGATCTTCAGATTCTGCGGAATGACCGGCTTTTCTTCGGTCTCTTCGTTGGGATCGTAGTGTTTCGCGCGATCCTTCACCTTCGGCGCGGTGTCCAGCGGTTTGGCCTTGGTCGGCCCCTTGGCCTTCACCCCGCCGCTGAAGGTGGCGACCTCCAGCATCCGCTCGCACTGGCGCTTGAAGTCGGGCGGGGCCTTGTACTTCACGGCTCCGGCCAGGAACTCGCGCGCCTTCTTGATGTTCTCGCTGCGCTTCTCGATGTCGTCAATCATCCCGGCGTCGATGGCCCTTTTGCAGGCCAGCGCCGTCGCCTTCATGTAGGCGTGCAGTAGGAAGGCATCGACCGCATTGCGGCGATCCTTGGTATAGGGCGGCGGCAGTTTCGGGTTCTTGAGGGATTCAACGAGCCGTTTGGCAGCCGCTTCGCTGCGTTCGGTGTTGCCCGCTTCGGCGTGATGGCGCAGGTGATCGAAACCGGAGTCTATCGAAACCATGGTGGCTTCGATGCGCTTCCGCTCGGCCTCTTCCTTTTCGGCTCCGCCGTCTTTCTTACCCATGCCGAACACGGCCAGGTTTCCTCCTCATCACCCCGTCCGGTTCGAATGCCGGTTTTCGGGCGCACAGTGGTCACACTGCTGCTTTAGACTGAAGGATACCCATTAATATTCCATTAGCATTAAGAAAAATGACGGCGATCTGAAACAAAGCGGTCAACTAAATCGACGATAACTGCGCGAATTTTCAAACAATTTTACTAAAGAATAAGGGGAAGGCGTGATGCCTTCCCCCGTCTGTTCGATGCCTGCCGTAGCGTCTTAGCTGCAGCCGCTGGTCCCGCCGCAGGTGTCGCATTTCAGGCAGGTGCCGTTGCGCACCAGGGTGAAGTTGCCGCACTCGCCGCAGCTCTCGCCCTCGTAGCCCTTGATCCGCGCTTCACGGATCGCCGACAGCTTGGCGTCGACCGCGCTCTTGACCGCACTGCTGACGGCGGAGGTGCGGGTCGTGGTCCGCTCGGCCACGGCTACGCCGCCGCCCGACATCGGCGCGGAGGCAACGCTCGACGTCGTCTGCGTCACGGAGGCCTGGGCGACCGGTGCCTGGGTCGCGGCGATCGGGTCGGTCCCCGTCGCCCGCAGCTCGTTCAGGCCGCCGGTGATGACCTCCAGGTTGGCCCGCACGTCGGTCCGGGCGAAGCCGCGGCTGGCGAAGCCGGAGACCTTCTCCAGGATGGCGGTGGCGGCCTCGGCAGATCGCTCCTCGCCCTGGCCGTCGCCGACCGTGTCGGGCATCAGATCCTCATGCTCGACATGGGCCAGGTCGTGGCGGTCGAGATAGGAGATCGCCAGTTCGCGGAACAGGTAGTCGAGGATCGACGTCGCCATCTTGATGGTGTCGTTGCCCTGGACCAGTCCCTGCGGCTCGAAGCGGGTGAAGGTGAAGGCGTCGACATACTCCTCCAGCGGCACGCCATACTGCAGGCCGATGGACACCGCGATGGCGAAGTTGTTCATCAGCGAGCGGAAGGCGGCACCCTCCTTGTGCATGTCGATGAAGATCTCGCCGAGCTTGCCGTCGTCATACTCGCCGGTGCGCAGGTAGACCTTGTGGCCGCCGACGACCGCCTTCTGGGTGTAACCCTTGCGGCGACCGGGCAGGCGATCGCGCTCGGCCCGCTTCTCGACGATCTTCTCGACCACCTTCTCGATGACCCGCTCGGCGACCACCTCGACCTTCTGGGCGGTCGGCTGGGCGGCGAACTCCTCGGCCTCGTCCTCGTCCTCGAAGTCGAAGACCGCAGCGGAGAGCGGCTGGCTCAGCTTGGAGCCGTCGCGGTACAGGGCGTTTGCCTTCAGACCGAGGCGCCAGGACAACATGTAGGCGTCCTTGCAGTCCTCGACCGTCGCGCCGTTCGGCATGTTGATGGTCTTGGAGATGGCGCCCGAGATGAACGGCTGAGCGGCCGCCATCATGCGGATGTGGCTCTCCGCCGACAGGTAGCGCTTGCCGATGCGGCCGCACGGGTTGGCGCAGTCGAACACCGGCAGGTGCTCGTCCTTCAGGTGCGGCGCACCCTCCAGAGTCATCGCCCCGCAGACATAGGTGTTGGCCGCCTCGATCTCGGACTTCGAGAAGCCCAGCTCCGACAGCATGTCGAAGGAGATGTCGTTGAGCTGGGCGTCGCTGAAGCCAAGCACGTCGCGGCAGAAGGCCTCGCCCAGGGTCCACTTGTTGAAGGCGAACTTGATGTCGAAGGCCGAGACGACGGCCTGCTCCAGGGCGCCGATCTGCTCGGCCCCGAAGCCCTTCTCGGTGAGCGCGGCGTGGCCGAGGGCCGGCGCGCCCTTCAGGGTGCCGTGGCCGACCGCGTAGCGCACGATGTCCTCGATCTGGCCGTCGCCGTAGCCCAGCGTACGCAGGGCCTCCGGCACGACGCGGTTGATGATCTTGAAGTAGCCGCCGCCGGCCAGCTTCTTGAACTTCACGATCGCGAAGTCGGGCTCGATGCCGGTGGTGTCGCAGTCCATCACCAGGCCGATCGTGCCGGTCGGCGCGATGACCGTGGACTGGGCGTTGCGGAAGCCGTTCTTCTCGCCGAGCGCCAGGGCGTCGGTCCAGGCCGCCTGGGCCGCGGTGACCAGATCGGCCTGCGGGCAGTTGGCGACGTCGAGCGGCACCGGCGCGATGGACAGGGTCTCGTAGCCGGCCGCCTCGCCGAAGGCCGCGCGGCGGTGGTTGCGGATCACCCGCAGCATGTTGTCGGCGTTCGCCGTGTATTCCGGGAAGGCGCCGAGCTCGCCGGCCATCTCCGCGGAGGTGGCGTAGGACACACCGGTCATCAGGGCGGTGATCGCGCCGCACAGGGCGCGGCCGGTATCGCTGTCATACGGCAGGCCCATGCCCATCAGCAGACCGCCGATATTGGCGTAGCCGAGGCCGAGGGTGCGGTAGTCGTAGGAGAGCTGGGCAATCTCCTTGGAGGGGAACTGCGCCATCAGCACCGAGATTTCCAGGGTGATGGTCCACAGCCGCGAGGCATGGGTGAAGTTGGCGACGTTGAAGCTGCCGTCTTCGTTCTGGAACTGCATC
The DNA here is from genome assembly GCF_034377285.1 of Thalassobaculum sp. OXR-137. NCBI lineage: Bacteria > Pseudomonadati > Pseudomonadota > Alphaproteobacteria > Rhodospirillales > Thalassobaculaceae > Thalassobaculum > Thalassobaculum sp. OXR-137. The sequence continues at coordinate 5,155,604 of NZ_CP139715.1, read as the reverse complement.
AGGTTCATCGACGCCAGATTGCAGGCGGTGTCGTCGAGGAACATGTACTCCGAGCACGGGTTGGACGCGTTGATGCGACCGCCGGCCGGGCAGGTGTGCCAGTCGTTGATGGTGGTGTCGTACTGCAGGCCCGGATCCGCACTCTGCCAGGCGGCCTCGGCGATCTTCTCCCACAGGTCCTTGGCGCGCAGGGTGGCGCTGATCTTGCCGTCGGTGCGGCGGATCAGGTTCCAGTCGTCATCGGCCTCCACGGCGCGCAGGAAGTCGTCGCTGACCCGCACCGAGTTGTTGGAGTTCTGGCCGGAGACGGTGAGATAGGCCTCGCTGTCCCAGTCGGTGTCGTAGGTGCGGAAGTCGATCTCGGTGAAGCCCTGGCGCGCGAACTGAATGACGCGCTGCACGTAGCTCAGCGGGATCATCGCGTTCTTGGCGGCCTTGATCGCGGCCTTCAGCTCCGGATTCTTGGTCGCCTCGAAGGCGTCGTCGCCAAGGGTCTCCTGACCGTCGACGCAGGCGGCCATGATCGCCTTCATGGTCTTGGCGGCCAGCTTCGAACCGGCGACCAGGGCGGCGACCTTCTGCTCCTCGATCGCCTTCCATTCGATGTACTGGACGATGTCCGGATGATCGATGTCGACGGTGACCATCTTGGCGGCCCGGCGGGTGGTGCCGCCCGACTTGATGGCGCCGGCGGCCCGATCGCCGATCTTCAGGAAGCTCATCAGGCCCGAGGACTTGCCGCCGCCGGCCAGGGGCTCGCTCTCGCCGCGCAGGCGGGAGAAGTTGGAGCCGGTGCCGGAGCCGTACTTGAACAGCCGCGCCTCGCGGACCCACAGGTCCATGATGCCGCCGTCGTTCACCAGATCGTCCTGGACGCCCTGGATGAAGCAGGCATGGGGCTGCGGATGTTCGTAGGCGGACTTCGAGCGGGTCAGCTTGCCGGTCTTGAAGTCGACATAGTGGTGGCCCTGGGCCGGGCCGTCGATACCGTAGGCCCAGTGCAGGCCGGTGTTGAACCATTGCGGCGAGTTCGGCGCGGCCATCTGGCGGGCCAGCATCGCGCACATCTCGTCGTAGTAGGCGCGGGCGTCCTCTTCGGTATCGAAGTAGCCGCCCTTCCAGCCCCAATAGGTCCAGGTGCCGGCGAGACGGTTGAACACCTGCTTGGCGCTGTTTTCACCGGTGGTGCGCTCGTCCTTCGGCAGGGCGGCGAGCTTCTCCTCGTCCGGCGTCTCGCGCCACAGCCAGGCGGGAACGTCCTTTTCCTTCACCTTCTTGCGCACGGCCGGGATGCCGGCCTTGCGGAAATACTTCTGGGCCAGGATGTCGCTGGCGACCTGGGACCAGTCGCTCGGCACTTCCATGTCGTCGCGGCGAAACACGACGGAGCCGTCCGGATTCCGGATCTCGCTGGTCGTCATCCGGAAATCGATGCCGTCGAAGGCGTCCTTGCCCGCCGTCGTGAAGCGCCGTTCGATCCTCATGCCTTAGCTCCTGCCTTGGGTGTTGTCCTGCCGGATTGTCTCGCCGGGCCCCATATACGCGTCAGAGCGTCCCCCGCCCGTGTCGACCAATATCTTGTGTGCCGACGACGCAAAACCTACTCGATATAGCGGGCTCCCAGCAACGGGAAATTTCACGATTTGATGAGTAAGTTTAGTGTGTTGCTGCGCTGCAACAAGTAATGACGAAGTTAAAGCGCTTCGTACGAAAGTCTTCGTGAGACTTTCGCTGCAACGATCCCGCGATGTCTTTAAGAGACGACGTCCGTGCCGATGTCGTCTCCGGTCGGCAGGAAGGTCCGAGTCTCCGTCAGCAGACCCCCGCGCCAAAACAAAGGATGCGGGAGGGGGGGCGGCGGTGCAATAGATTTTGTGTGAAACATTATTGCAAAATCTAGATGTGGTGGGCGGCGCCAAGTTATCCACAGAGGCGTCCGGCCCGCGGAATCCCTGGCTTCCCGAGCCGCGGGACCCCCCGGTAGGATGCCTGACACCCGCCCGTAACAATATGTCGGAGGAAACCATGGCGATCCTGCGCCGTGCGCTGAACTACACCCCCCTGGATGCCGCAACGCTGGAGCGCTGGCGCGCCGTGCCACCGGCCGTGGCGGGGGACAACATGAACCGCGACCGCTGCATGGACGCCTCGGTGTCTCCGATTGGCGATGGCTACACCATGGTGGGGCATGCCCGCACGATCTCGGTCATGGCCGGCGACAACGGCGCGGTGCATGCAGCCCTGCCGCTGATCCAGCCGGGCGAGATCCTGGTGGTGACGGCGGGCGGCGCCGGCGAGGTGGCGATCATCGGCGAGATCATCGCCGAATGCGCCAAGGCACGGGGCTGCGCCGGGATCGTGCTGGACGGCGCGGTGCGCGACGTGGCCAGCCTGCGCAAGCTCGGCATTCCGGTCTACGCGGCGGGCGCTACCCCGCGCGGCCCGCACAAGGGCTTCGGCGGCGAGATCGACACGCCGATCGCCTGCGGCGGCGTGGTGGTCGCACCGGGCGACCTGGTCCTGGGCGACGACGACGGCATCTGCGTGGTGCCGCGGGCGCTCTGCGACGAGGTGCTGGTGAAGGGCGAGGCCCATGTGGCCAAGGAGGCCGACATGATCGCCAAGGTGCGCTCCGGCATCACGACGGCGGAGATCATCGGCGTCGCCGTGCCCGAGCCGACCGACGCGGCGGGGTGAGGGGCGTTCGAGTGGCTGGGTCCCGGTCCGGCCCCGGATCAATCCCGGATTAAATCCGGGACGGGTCCGCCCGGGATGACGGACGCTATTTAGAAAACTTCATCGTCATCCCGGCCGATCCCGTCCCGGATTTGATCCGGGATTGATCCGGGAGCGGGCCGGGACCGGGCTTCGCCGTCCTACGTCTTGGCCTGGCGTATCCGTTCCATCTGCATCAGCACGATCCCGCCGAGCACGACCAGCGCGCCCAGCATCTGCCAGGGGCCCATCACCTGTCCGAGCAGCAGGGCGGCGGTCACCACACTAATCACCGGCTCCATGTTGCCGACGACCGCCACCCGAACCGAGCCGAGCAGGGCGATCGCTCCGTAGAGCGAGGACAGCCCGACCACATAGCACAGCACGTTCACCATGAACCCGACCCAGGCAAGCTGACCGGACGGCAGTCTCAGCCCTTCGACCGCCGTCGCGACGGTGAAGATCGCCAGACAGCCGGTGGTGACGATCGCGGTGATGTGCAGCGTTCCGAGACTCCCCGAGATCTGCCGGGTGAGCAGGAAGCTGATCGCCACGCAGGTGCCGGCGCCGAAGGCCATGGCCACCCCGATCGGGTCGGCATCCTTCAGATCGGCGCCCAGCAGCAGGGCGAGACCGGCGAAGCCGACCGCCAGCGCGACCAGACGCAGGGGCGTCATCCGTTCATGTCCCGCCAGATGCGACAGCGGCCCGACCATGAGGGGAAAGGCGAAGAAGGTCAGGCTCGCCAGCGGAACCGGGATCAGGGTGACGCTTGTCATGTAGCCGAAAGAAGCGAGCGCGGTCGTGGTGATCAGCGCCGCCAGCAGCCCCCAAACACGCCGCGGCACCGGCCGGGCGATCCCCCGTATGTGGACGATCGTCCACAGAACGCCGACCGCCAGAACGAACCGACCGAGTTGCAACGTGACCGGGCCCGCACCGCCGTCGAAGGCGAGCTTGCCGAAGCTCGGCGCGATGCCGAAGAACACCGCCACCAGGACGATCAGGATGTAGCCGGTGGCGAGGGACTCGCCGGAGGACGCGGAAGCGTTCGTCATGCCCGGCTGATACGCCCGGCCGGGGCGCGACGCAACTGCGCAGAGAGGCCGCTCCCGCGGCGGCGACGGCCCCTTTACCGGCGCGCGCGGCGGTCCGGTCGGCGGCGCGCGCTCCCGACTGGACGATCCGGGTCTCCGATGACATAGTCGCCCGCGATTCAGCAGACTCTTCGAGGTCGGAGAATGGACGTCGGAACGAAGATCTTTACCTGGATGAACGGCAAGCTCGTCGGCGAGGACGCCTACGGGAACAAGTACTATGTCCATCGTCGGGGCGTCCTGCGGGACGGCCACGAGATGCGGTGGTGCATGTACAAGGGCCTTGCCGAAGCCTCCAAGGTTCCGCCGGAGTGGCACCACTGGCTGCACCACGGCACCGACGCCGTGCCGACCGGCGAGGATCCGCGCCAATACGCCTGGCAGAAAGAGCATCAGCCCAATCTGACCGGGACGCCCTATGCCTACCGTCCGCCGGGTCACGTCCTGGAAGGCGGCAAGCGCGACAAGGCGACGGGTGACTACGAACCCTGGACGCCGGCGTGATCCGGAACGACGGGGGTTCCCTTGAGTAGAGGTGTCATCGAGACGTTGATGGGAGCGGTGGTCCTGGCTGTGGCCGGGCTGTTCCTGTTCTACGCCTACGCGTCGTCCGAATTCAGCACCGGCGGCGGTTACGAGGTGATCGCCCGCTTCACCACGGTCGGCGGATTGAAGCCGGGCAGCGACGTGCGCATGTCCGGCATCAAGGTCGGCACGGTGTCGAAGCAGGTTCTGGATCCGAATACCTATCTGGCCGAAGTCACCCTGAGCATCGACGAGTCGATCAAGCTGCCGATCGATTCCAGTGCGGCGGTCTCCAGCGAAGGGCTGCTCGGCGGCAACTTCGTCGATCTGGTGCCGGGCGCCGACGAGAAGATGCTGCAGCCGGGCGAGCGGATCGAGCTGACCCAGGACGCGGTCGATTTCGTGCAGATGCTGAGCCGCTTCATGTTCCAGGCCGGCAGTTCCGGGTCCAGCTCGGGCTCGGGCGCTTCCGGGTCGACGGCTCCGGCTCCCGGATTGAATTGAGCCGGCGCCGCCGTCTGGCGGACATATTTTCCTGACATCCTGGAAATCTCTGAAATCTGCGATGGCCTCGGATATGGACCGGTCGACCTTCCTGAATACTGTTGCGAGCGCGGTCCTAGCCGGCGGGCTCGCGGTCGTCGCCGGAGCGGCCGCCGCCCAGACGGCGGCGCCGGAGGACTGGCGCCAGCACGACGTCGTGGTCCTGCAGGGGCTCGACAAGGTGACGGCGCGGATCTCGCGCTTCGAGGTGGCGGTCGGCCAGACCGTCCGCTTCGGCACCTTCAATATCCGGGTGGAGACCTGCCAGGATCTGCCGCCCACCTTGCCGCCGGAGAGCGCCGCCTTACTGCATGTCGAGGATCAGCCGCCGGACGAGCAGCCGCGTGAGATCTTCAGCGGCTGGATGTTCGCCTCGAGCCCCGGCCTGCATGCCGTCGAGCACCCGGTCTACGACGTCTGGGTCGCCTCGTGCAAAAGCGCTTCCACCGACGGCCAGTCGTCCGCCCCCGGATCGAACTGAACCGGTGCTGCGATGGCCGATGCCAGCCGGTCGCGATAGTCGTCGCGCGGAATCTCAAGCGCGCCGAAACGGCTGAGATGATCGGTGATGAACTGGGTGTCGAGCAGCGTGAAGCCGCTGGCCTTCAGCTTTGCCACCAGATGGACCAGCGCCACCTTTGAGGCGTCGGTCGCCCGACTGAACATGCTCTCGCCAAAGAATGCGCCGCCCAGGCGCACCCCATAGAGGCCGCCGACCAGCCGGCCGTCCCTCCAGGATTCCACCGAATGGGCATGCCCGCGCGCGTGAAGCGCCAGATAGAGACGCCGGATTTCCGGATTGATCCAGGTGTCCGGCCGGCGCTGGGTGGCCTCCGCGCAGCCGTCCAGAGTGGCTTCGAAATCCCGGTCCCAGACCACCTCGAAACTCCGACGCCGCACCGTCTTGCGTAGGCTTCTGGAGACGTGGAAGCCGTCGAACGGCAGGACGCCCCGGTTGTCGGGGTCGACGAAGAACAGGCGCGGATCGTTGCGTCCCTCGGCCATCGGAAACACGCCGACGGCATAGGCCTGTAGCAGCAGTTCCGGTTGCAGCTCGGACATCCGATCCATCCCGGTTGCTCGGTATTCGGGAATCCTAACATTGCCGACGCCGTCGGCAACGGCTTCCGTCAGGACTTCAGATACTCGGTTTCCAGCCAGCGGATATGGTAGTCGCCGCTTCGGAAGGCCGGCGCGCGCATCAGCTCGGCATGCAGGGGAATCGTGGTCGGAATGCCGCCGATCACGTACTCGCCCAGCGCCCGTTCTGCCCGCATCACGCATTCTTCGCGGTTGCGGCCGTGCACGACGAGCTTCGCCACCAGACTGTCGTAGTGCGGCGGCACGCTGTAGCCGGCATACAGGGCGCTGTCCACGCGCACCCCTAGGCCACCCGGCTGGTGGTAGTCGTCGATCCGGCCCGGACGCGGCTGGAAGGTGCGCGGATCCTCGGCGGTGATCCGGCACTCGATGGCGTGGCCGGTGAAGGTCACATCCTTCTGTTCCATGTCGAGCGGCCGGCCGGCGGCGATCTCGATCTGCATGCGGACCAGGTCAACGCCGGTGATCGCCTCGGTGATCGGGTGTTCGACCTGCAGGCGGGTGTTCATCTCGATGAAGAAGAACTCGCCGTTCTCGTACAGGAACTCCAGGGTGCCGAGGCTGCGGTAGCCCATCTTCTTGATCGCATCCACCGCCCGGGCGCCGATCGCCTCGCGCTCGGCCTGGGTCAACGCGGGCGAGGGCGCCTCCTCGATGACCTTCTGATGGCGGCGCTGGATCGAGCAGTCGCGCTCGCCCAGATGGATGACGTTGCCGTGGCTGTCGGCGGCGATCTGGATCTCGATATGCCGCGGGCGACCCAGATAGCGCTCCATGTAGACGGAGTCGTTGCCGAACGCGGCGGCGCTCTCGCGCCGGGCCATGGTGTAGGCCTCTTCAAGATTGTCCGGCGTCTCGGCGACCTTCATACCGCGCCCGCCACCGCCGGCGGCGGCCTTGATCAGCACCGGGTAGCCGATCCGCGCGGCTTCGGCGCGGGCGGCCTCCACCCCTTCTACCGGCCCTTCGGAGCCTGGGACGCAGGGGATGCCGAGCTCGATCATCGTCCGCTTGGCGGTGATCTTGTCGCCCATCGACTGGATATGGCTTGGCGAGGGGCCGATGAAGGTGATGCCGTGGGCCTCGACGATCTCGGCGAAGGCGGCATTCTCCGACAGGAAGCCCACACCCGGGTGGATCGCGTCGGCATGGGTGACGGCGGCGGCCGACAGGATGGCGGGGATGTTGAGATAGCTGTCGCGCGCCGGCGGCGGGCCGATGCACACGCTCTCGTCGGCCAGCCGCACATGCATCGCGTCGGCGTCGGCGGTGGAGTGCACCGCCACCGTCTTGATGCCCATCTCGCGGCAGGCGCGGTGGATGCGGAGGGCGACATCGCCGCGATTGGCGATCAGGACCTTATTGAACACGCTGGACCTCTCTTCGCGCCGTTGGGCGGATTATTCGAGGACCAGCAGGGGCTGGCCAAACTCCACGGGCTGCCCGTTCTCCACGTGAACGGCCTTGATCTTGCCGTCGCGCGGAGCAGGGATCGGGTTCATGGTCTTCATGGCCTCGACGATCATGATCGTCTGGCCCTTGCGCACGTTGGAGCCGACCGGCGCAAAGGCGGCGGCCCCCGGCTCCGGCGCGACATAGGCGGTGCCGACCATGGGGGAGGGTACGACCTCGCCGCTCTCCTCGACCGCGGCGGCTGGCGCGGCAGCCGCTACGGCGGCGGGCGCGGCCGCGGGGGCCGGGGCGGCATAGGTCGCGTTGATCGTCGGCTTGGCGATGCGGATCCGCAGATCGCCTGTGGCGTACTCGATCTCGCCCAGTCCGGTTTCTTCCAACAGGCCGGCCAGTTTACGGACCAGCGCTTCGTCCAGATCCTTGCTCACGGCAATTCTTCCTTATTCGTCGGCTCCGACCAGGCCCGCCATGGCTTCGAGCGCCAGGACATAGCCCCGGGCCCCGAAGCCGGCGATGATTCCGTCCACCACGCCCGACAGATAGGAGTGATGGCGGAACTCTTCGCGCCGGTAGGTGTTCGACAGGTGAAGCTCGATCGCGGGCAGTTCCGCCACGGAAAGCGCATCGCGGATGGCGACCGAGGTATGGGTATAGGCGCCGGCGTTCAGAATGATCCCGTCGTGACTGTCGCGGGCCTGCTGAATCATCGTGACCAGCTCGCCTTCGAAATTGGACTGCCTGAAATCGATGCCGAGGCCGAGGGCCTCGCCGCGTTCCTGGCACATCGCTTCGATATCGGCCAGCGTGTCGCGTCCATAGATCGTGGGCTCGCGCACGCCGAGCATGTTCAGGTTCGGCCCGTTAAGGACCAGGATGTCGGGCTGGTCAGCCACCGAAAACGCCTCTCGTTTGCTCGGGCCGGGTTATACCATGGTGCTAACCCAACGCAACGGTAGCACCGTCGCCGCCGCCAAAACCCCGCCGCGTCCCCGCGGAACCCCCGACACAGACACCGTAAGGCCATGACCCGCGTCACCCTCGATACCGTCCGAGCCCTCGATGCCGCAGATCCCCTGGCCGGATTTCGCGACCGATTCGTCCTGCCGGAGGGGCTGATCTATCTCGACGGCAACTCCCTGGGCGCCCTGCCCAAGGCGGTGCCGGAGCGGGTGTCGGCCATGCTGCACGAGGAATGGGGGCAGCATCTGATCGGCGGCTGGCTGAAGGACGGATGGATGGAGAAGCCGCTGGTCCTGGGCGACCGGCTGGCCAAGCTGGTCGGTGCGGCACCGGGCGAGGTGGCGGTGGTCGATACCACGTCTATCAACGTCTTCAAGCTGCTGTCGGCGGCGCGCGCCATGCGGCCGGATCGCAAGGTGATCCTGTCCAACACCGAGAATTTCCCCACCGATCTCTACATGGCCCAGGGCCTGATCCGACAGCTCGGCACCGACCATGAGCTGCGGCTGGTGCCGGAAACCGCGATCGAGGACGCCATCGACGAGACCGTCGCGGTGGTCATGCTGACCGAAACCAACTTCAAGACCGGTGCGGTCTTCGACATGGGCGCGATCACCCGGGCGGCCCATGCGGCGGGCGCTCTGACCCTGTGGGATCTGGCCCATTCCGCCGGGGCCTTCCCGGTGGACCTGAACGGGGCGGCGGCCGATTTCGCCGTGGGCTGTTCGTACAAGTACCTGAACGCCGGACCGGGCGGCCCCGCCTGGATGTTCGTCGCCACGCGGCACCAGGAGGCGGCCCACCAGCCGTTGACCGGTTGGCTCGGCCATGACCGGCCCTTCGATTTCGACCTGGAGTACCGCCCGGCAGACGGCATCCGCCGCCATGTCTGCTCCTCGCCGGGTGTCCTCGGGCTGGTCGCCTTCGAGGCGGCCCTCGACGTTATGCTGGAGGCCGACATGACGGCGCTCCGGGCGAAGTCGGTGGCGCTGTGCGATCTGTTCATCGACCTGGTCGAGCAGGAATGCGGCGATGCCGGCTTCCGACTGATCTCGCCGCGCGAGGCCGGTCTGGCGGCACCCTGGATCCGGGGCAGCCAGGTCTCCTTCGCCCATCCGGACGGCTACGGCATCGTCCAGGCGCTGATCGCCCGCGGGGTGGTCGGCGACTTCCGCGACCCGGACGTCATGCGCTTCGGCTTCGCGCCGCTCTACCAGCGGTACGCGGATGTCTGGCACGCCGTCGCCCATCTGCGGGCCGTGCTGGATGGCGGCGAACACCTGGCGGAGGTCTATCGCGAGCGCGCCTCGGTGACCTGAGCGTGCAGCCCCTGATCGAGGGGCGGGGCGGCTAAAGCCCCGCGCGGGCCAGCACCCGGTACATGCTGCGCAGGACCGGCTTCTCGATCAGCTTGCCGTCGATCACCACCAGACCGCTGTCGCCCTGCTCGAACGCCTCCACGATGCGCTTGGCATGGGCGATCTCGGCCTCGCTGGGGCTGAAGATCTCGTTGAGCACCGGCACCTGCTTGGGGTGGATGGAGCCCTTGCCGCAGAAGCCGAGCGCGCGGGCGGCCTGGGCCTCGCGCTTCATGCCCTCCATGTCGTTCAGGTCGAGGAACGGCACGTCGATCACGTCGACCCCGGCCCCGGCGGCGGCATGCACGACCCGGGAGCGGGCGTAGAGCAGCGCCTCCCAGGTGTATTCGCAGCGCAGATCGGCGGCCATATCGACGCCGCCGAAGAAGATCGCGTCGATCCGCGTGGAGCAGCGGGCGATCTCCCAGGCCGCTTCCAGCGCCTCGTTGGTCTCGATGATGACCTGCAGGCGGGAGGCGATCTTGAACTCGTCGAACAGCTCGTCCAGCGCGATCACCTCGGCCGGCGACTTCACCTTGGCCAGCATCAGCGAGGGCGGCGCCTTGGCGGAGTCGAGGATCGCCTGGACGTCCTTCATGCCGTCCGGCGTGCGCGGCGGGTTGATCCGCACCATGCATTCCACCGAGTCGTCCAACTCGGCGGTGGCGAACCAGTCGAGGGTGGCGGCGCGCGCCTGCTCCTTGTGCTGGGGGGCGATCGCGTCCTCAAGGTCGATGCACATGATGTCCGCCCCGGTCGCCATCGCCTTGGGGAACATGTCGGGCTTGTTGCCGGGCGCGAAGATGAAGCTGCGGCGCGGGCGGATCGTGGTCATCGGGAAGCCTCCGGGTGCGGGTCGGCGGGCAGACTACGACGCTTCAGCACGAAGTTCATCACCAGGGCGGCGATGACGATGGCGCCGCCGACGAGCGCGTTCCGGCTCGGCTCCTCGCCCATGACCAGCCAGACCCAGAGCGGGCCGAGCACCGTCTCCAGCAGCACCACCAGCCCGACCTCGGCCGCCGAGAGGTAGATCGGCGCCAGGGTCAGCAGGCCGAAGGACACCGGCAGGATCAGCAGGCCGAGCAGCGCCATCCAGCCGAACTGGACGGGCGTGAGGGTCAGGCTGTCGGCGGCGATCAGCGCGACGGCGGCGACCAGCAGGCCGGACAGGCCGACCGCCGGCATCATGTCCACCGGTCTGGCGGCGCGGACCAGCACGAAATGTCCGCCAAGCGCGATGGCGGCGGCGAGGGCGATGAGGTCGCCGATCCAGGTGCCGACCGAGAGACCGTCGCCGACGATCAGGGCGATTCCCGCGATGGCGACGAGGATTGCCATCCAGGTCCGCATCGGCGGACGCTCCCCCAGCACCATCCGCCCGATCAGGGCGGCGAAGAGCGGCGCCGCCGCCATGATCACGAGGGTGTTGGCGACCGTGGTCGTTGCGACGGCGACGACGAACAGGATCGTGTTGAGCGCGAAGAGCGCGGTCACCAGCGCACCGTGCGTGCCCATCGCGGCGACCGCCGCCGGCAACCCCAGGCGATAGCGCAGCACCAGCAGCCCGACATAACCGACTGTCATTAGGACCCCGCGCCAGAATAGAATGGTCCACGCATCCGCGCCGACCATCCGCATCAGAACGGTGTCCGGGGTAAGGATCAGTATGCCGAGCACGGCGAAGGTGAGACCCTTCACCGGATCGGCTGCGGAATCGGTCGACATGGATTATTTGTTCCGGTGCGGCGGTTCTGATCATCATGGCCGATCACTCAGAATCCAGCCGTATCCTGCGACCGTGAGCGAGGCAAGGACCATCACCGTTCCATGGCACATACGGATCAAGGCCTGGTGGGAAGGCTACGACCCGGAGGAGTATGTCGAGTGGCGCGAGCGCGGCCACGAGGACGGGGAGCCATCGGACCTTCCGGCGTCGATCGCCCTGCCGAAGATGATGAGCTTCGACGATCTGATGGCGGATCACAGCGCGTCCGGCGAGGTCGACGACAGCGAGCTCGAGTTCCTGGAGGAGGCCGCGCCCGACCCCGTCTGGCCCCGGGCCAAGGTGGAAGTCACGCAGCGTCTGTTCGGCCGGGGGTTCACCGGTCCGGGCGGCCCCGAGCATGTGATCGAACTGGTGAAATCGGTCGGCCTCGACCCGGTGCAGTCGGTGCTGGACCTGTCCATGGGGCTGGGCGGGCCGGACGCCGCCATCGCGGACAAGTACGGGGTCTGGGTCACCGGGTACGAGCGCAATCCGGCGCTGTTCGACATCGCCGGGACGGTCCTGCGCACCATCAAGTCCGGCGACCGGGTCCGGCTGAACTTCTTCGATCCCGAGACCGTGGAGCTGCCGCGCAAGAAATTCGACGTGGTCCTGTCGAGCGAGACCATGCATTGCGTCCAGGACCGGATCGCGCTGATCGCCAAGATCTACGACTCCCTGAAGGACTGGGGGCAGTTCATGATGAGCGACTTCGTGCTGCCGAACGAGAACCCGCCGTCGGAACGGCTGATGAAGTGGCTGGAGAATCGCGGCGAGCCGGTGACCCTGTGGACCCGGGACCAGTACGAGGTCGCCCTGTCGAACCAGAAATTCGACGTGCGTTTCATGAAGGACGAGTCCGACGACTACGTGCATCTGATCCGTCACGACTTCGCCGGGTTCGTGGAAACCCTGAACGCCGACAAGGTCGTCACCGACACGCCGCTGGGCCGGGCGGCGCTGGTGGATGTGGCCGAGGATTGGTCGCGTCTCGCCAGCCTGCTGCAGAAGGGCGAACTGCAGCTTGTGCGGTTCCTCGCCATGAAGCCGGAAGAGACCTGAAACCCGCCGCATATCGCGGTTGACAGCCTCCGGGCTTCTCAGTAGGTTCCGCGCTCTTTTAAATCTGCCGACCACCGGAGACGACCAATGCGCGTCGCGAACTCGCTGAAGACGCTGAAGAAGCGCCACAAGGCCTGCCGGGTTATCCGCCGCAAGGGCCGTGTCTACGTGATCAACAAGACCAACCCGCGCTTCAAGGCGCGCCAGGGTTGATCCTGTTGGGCTGAGCCTGTGTGGCTGAGCCCATCGGTCTGATCACTTTGGTCTGAGGATCGCACGTCACAGCTGCGGTCCCCGCATACCCGCTTTCAGGCGGTCGACGGAAACGTCGAGCCGCCTTTTCGCGTTTCAGCGCGCGGTTCGCCGCGCCGGCGGTGCCATGGCTTGAATTTCTCCCCGGTTCCGGCAAGTTAAGCGCCGAAGAGAAGCGCCAAGACCTGATCAACAGGCGGGGAGCCTTGCCATGCAGATGCCGGAGCCGGACCAGGAGGTCCTGGCGCGCCGCCCGGAGATCGTCGACGCCCTGCGCGCGATCGTGCCGGGCGAGGGGGTGATCGCCGAAGAGCGCGAGATGCGGCCCTACGAGAGCGACGGCCTGACCGCCTACCGCACCCTGCCGATGATCGTGGTGCTGCCGGAGACGGTGGAGCAGGTCGCGGCGGTGCTGAAATACTGCCACGAGAACGGCATCAAGGTGGTGCCGCGCGGGTCGGGCACGTCGCTGTCCGGCGGCGCGCTGCCGCTGGCCGACGGCGTGCTGCTGGGCCTGGGCAAGTTCAACCGCATCCTCGACATCGATTTTGACAACCGCACCGTCACCGCCCAGCCGGGCGTGACCAATCTCGGCATCACCACCGCCGTCCAGCACGCGGGCTTCTACTACGCCCCGGACCCGTCCTCGCAGATCGCCTGCTCCATCGGCGGCAATGTGGCGGAGAATTCCGGCGGGGTGCACTGCCTGAAATACGGGTTGACCACCAACAACATCCTCGGCCTCGAGATGGTCACGGTGGAAGGCGAGATCATGCACCTGGGCGGCAAGCATCTCGATTCCGAGGGCTACGACCTGATGGGACTGATGACCGGCTCCGAAGGGCTGCTCGCCGTGGTGACCGAGGTCACCGTGCGCATCCTGAAGAAGCCGGCCTCCCTACGCGCCCTGTTGCTGGGTTTCCCGACCAGCGAGCAGGCGGGGGCCTGCGTGGCCGCCATCATCGGCGCCGGCATCATCCCCGGCGGCATGGAGATGATGGACAACCCGGCGATCAACGCGGCCGAGGATTTCGTGCATGCCGGCTATCCGCGCGAGGCCGGCGCCCTGCTGATCGTCGAACTGGACGGCCCCGAGGTCGAGGTCGACACACTGATCGAGCGGGTGCGCGAGATTGCTGAGGCGAACGGCTCGACCACCCTGCGGGTGTCGCAGAGCGAGGAGGAGCGCAATGCCTTCTGGGCCGGGCGCAAGGCGGCCTTCCCGGCGGTGGGGCGGATCTCGCCGGACTATATGTGCATGGACGGTACCATCCCGCGCCGCCAGCTCCCCGAGATCCTTACCCGCATGACGAGGATGAGCGAGAAATACGGGCTGCGGGTCGCCAACGTGTTCCATGCGGGCGACGGCAACCTACACCCGCTGATCCTGTTCGACGCCAACGAGCCGGGGGAACTGGACCGGGCCGAGGCGTTCGGCGCCGACATTCTGAAGGCCTGTGTAGAGCTTGGCGGCGTGCTCACCGGCGAGCATGGGGTCGGGGTGGAAAAGCGCGACCTGATGCCGGAGATGTTCAGCGAGACCGACCTGAACCAGCAGATGCGGGTGAAATGCGCCTGGGACCCCAAGGGCCTGCTGAACCCGGGCAAGGTGTTCCCCACCCTCCACCGTTGCGCCGAGCTGGGCCGCATGCACATCCACCGGGGGCAGATGCCGTTCCCGGACATCCCGCGGTTCTGAGAGGGCGTCTGATGTCCAGCCACCTCCGTCACCCCGGGACGCCCCTGGACCCGATCCAGGGGCGGAACCGGGACCGTGCCGTCATCGCCGTCCCCTGGGTCCCGGCCCGCCCCCGGATCGGGTCCGGTGTCGTCCGGGATGACGACAGTATTTCAAGCTATTCCCCACCCCCGTCATCCCGGCGAGGCCCGGGCTCGACCCGGGGCTCGGCCGGGACCCTGGAAAGGCGCCGGACACGGTGCGCCAGGTCTTGGATCGCCCCTTCAGGGCGTCCAGGACGTCGGGCGTGGTTTGGTGGGGGGCTCATTCTCTCTACCCGACTTCCTGGAAGCCGTCGGCCGCAGCCCGGGGGCTGTCCAGGACCCATGACGTTACCGCCCGCGCCGGAGCGTGCCGATGCCTGACACCTTCAAGCCCGACACGCCGAAGCAGGTGCGCGAGGCGATCGCCTGGGCGGTCTCCGAGGAGAGCCCGCTGGAGATCGTCGCCCGAGCCACCAAGCGCACGATCGGCCGGCCGATGCAGATCGCCAACACCCTCGACCTGTCCGGCCTCAGCGGCATCGGGCTGTACGAGGCGGAGGAGCTGATCTGCCAGGCCGGGCCCGGCACGCCGCTGGCCGAGATCGAGGAAACCCTGACCGCCCACAACCAGCGCCTGGCTTTCGAGCCGATGGATCTGGGCGTGCTGCTCGGCGGCGGCGAGGGGCGGCAGTCCATCGCCGGGGTCTTCGCCTGCAACCTGGCCGGCCCGCGCCGGATCAAGGACGGGGCGGCGCGCGACCACCTGCTGGGCTTCACCGCCGTCACCGGCCGGGGCGAGATCGTGAAATCCGGCGGACGGGTGGTGAAGAACGTCACCGGCTACGACCTGTCCAAGCTGGTCTGCGGCTCCTGGGGCACGCTGGCCGCACTCACCGACCTGACCTTCAAGGTCCTGCCCATGCCGGAGACCGAAACCACCCTGCTGCTGCACGGGCTGGACGAGCTGACGGCGGTGACCGCCATGAGTGCGGCCATGGGCTCGGCCCATGACGTGTCCTCGGCCGCGCACCTGCCGGACGGGATTGCTGCCGGCGGGGTGAGCGGCGTGGCGACCGCGCTGCGGGTGGAAGGCTTCGCGCCGTCCGTGGTCGCCCGAGTGGCGGCGCTGACGGACGAACTGGCCCGCTTCGGTGTCGAGATCACCGCGCTCGAGGGCGAGGCGTCCCACGCCCTGTGGCGCGACTTGCGCGACGCCCGGCCGCTGGCGGAACCGCGGGAGCGGGCGGTGTGGAAGCTCTCTGTCGCCCCGATGGCGGGCCCGCGCGTGGTGGCGGCGATCCGGCCGCTGGTGGCGGAGTGCGCGTATTTCTACGACTGGGCCGGCGGCCTGATCTGGCTCGCCGTGCCGCCGCGGGGCGACGCCCAGGCGGATGTGGTGCGCGGGGCGGTGGACGCGATGGGCGGCCACGCGACCCTGATCCGGGCCGCCCCGGAGGTCAGGGCCTCGGTGGCCAGCTTCCACCCGCAGCCGGCCCCACTGGCGGCCCTGTCGAAGCGGGTGAAGGAGAGTTTCGATCCGAAAGCCGTGCTCAATCCGGGCCGCATGACGGCGGGGGTATAGGGACAAATGCAGACCAACTTCACCCTGGCCCAGCTTGCCGATCCGGAGATCTCGGTCGCCAACGAGATCCTGCGTAAATGCGTCCATTGCGGGTTCTGCACGGCGACCTGTCCGACCTATGTCCTGCTGGGCGACGAGCTCGATAGCCCGCGCGGCCGGATCTACCTGATCAAGGACATGCTGGAGAACGACCGGCCGGCCGGGGAGGAGGAGGTCAAGCATATCGACCGGTGCCTCTCCTGCCTGTCCTGCATGACCACCTGTCCCTCCGGCGTGCACTACATGCACCTGGTCGACCACGCCCGCACCCATATCGAGCGCACCTATACCCGCGCGCCGCTGGACCGCTGGATGCGCTCGCTGCTGGCCAATCTGATCCCCTATCCGAACCGGTTCCGCCTGGCCCTGGCCGGCGCCTGGTTCGCCCGGCCGTTCGCGCCGCTGGCCGGCAACCTGTTCGGCGGGCGGCTGCGGGCGATGCTGGAGCTGGCGCCCAAGGCGATCCCGCCGCGCTCCTCCATGGACAGGCCGGGTGTGTATCCGGCCCAGGGCGAGAAGCGGGGCCGGGTCGCCCTGCTGCTCGGCTGCGCACAGCGGGTGCTGGAGCCGGAGATCAACGACGCCACCATCCGCCTGCTCACCCGTCACGGGGTGGAGGTGGTGGTGCCGCCGAGTGCCGGCTGCTGCGGCTCGCTCACCCACCATATGGGCCGCGAGGACGAGGCCCATGCCAGCGTGAAGGCCAATGTGGACGCCTGGTGGGCAGAGACGGCAGAGGGCGGCGGGGAGGGGCTGGACGCGGTGGTGATCAACGCATCCGGCTGCGGCACCACGGTGAAGGATTACGGCTTCATGCTACGCGAGGATGCGGCCTATGCCGACAAGGCGGCGGCGGTCTCGGCGATGACCCGCGACGTGACGGAGTATTTGGCGGAGCTGGGCCTGCCGGCGGGCGCGGACTCGGGCCTGACGGTGGCGTATCACTCCGCCTGTTCGATGCAGCACGGCCAGAAGATCAAGACCCTGCCGGCGGAGCTGCTGACCAAGGCGGGCTTCGCGGTGAAGGCCGTCCCGGAGGGGCATCTGTGCTGCGGGTCGGCCGGCACCTACAACATGATGCAGCCGCAGATCGCGCGGACGCTGCGCGACCGCAAGGTGGCGAATATCGAGAGCACCCGGCCGGACGTGATCGCGACCGGCAATATCGGCTGCATGACCCAGATCGGCGGCGGCACGTCGATCCCGGTGGTGCACACGGTGCAGCTCCTCGACTGGGCGACGGGCGGCCCGGTCCCGCCGGCGCTTCGGGCCTCGCCGTCGTCCTGACGAAAGTCAGGGCCAAGCCCCTGTCGCCGGTGCGCCGCAGATCCTGATTGTCATCAGGATGACGGGTGAGGGTGATCGGTGCTCGGCCAACCGTCGTCCTGACGAAAATCAGGGCCAAGCGCCTGTCGCCGGTGCACCGCAGATCCTGATGTGCATCAGGATGACGGGCGGGGTGATCGGTGCTCCCGAACCGTCGTCGTGACGAAAGTCAGGACCAAGCCCCCGGCGTCGGTGGACCGCAGATCCTGATTGGCATCAGGATGACGGGTGAGGGTGATCGGTGCTCCCCCGACCGTCGTCCTGACGAAAGTCAGGACCAAGCCCCCGGCGCCGGTACACCGCAGATCCTGACTGTGACGGGGGAAGTTTGCTGTTAGCCCTTTTCTATTCGTCATCCCGAACTTGATTCGGGACCTTATCCACCGATCCGTCTGGAGGTCCCGAAACAAGTTCGGGATGACGAAAGGGTAGTTGGTCGGAGGGCACAGCACCCGCCGCCTCACCTCACCCCCCGGGCTCGCCTCACCCCGGCTCACCTCACCCCCGCAGCGCCATCTCCCCGCCCTCGCCGAACACCTCCTCGAACGCGCCTTTGAGCGCCGCGTCGACCTCGGTCATGCCGACGAGCACGCCGAGATCCACCAGGCTGGTCACCCCGTGGCCGGCGATGCCGCAGGGCACGATGCCGTCGAAATGGGACAGGTCCGGCTCCACGTTCAGCGCGATGCCGTGGAAGGTCACCCAGCGGCGCACCCGGACGCCGATGGCGGCCACCTTGTCCTCGCGCAGGGGCTCGCCCCGGTCGGTGCGGCGCACCCAGATGCCGACCCGGCCGTCGCGCCGCTCGCCCTCGACGCCGAGCCGGTCGAGCGCCCGGATCAGCCATTCCTCCAGCGCATGCACATAGGCGCGCACGTCCTGGCGGCGGCGCTTCAGGTCGAGCATGACATAGGCCACCCGCTGGCCCGGCCCGTGATAGGTGAACTCGCCGCCGCGCCCGGTGCGGTGGACCGGGAAGCGGTCCGGCTCCAGCAGGTCGGCGGTCTCGGCACTTGTGCCCGCCGTGTAGAGCGGCGGATGCTCCAGCAGCCAGACGGTCTCCGGCGCCTCGCCCAGATGAATCGCGCCAGCCAGCCGCTCCATCTCGGCGACGGCGGCCTCGTAGGGCACCAGCGCGTCGTCATGGCGCCAGTCCACGCTGCTCTGAAACACGCTGCCGGCCTGATCGGAGAGGGTGGCGAGTGACATATATCGGTGTCCGTTTCCGGTTCCGTGCTAGAACCCGCGATCTCAGCTTGATTGGGCGGGCGGCTTTTGCTAATCCCTCACCCTCGCTGCGGGCCGGGAGCTTGCAGCCAAGATAGTGCGGTCGTGGCGGAATTGGTAGACGCGCAGCGTTGAGGTCGCTGTCCGGTAACACGGGTGGAAGTTCGAGTCTTCTCGACCGCACCACATCTCTCTCCCAGACATCCGATAGAGTGCGATGACCTCCCCCTGAGGGGATGGTACGTCGATGCGCGCCAAATGGTCCGTGCTTGGTCGCGCACTGGCTCTTGGGCGCGCCCGGTCCGCCGTGTAAGGTCGGCGCCGACATACGGGCCTGCTGGAGCTGGGAATGGCGGAAGATCTGAAAGAAGCGGCGCTTTACTATCACGAGACGCCGGTGCCCGGGAAAATGGCCGTGGTGCCGACCAAGCCCATGGCGACGCAGCGCGATCTCTCGCTCGCCTATTCCCCCGGCGTCGCCTATGCCTGCATGGCCATCGTCGAGGATCCCAGCACCGCCGCCCGCTATACCGGCCGCCAGAATCTGGTCGGGGTGGTGACCAACGGCACCGCCGTGCTCGGTCTCGGCAATATCGGCCCGCTCGCCTCCAAGCCGGTGATGGAGGGCAAGGCCGCCCTGTTCAAGAAATTCGCCGATATCGACGTCTTCGACATCGAGGTGGCGGAGCTGGATGTCGACCGTTTCGTCGACGTGGTCGCGGCGATGGAGCCGACCTTCGGCGGCATCAATCTGGAAGACATCAAGGCGCCGGAATGCTTCGAGATCGAACGCAAGCTGCGCCAGCGCATGAACATCCCGGTCTTCCACGACGACCAGCACGGCACTGCGATCTGCGTCGCCGCGGCGATCTTCAACGCGCTGCGTCTCGTTGAGAAGCCGCTGGAGACGGTCCGGCTCGTCACCTCGGGCGCGGGCGCGGCGGCGATGGCCTGCGTCGACCTGCTGGTGGCGATGGGGCTGAAGATCGAGAACGTGATCCTCACCGACATCGACGGGGTGGTCTATACCGGCCGCAACCAGATGAACCCGGTGATCGCCCGCTATGCGACCGACACGCCGATGCGGACCCTGGCCGAGGCGGTGGACGGGGCGGACATCTTCCTCGGGCTTTCGGCCCCCGGCGTGCTGAAGCCGGAGATGGTCAGGACGATGGCGGCCAAGCCGATCATCATGGCGCTGGCCAATCCGACGCCGGAGATCATGCCGGAGGAGGCCAAGGCGGTGCGCGACGACGCGATCATCGCCACCGGCCGCTCGGACTATCCGAACCAGGTGAACAACGTCCTGTGCTTCCCCTTCATCTTCCGCGGCGCACTCGACGTAGGCGCGACGACGATCAACGAGGAGATGAAGATCGCCGCGGTGACGGCCATCGCCGACCTGGCGATGCAGGAGGCCTCCGACATCGTCGCCACCGCCTATAGCGGCCAGGAGCTCTCCTTCGGGCCGGAATACCTGATCCCGAAGCCGTTCGACCCGCGCCTGATCATGGAGATCGCCCCCCGCGTCGCCCAGGCGGCGATGGACAGCGGCGTGGCCGTCCGGCCGATCGAGGATTTCGACGCCTACCGCCAGAAGCTGTCGCAGTTCGTCTACCGCTCCGGCCAGGTGATGCGGCCGATCTTCTTCAAGGCGCGCGAGGAGCCGAAGCGGGTCGTCTTCGCCGAGGGCGAAGAGGAACGGGTGCTGCGGGCGGTCCAGTCGGTGCTGGACGAGAAGCTGGCCAAGCCGATCCTGATCGGCCGACCGGACGTGATCGAGCGGCGCCTCGACCGGTTCGGCCTGCGCCTCAAGGTCGGTCGCGACGTGGAGGTGGTCGATCCCAACAATGACGACCGATACGAGCTGTACTGGCGCACCTATCACGGCCTCCTGGAGCGCCGCGGCGTGTCGCCCGACCGCGCTCGCGAGGTGGTGCGCACCAACGACACGGTGATCGCCGCCCTGATGATGCAGCTCGGCGATGCCGACGCGGCGATCTGCGGCACGGTGGGGCGCTACTGGGACCACCTGAAGCATGTGCGTCAGGTCATCGGACCGCGGCGCGGGGTGAAGGAACTGTCCGCGGTCAGCCTGCTGATCCTGCCCCAGGGCTCCTACTTCATGGTCGACACCCATGTGACCCCGGATCCCAGCGCCGACGCGCTGGTGGAGATGGTGGAACTGGCGGCGATCGAGGTGAAGGCGTTCGGTCTGGAGCCGAAGGTGGCGTTTGTCTCCCACTCGCATTTCGGATCCTCCGACGAGGCGTCGGCGCTAAAGATGCGCGAGGCCGTCGCCAAGCTGGCGGCGAAGCATCCAGGGCTCGAGGTCGAGGGCGAAATGCACGCCGACAGCGCCATCTCCGAAGTAGTGCGGAACCGGACCTTTCCGAACTCCCGTCTGCAGGGCGCGGCGAACCTTTTGGTCATGCCGACGTTAGACTCAGCGAACGTGGCGTTTAATCTGCTCAAATCGACGGGGCAGGGACTTTCGGTGGGCCCGATGCTGGTCGGAAGCGCGAAGCCGATGCATATCCTTACCCAGTCGGTGACTGTGCGTGGCATCATCAACATGACCGCCGTCGCCGTCGTCGACGCCCAGGCCCATGAAGTGGCGCGCCGCAAGCCGGCCCGCTGAAACGCGGTGATGCATGACCCCAGACGATCGTCCGGACGAGACTGACGCGCCCGAAGCGAAGATTGGGGAGCAGCATGGCACCAAGAGAAAACCGAAGGTCAAGAAGCGGGAACTGAAGGCCAAGATCCGGGCGCTTGAAGCGGAGATCGCCGAGACTCGCGAGAGCGTGCCGGACGAGCCTCTCTACGGCCTCACCCCGCGGCTTGAGGCCGCCGTCATCCGGGCGCTCGACCAGGAGCGCCTGCCGATCATTCCGCGTCTGCTGCGCCCGCTTCACCCGGCCGACCAGGCCGACCTGATCGAGCGGCTGACCCCGGAGCAGCGGCTGACGCTGATCGCCGCGATGGGCGCGACCTTCGACGCCGATATTCTCGCCTATCTGGATGTCACGGTGCGCGACGAGCTGGTCGCCACCCTGGGCGAGGAGGATCTGACCCGGTTCCTGTCGGCGCTGGATTCCGACGATGCCGTCGATCTGTTCGGCGAGCTGGAGGAGGAGGACCAGGCCCGTATCCTCGCCGCCCTGCCGGCGAAGGACCGGATCTTCCTGGAGGAAGGCCTGAACTTCCCGGAGGATTCCGCCGGCCGTCTGATGCAGCGCGAGATGGTCGTGGTGCCGTCCCACTGGACGGTGGGCCAGACCATCGATTTCCTGCGGACCGTCCGCGACCTGCCCGACGATTTCTACGACATCTTCGTGGTCGACCCCGGCCACCGGCCGGTCGGCGAACTGGCCCTGTCGCATCTGCTGCGCTCCAAGCGGCCGGTGCGGGTATCCGACATCATGCGCAAGGATTTCCGCAAGATCCGCGCAGAGATGGACCAGGAAGAGGTGGCGCTGCTGTTCCGGCAATACGGTCTGGTCGCCGCCCCGGTGGTGAGCGAGGACGAGCGGCTGCTCGGCGTGATCACGGTCGACGACGTGGTGGACGTCATCGACGAAGAGGCGGAGGAGGATCTGATGCGCCTCGCCGGTCTGGGCGAGAGCGACCTCTACGGCTCCCTGTGGGACACCACCAAGACCCGGTTCCCCTGGCTGGTGATGAACCTGCTGACCGCCATCGCCGCCTCCCTGGTGATCGGGATGTTCGAGGCGACCATCGAGAAGGTGGTGGCGCTGGCGGTGCTGATGCCGATCGTCGCCTCCATGGGAGGCAATGCCGGCACCCAGACCCTGACGGTCGCGGTGCGCGCGCTCGCCATGCGCGACATCGACACCCGCAACGCCATGAAGTTCATCTTGAAGGAGACGGTGGTCGGGTCGCTGAACGGGATCGCGTTTGCGGTCCTGGTGGCGGGCGCGTCGATCGCCTGGTTCGGCGATTTTGAGATCGCCTGGATCATCGCCGTGGCGATGGTGCTGAACCTGGTTGTGGCCGGGCTGGCGGGGACGCTGATTCCGCTGGGCCTGCAGCGCTTCAACATCGACCCTGCGGTGGCGAGCGGCGTGTTCCTGACCACCGTGACCGATGTGGTCGGGTTCTTCGCGTTCCTCGGGCTGGCGACGCTGTTCTTGTTGTGATGGTGCGATAGGGCCGCGAAACACCCCATCATTGTCATCCCGAACTTGTTTCGGGACCTCATCTTGGCCGTCGGTCGTAAGGTCCCGAAACGAGTTCGGGATGACGGAGTGTGAGAGAGCGTGGGGCGCCAGGACTGGTATGCCCCGGCGCCCCGAGCCGTCAGCTCGTCAGCACCACGCGGCCGGTGATGCGGCCGGCCTTGAGGTCCTGCAGGGTGTCGTAGGCGGTTTCCAGCGGCCGGGTCTCCATCGGGATCGGCTTGACCTTGCCGGTCTTCACCAGCTCCATCAACTCCTTCAGCTCGCCCAGCGAGCCCACATAGGAGCCCATGATCGACAGCGCCCGCATCGGGAGGGTCGGCAGGGACACTGTCATCTCGCCGCCATACAGGCCGACGATGACGTAGCGCCCGCCCTTGCGCACCGCGCCGATGCCGACGCTGGAGGTGGCCTCGCCGCCGACCGTGTCGACCACCGCCCGCAGCTCGCCGCCGGCGATCTTCTGCAGCTCGGCGATGGCGTTCTCGGCGGTCTTGGAGTTCAGCACCGCATCGGCGCCGGTCTTCTTGGCGGCTTCCAGCTTCTCATCGTCGATATCGACCGAGATGACGTTCTTCACGCCCATGCCCTTGGCGATGGCGACGGCCGACAGACCCAGGCCGCCGGCGCCGAAGATCGCCAGCCATTCGGTGTCGAGCACCGGCATCGCCTTCTTCAGCGCCGAATAGACGGTCACGCCGGAGCAGGAATAGGGGGTGGCGACGGTCGGATCGACATCGCCGATATCGACCAGATACTTCGGATGCGGCACCAGGCAGTGGGTGGCGTAGCCGCCGTCGCGGAAGATGCCGATGGAACGCATGGTCGGGCAGTGGTTCTCCTGCTCCGCCTTGCAGGCCGAGCACTCGCCGCAGCCGAGCCAGGGGTGGACCAGCATGGTCTTGCCGATCAGCGCGTCCTTGGCGTCGGGACCGGCGGCGATGACCTCGCCAAGGATCTCGTGGCCGAGGGTCACCGGCAGGCGCTGGCCGCGGGCGATGATGTCGAGCTTCTTGCCGCCGCCCAGGTCGAAATAGCCGTCGGAGATGTGGATGTCCGAATGGCACACGCCGGCATGGGTCACGCGGACCAGCACCTCGGTCCCGGTCGGCGTGGGATCCTCGCGCTCGACTTCCTCGAACGGTTTGCCGGGCTGGACCAGTTGGTAGCTACGCATCGTCGTCTCGCTCCCTTGGGGCTTCTTGCTGAGATGATTTTTTGGTCGGTCTGGGAACCCGGCGCCGGGCCGGCTCCATCCCTGTGATCGCTCGGATTTAAGCCCATTGGCGGGCCTGCGCGCAAACCCTGGATTTGACGCAGGTATCCCGTCGACGCACAAACGTCATTAAGAGTTTGCTAAGAATTAGTCATCTACTTTAGATTGATAGCAGGATGATGTACTTGATGGGTGGTGTATCATGCGGGGTTATCAGAAGCATCCGCGGATGTCTCAAAACAAATTGATTACAATTGTCTGCTTTTTGCTCGGTGCCGTGTGCTTTCGAGGCGGGATGGTTGACGTCGATTTCTTGTATGTCGTTTTAAATTCCAGCGTATTTAAGATAATGTTCGGAATATACGTGTTCTCGGGCGGGTTCATGGTTCTGGTATCGAACCTCTACCTGATATTCAGTGGGTACGGGCTGGTGCCGTCCCGAGGGGATCTGCACAAGGCGCCGGCGCTCGTGCAGGTCTCGTACCGGTACTTTTACCGGCCGATCCTCGGCTTCATGATGTTCCTGGCCGGTGGGGCGCTGGCGAACGCGTTGTTCTAGAGCGGTTTCTTGGCCGCTACGGCGCGCACCCGCTCGCGCCACCACACATAGAGCCCGCTGGCGACGATGATGCCGGCGCCGATCACGGTCCACAGGTCCGGCAGGTCGTCGAACACGATGAATCCGATCGCGGTCGCCCAGACCAGCAAGGTATAGTTGAACGGTTGAAGCACGCTGGCGGGGGCGACTTCGAGCGCCTTGATCACCGTGGCGTGGCCGATCGACCCGAGCAGTCCCGCCAGCACCAGCAGCGCCCAGCCCTCCGCGTCCGGCCATTTCCAGTCGAACGGACCGAACAGGCTCATGGCGAGGAAGCCGACCCAGCCGGTGTAGAGCAGGATCGTGACCATCCCGTCCGTGCGCGAGAGCAGCTTGGTCATCACCTGATAGACAGCGAACATGATGGCGCCCGCCAGCGGCAGCAGGGCGGCCAGTTCGAACACGGCCAGGCCGGGCCGCAGGATGACCAGCATCCCGATGAAGCCGATGCCGACGGCGGTCCAGCGCCGCAGGCCGACCTGCTCGCCCAGAAACAGCGCCGACAGCGCGGTGATCACCAGTGGGAAGACGGCGCCGATGGAGTGGGATTCGGCAAGCTGCAGATAGCGGAAGCCGAGAATGAAGCAGCCGATCTCCGCCACCAGCAGCAGGGCGCGGGCGGTCTGGAACACCGGCCGGCTCGTGCGGAAGTGAGGCATGATCCCGCCGCCGCGCCGCCAGGCGAGGAAGGTGGCGAAGGCGGCGAAGAAGCCGAAGCGGACCCAGAGGATCTGCGCCACGGAATACTCCATGGTCAGTGTCTTCGACACCGCGTCCATCCCGGCGAAGCCGAAATTGGCCAGCAGGATGAGCAGGATGCCCCGCGCGGCGGTAGACATGGGAACCCGGCTCACGATGCCTTCACCTGACGCTCGCGCCACCAGGCATACAGGCCGCTGGCCACGATGACCGCAGCGCCGGCCAGGGTGATCTCGTCCGGCAGGTGGCCGAACACCACCAGCCCGGCGATCGTCGCCCAGACCACCTGCAGATAGGTGAAAGGCTGCAGCGTGCTGGCCGGGGCGCGGGAGAAGGCGACGATGATCAGCGAATGTCCGATGGTTCCGACCGCGGCCACCAGAACCAGCAGCACGCCCTGTTCCAGGGTGGGCGTGCGCCAGTCGAAGGGCAGGGCGATGGAGAAGACGGCTAACCCGATCCAGGCGGTGGTCAGCGCGATCCCGTCGTTTCGGTCGGTCCGGCTGAGCAGCCGGGTCAGGACCAGGTACAGCGCATAGACCGCACCGGCGAACAGCGCCACGAAGGCGGCCGGGTCGAACACGTCGGTGCCCGGCCGCACCACGATCAGCACCCCGACGAAGCCGATGCCGACCGCCGTCCAGCGGCGCGGCCCCACATGCTCGCCCAGGATCGGCACCGACAGGGCGGTGACGATCAGCGGGAAGGTGCAGACCACCGTCGTTACCGTGGCGATCGGCAGCAGGTTCAGAGCCAGCACCATGGCCGCCATATTGACCGGCAGCAGCAGGGCGCGGGTGACATGCAGCACCGGCCGCCGGGTCCGCAGGACGCTGCGCAGCGTGCCGTTGCGGGCGGCATCCACCGTCGTCGTCACGGCGAAGGCGGCGAAGAAGCCCCAGACGATCTGCGCCGCGCCGAAATCGTCGGACAGCAGCTTCACCATGGTGTCCATGGCGGTGAACACGATCTGGGCCGTGACCATGCAGGCGATGGCCAGCGCCAGCGATTCCTGCGCGGGCTGTGGGGCGGCGGCGACGGGTGCGGACATCTTGACCTCGGGTTGCGGCGCTTCGCTATCACGCGGCCGGCCGCTGCGGTAGAGGGCTTGGCGGGTGTGGTCTTGCGCCGGCCCGCGCCACCCGCGACAATCGCCGTCCGACCAAACAAGCGCCGCCCGGCCAAGAGGCGGCATATCCGGGATGGAGGAAGCGATGGCGGGACGGTGGGTGAACCGGCCTGAGGGCTCGAATTGGGGCGATTTCGGCCCGGACGATCAGCGCGGCAGGCTCAACCTCCTGACCCCCGAGCGGGTGGTCGAGGCGGTGAAGGAAGTGAAGACCGGAGAGCGGTTCTGCCTCGCCCTGCCGATGGACCTCCCCGGTGGCCGCGACCTGAACCCGCGCCGGTTTCCGCCGCGCCTCTTCGCCACCGAGCGCAACAACCTGGCGAACTACAACTTCGCCATGGAGCAGGTGAACCCGGAGCTGACCGACGTGGTCTGCGACGACGCCGCCCTGATCTGCCTGCAGTACTCCTCCCAGTGGGACAGCTTGACCCATGTGGGGTCCATGTTCGATGCCAACGGGGACGGCGTGCCGGAGGTCGTCTATTACAACGGCTGGAGCGGGCTCGAGCACAAGCTCGCCGGCGACCCGAACGACAAGGCCGACCCGCTGATGCGCTTCGAGGGCGTGCGGGCCAAGGCCCTGGGCATCGAGAACATGGCCAAGGCATGCGTGCAGGGCCGCGGCGTGATGATCGATCTGTACCGCCATCTCGGCGACGGCCGCACCGTGGTCGACTTCAAGACCCTGAAGAAGATCATGGATGCCGACGGCGTGGTCGTGGAAGAAGGCGACATGGTCTGCCTGCACACCGGCTTCTCCCAGAAGCTGGTCGACATGGCGGGCAAGCCCGACCCTGACGTGCTGCACGGCGCCTGCGCCGCGCTCGACGGTAGCGACCCGGAGCTGCAGAACTGGGTGCGCGACAGCGGGCTGTCGGTGCTCATCGCCGACAACTACGCGGTCGAGCAGGTCGGATCGGTCGATCCGGCCGGCGGGGCGAAGCGGGAGATGCTGCCGCTGCACCAGCTCTGCCTGTTCAAGCTCGGCGTGCACCTGGGCGAGATCTGGTACCTGACGGAGCTGGCGAACTGGCTGCACGAGAACGGGCGCAGCCGCTTCCTGCTCACGGCCCCGCCGCTGAACCTGCCCGGCGCGGTCGGTTCGCCGGCCAACGCCATCGCCACCGTCTGATCGCAGGCATCCGCATGACCAAGGACAGACCCGACGTCAGCACGCTGACGCCGCTCATCGCGCCGCGATCCATCGCCGTCATCGGCGCGTCCGACGATCCCAAGCGGATCGGCGGGCGGCCGTTGGGCTACATGATCCGGGGCGGTTTCTCAGGCCCGATCTGGCCTGTGAACCCGAAACGCGACACCGTGCAGGGCCTGCAGGCCTATACCGACGTCGCCGCTCTGCCCGGCACCCCGGACGCCGCGATCGTCGCGGTGCCGGCGCCGATGGTGGCCGACACCCTGGAAGCGCTGGCCGACAAGGGCTGCAAGGGCGCGGTCGTCTTCTCCTCCGGCTTCGCCGAGATGGGGGAGGAGGGCGCAAAGCTCCAGGACCGGGTGCGCTCGGTGGCGCGGGCCGGCGGCATCCGGGTGCTCGGGCCGAACTGCCTGGGCATCTTCAACGCCCGCTGCAACTGGCTCGCCACCTTCTCCTCCTCCGTCGACCACCTGCTGCCGAAACCGGGGCCGGTGTCGATCGCCAGCCAGTCCGGCGCCTATGGCAGCCACGTCTTCCACCTGATGCGCCAGAAAGGGGTGGAGACCGGGATCTGGATCACCACCGGCAACGAGGCCGATGTGGATGTGGCCGACGCCATCGCCTATCTGGCGGCCGACGAGGAGACCAAGGCCATCGTCGCCTATGCCGAGGGCATCCGCGACGGCGACGCCACCCGCGCAGCTTTGGAGTCGGCGGCGAAGGCCGGCAAGCCGGTGATCTTCCAGAAGGTCGGCCGCTCCGAAATCGGGGCCGCCGCTGCGGCCTCCCATACCGCGGCGCTGGCCGGGTCCGACCGGGTCTACGACGCGCTGTTCGCCCAGTACGGGGTGATGCGGGTCGACACCACCGACCAGATGCTGGATGCCGCCTATATCTGCTCGCGCGGCGCCTATCCCAACGGCAACGCCGTTGGCCTGATGACCATCTCCGGCGGCGTCGGCGTGCAGATGGCGGATGCGGCCATCGACTACGGCCTCGACGTGAAGGAGATGCCGGCCGACACCCAGAAGGCGCTGAAGGAACTGCTGCCCTTCGCCGCTGTCCGCAACCCGGTCGACATCACCGCCCAGGCGTTCAACGACCTGTCGCTGATCACCACCAACATGCGGATGATGCTGGACGAGGGCGGCTACGACGTGGTGGTCGCGTTCTTCACCATGATCGCCGCCTCGCGCTACATCGCCGACGACCTGATCAAGACCTTGCAGGAAACGCGGGAACGGTTCCCCGACAAGTCGATCATCCTGTCCCTCATCGCGCCGCCGGAGATCGTGCGACACTACGAGGAGGGCGGCTATCCGGTCTTCGAGGACCCGACCCGGGCGGTCGCCGCGGCGGCGGTGATCAGCCGCTTCGGCCGGTTCTTCGCCCGCCCCCAAGAAGCGGCCCCTCCGGCGGCCCCGTCGGGCGCGCAGGCGGTCCCGGCCCGGCAGTTGGGCGAGCACGAGGCTTCCGACCTGCTGGAAAGCTGGGGCGTGCCGTTCGTCCCGCGCCGGCTGGCCACCAGCGCCCACGAGGCGGAAGAGGCGGTGAAGGCGCTCGGCGGCAAGGCGGTGCTGAAGATCGCCTCGGCCGACATCCTGCACAAGACCGAGGTCGGTGGGGTGATCGTCGGGGTCACCCAGAGCAACGCAGCCGCCGCCTATGACGGTCTGGTCACGCGGGTCGCCCAGGCGGCGCCAAAGGCGAAGATCGATGGCGTTCTGGTCGCCGCCATGGCACCGGAGGGTGTCGAGACGGTGATCGGCGTGCAGAACGATCCGACCTTCGGACCGGTGGTCATGGTCGGCCTCGGCGGCATCCTGGTGGAGGTGCTGGAGGACGTGTCCTTCCGTCTGGCGCCATTCGGCGTGGAGGAGGCCAAGCGCATGATCGCGGAGCTCAAGGGCGCGAAGATCTATGGCGGGGTGCGAGGCGCGCCGCCGGCCGATGTGGACGCGCTCGCCGAGCTTCTGGCCAAGGTCTCGGTCTTCGCCGCCAGCGAGGGCGCGCGGATCGAAAGCGTCGACCTGAACCCGGTGCGGGTGCTACCAAAGGGCGAGGGATGCGTGGCGCTCGATGCCCTGATCGTGCCCCGCTGATCACGCCGGAATAGGGAGCGGCAGCCATGCGACCGCAGCGTTTCAAGACCCGCATCACCGAGCTGTTCGGCATCGACCATCCGATCGTCGCCGGCGGCCTGATGTGGCTGTCGGATGCGGCCTATGTGGCGGCGGTGGTCAATGCCGGCGGCATGGGCTTCATCACCGCCAAGACCTTCCCCGGCCCCGGCGAGTTCGAGGCCGAGTTGGACAAGGCCAAGCGGCTCACCGGCGGCAAGCCGTTCGGCGTGAACCTCTACCTCTCGGTCCATACCGACCACAACAAGGACCTGCCGGCCCAGTTGGAGGTCGCACTGGACAAGGGCGTGCGCCATTTCGAGACGGCGGGGCTGCCGCCGCTCGATTTCGTGGAGCGGATCAAGGATGCCGGCGGCGTGGTGTTCCACAAGGTCGCCACGGTGAAGCATGCGGTCTCCGCCGCCTCCAAGCTGCCGGTCGACGCGATCGCCGTGGTCGGGGCCGAGTGCGGGGGCCATCCGGGGCTGAACCTGGTCGGCTCCATCGTCCAGGCGCCGCTGGCGGTGCAGCGGGTCGACAAACCGGTCCTGATCGGCGGCGGGATCGGCACCGGGGCGCAGGTCGCGGCCGTGCTAGCCATGGGCGCGGAGGCGGCGCTGATCGGCACCCGCTTCCTGGTGGCCAGCGAGATCTGGAGCCACGACGCCATCAAGCAGCGGGTGGTCGACGCCCAGGAGACGGACACCACCCTGGTGCTCGCCTCCATGCGCAACACCTTCCGCGGCATCGACAACGCCACCACCCGCGCCATCGCCGAGCTGGAGCGCCAGGGCGTGACCGATTTCGAGGCCTACCGCCCCTATGTGATGGGGCTCGCCCAGAAGCAGGCCTATACCGAGGGCGACCCGGAGAAGGGCATCCTGTCCATGGGCCAGGCCTGCGTCTTCGCCGACCGGATCGAGCCGGTGGAGGCGATCATGGACCGACTGATCGACGAGGCCGCCGCCGCCGCCGGACGTTTGGGCGGACTGACCGCCGGCGGGACCGCCGCCGCCGCCGAGTGACGGCGGAACCGACCCTCTACTTCATCACCCACGCCGACGTGGTGATCGACCCGTCGGTGGCGATCACCGACTGGCCGCTGACGGAGCGGGGCCGCAAGCGTATGGCCGCACTCGCCGCATCGGCCTGGCTGTGGCGGCTGACCGCCCTCTACAGCAGCACCGAGCGTAAGGCGCTGGACGGCGCGGCGGTGCTGGCCGGGTTGACGGGACTGGCTCCGGTCGCCCGCGCGGATCTGGGCGAGAACGACCGTTCGGCGACCGGCTATCTTCCCCCGGACGCGTTCCAGACGGCCGCCGATGCCTTCTTCGCAGATCCCACGCAGAGCGTCCGCGGCTGGGCCCGGGCGGTGGACGAACAGGCCCGGATCGTCGCCGCCCTGGAGGCGTTGATGGCGGAAGCCGCCGGGGATGCGGCCGTGGTCAGCCATGGGGCGGTCGGCGCCCTGGCCCTGGCGCATTATTCGGGGGAGCCGATCTCCCGCGCGCTCGACCAGCCGGGAGCGGCCGGCGGCAACTACTTCGCGCTCTCCATTCCACGGCGGCAGGTGCTGCACGGCTGGCGACCGGTCGATCCGTCCTGACGGCTGGGTTCGTTGCTTGGTCCTGACTTTCGTCAGGATGACGGCTGCCCTTTTGATCCCTCCCTCCGTCATCCTGATGCAAATCAGGATCCAGCCGCTTGCCTCGGCTAACGAATATGTTATCAATGTACCAAGATAACAAATCGAGAGCGATCCATGCCGACCTCCAAACCCATCGACCGTGTGCAGACCGGCGTGCGGATCGAACGCCGGCTGCTGAAGGTCATGAAGGGCGTGGCCGAACTGCACGACATGAGCCTCGGCGACCTGATCGAGGGGGTCATGCTTCACGCCTTCGAGGGCAAGCAGCCGTTCGGCGAGGAGACCCTGAAGCGGGCCGCCCAACTCCGCGAGGTCTACGGCCTCGACCTGACCGCGGCCGACAGTCATAAGCTGACGGAGGCGTGAGGTGACCCACAACGATTTCGCCGCCGCCTTCGAGGCGCTGACCCTGCCGCCGTCCGAGTTCCGTCATGCCGGGCATGTGCGGCTCGCCTGGATCTATCTGACGCGGATGTCCCTTCCGGACGCCATGACCCGGTATGCGTCGAGCCTGCGGGCCTTCGCCGGCCATGTGGGCAAGCCCGGCCTGTTCCACGAGACGATCACCTACGCCTTCCTCATGGTCATCAACGAGCGGATCGCCGACGGACCGGACGCGGAGAGCTGGGAGGATTTCCAGGCGCGCAACCCGGATGTGATGGCGGGGGTGACGGCGGCGCTGGGCCGGTACTACAGCGACGAACGCCTCGGCAGCGACCGTGCCCGGGCGGGATTCGTCATGCCGGATCGGCTGGCGGGGTGAGGGGGCACACCGTGTCCGGGTCCCGGCCTTGCCCCGGATCACGTCCGGCGGCAAGCCGGGATGACGATGAAATTTACACGACCAAATCCGTCATCCCGGTCTGACCCGGACTTGATCCGGGGCAGGACCGGGACCGTTACTCACACGGCGGCAAACGCTCCGGCGACGACCCTCACGTCCCCGCCAGGATCCCCTCGATCTTCTGCTGCACGCTGAACGCGTCGTCCAGCGTGGCGAGCTTCGACGGGCGGCCGCTGAGCAGGTCGTCAAGCGCACTGAGCTGGGCGCCGAGGCTGATCTTGCGCGGGTCGGCCGGCGGGTCGAGGATTTCCTTCCACGCGCCACCGTCGGACTGGAACAGCCGGTAGAACTCGGCGACCAGGAAGCCGGTCTTCTCGAAGTTCAGATAGACTTCCTGGCGGTCCGGCTGCACGCCGCCGACCGAGCCGAGGATGGACACCGGCACGCCGGCCTCGTTCTCCAGCCGGGCGAGCACCTGGGTCTCGCACAGGGCCGGATCGGACGGGTAGGACGGCTTCGCCCAGACCAGCTTGGTGCGGCCCAGGATGCGCTCCGACAGGAAGACGAAATGGGAGATCACCTCGCGGGTGTAGCCGCCCTCGTCCTTGAAGCGCAGCCAGTCGGCATCGACCTGCCAGGCGCGCGGCCAGGCCGGGTAGGTGACGATGATGTTGATGTTGCTGAGCGCGCCGGTGGCACCGGAGGCGACGGCCTCCTGCACGGTGGCCAGCGCCTTGCCGGCGGCCTGGGTGAAGTTGACGGCGGCGGGCACGCCGGACGCCTTCAGCTTCTCCACCAGATCGCGGCTCTCCTCGATATCGACGCCGAGCGGCTTCTCCAGGAACACCGCCTTGCCGCAAGCGGCGGCCTCCAGGGCATAGGCCTTGCGCGGTACCGGCGGGCAGGCGAGGTAGACCACGTCGGCGGCGGCGATGGCGGCCGCAGCACTATCGACGATCGGCACGCCGGGGGCTTCCTCGGCGGCCTTCTTGCAGGCGGCCTCGGACGGATCCCACAGGGCGACCGGCTCGAAAGCGGCGTGCTCCAGGATACGGCCGAGCAGCCGCCGGCCCATGATGCCGAGGCCGATGATCGCGATCTTATGGGCCATGGCAGGCTCCCCCCTCTGAATACGCTCACTCCCCGGATCTAGTCCGGGGCCTACCCCTCCGCGGATCGGATGCCGGACGCTCCTTTAACTGCGACCGAGCAACCGATCCGTGGGTCCCGGCACGGGGCCGGGAGGTGTTCTTCGTTTATCTGCCCCCGAGGGATCAGTACCCCAGCGCGCAGCCGTCCTTGCGGGGATCGGAGCCGGCGACGAGGACGCCGTTCTTCTCGTCGATCAGCACAGCCTGGCCGCCGCCGATCGGCTTCGGCATGCGGGTCAGGCTGTGGCCCTTCTTCTCCAGCGCCGCATAGGTCTCCGGCGCGAAGGTGCTCTCCACTTGCAGGGTGCCCTCGGTGGCGAAGCTGCGGCTGTCGTCCAGGGCCTCCTGCGGGTCCATGCCGCGCATCAGCAGGTTGGACAGGAAGGTGGCGTGGCCGGTCGACTGGTACTGGCCGCCCATGACGCCGAACGGGGCGACGGCGCGGCCGTCCTTGACCAGCATGCCCGGGATGATCGTGTGCATCGGCCGCTTGTTCGGCGCGATGGCGTTCGGGTGGCCCTCCACGAGATGGAACGACTTGCCGCGGTTGTGCAGCATGACGCCCGTGTTCTCGCTCATGATGCAGCTTCCGAAATCGGAGAAAATCGAGTTGATGAAGCTGATCGCGGTGCCGTCCTTGTCGACGCAGGACAGGTAGATCGTGTCCTTATGCACCGGGAAGTCGCTCGGCTCGAACGCGCCGGCCTTGTTCGGGTCGATCATCGCGTCCAGCGCGGAGATGTGGGCGTCGGACAGCAGCCAGTCCACCGGCACGTCGACCTGGCGCGGATCGGCCACGTAGCGGTCGCGCTGGGCGTAGGCGAGCTTGGTGGCCTCGGCGATCAGGTGGACCCGGTCGGCCTGGCTCAGGCTGGCGACGTCGTGGCGGTCGAGGATCGACAGGATCATCAGCGCGCACACGCCCTGGCCGTTCGGCGGGCACTCGAAGACGTCATGACCGGCGAATTTGGCCTTGATCGGCTCGACCCATTCCGGGGCGGCGTTGGCGAAATCCTCCAGGCTGTGCAGACCGCCCAGCTTGTTCAGGCTGGCGACCATGTCCTCGGCCACAGCGCCGGTATAGAAGCCGTCGCGGCCCTTCTCGGCGAGGACCTTGAAGGTGGCGGCCAGCTTCGGCTGGCTGTGGCGGGTGCCGATGGCCGGCGCCTTGCCGCCGGGCAGCATGGCGGCCTTGGCCGCGGCGTTCTTCGACAGCTTCTCCACCGCGTCCTGCCAGTCGCTGCCGACGCGGGAACTGACCGGGTAGCCTTCTTCGGCGTACTTGATCGCCGGCTGCAGCAGCTCGCCCAGGGACTTGGTGCCGAACCGCTCCAGCAGGGCGGTCCAGGCACCGATGGCGCCGGGGACGGTGACCGTGTGCGGGTCGTTGGAGGCGCCAAGTTCGGTGATGCCCTTTTCCTGGAACCAGGACAGCTCGGCCTTGCCCGGCGCGCGGCCGGAACCGTTCATGGCGACGATGTCGCCGCTGCCCTTCGGCGCGATCAGGGCGAAGCAGTCGCCGCCGATTCCGGTCATGTGCGGCTCGACCACGCAGAGCACGGCGCAGGCGGCGATGGCCGCGTCCACGGCGGTGCCGCCGGATTTGAGAACGTCGAGGCCGACCTGGCTTGCCAACGGGTGGGACGTGGCGATGGCGGCATTGGGGGCATACACCGGGGAACGTCCGGGAAGGTGCAGATCGCGCATGGTCGGGTGTTTCCTCGCTTCGTTCGATTTGCAGCGGTTTAGCCGGTGTATACAAACTCGGCAAGCTGCGTGGACGACCGCGGACGCGGAACCTATAGTCCCGCCCACGATTTTGGATGACGCAAAAGCAACCGTGCCGATCAGGCATGACGATTATTGGAGGAAGCCGTGGCGCTCGACCAGGAGACGCTCAACCAGTTCGTGGACACCGTCCGCCGCTATGTGACCGAACGCCTGATCCCGTTGGAGGAACAGGTCAGCCGGGAGGACGCGATCCCCGAGGAGGTCTCCCAGGAGATGGCCGAGATGGGCCTCTACGGCCTGTCGATCCCCGAGGAATACGGCGGACTCGGCCTGTCCATGTCGGAGGAGGTGGTGATCGGCTATGAGCTGGGTCACACGGCACCCTGCTTCCGCTCGCTGATCGGCACCAATGTCGGCATCGGCAGCCAGGCCATCGTGATGGACGGCACCGAGGAGCAGAAGCGGGACTATCTGCCGCGTCTGGCCACCGGTGAGCTGGTCGGCTCGTTCTGTCTGACCGAGCCCGACAGCGGCTCCGACGCCGCCTCGGTGCGGACCTCCGCGAAGAAGGACGGCAACGGCTACATCCTGAACGGCACCAAGCGCTACATCACTAACTCGACCAAGGCGGGCGTGTTCACGGTGATGGCCCGCACCGACCCCGACAACAAGGGCGCGGGCGGCATCTCCGCCTTCCTGGTCGACGCCAAGTCGCCGGGCATCTCCACCGGCAAGCCGTACAAGAAGATGGGCCAGCAGGGCACCCACGTGGCCGACGTGATCTTCGAGGATGTGAGGGTCCCGGCCGACGCCATCATCGGCGGCGTTGAGGGTCAGGGCTTTAAGACGGCGATGAAGGTGCTGGACCGCGGCCGTCTGCACCTGTCCTCGGTCTGCATCGGCATGGCCGACCGGCTGATCACGGAGTGCCTGAACTACGCCACCGAGCGCAAGCAGTTCGGCCAGCCGCTCTCCGACTTCCAGCTCATCCAGGCGATGCTGGCCGACAGTAAGACCGAGGCCTATGCGGCCGAGGCGATGGTGAAGGACGCGGCCGCCAAGTTCGATGCCGGCGAGAACACCGCCATGGTCGCCGCCTGCGCGAAGTACTACGCCTCGGAAATGGTCGGCCGGGTGGCGGACCGGGCGGTGCAGATCCATGGCGGCGCCGGCTATATCAACGAATACGCGGTCGAGCGATTCTATCGCGACGTCCGGCTGTTCCGGATCTACGAGGGTACTTCGCAGATCCAGCAGATCGTGATCGCCCGCAACATGCTGCGCGCCCACGCGGCCTCCCGCTGATCCGGAGCCCTCGATGACGGATACCTGGGACGGCTCGCGCCCGGCGAAGGACATCTTTGCGTCGATCGCCGATCCGGTGGCCTGGTGGGCCGAGCGGTTTCCCGCGACCCCGGCCCTGGCCGAGGGCGACAGGGTGATGACCTACGGCGAGGCGGACGCCCGGTCGACCCGGCTGGCCGCCACCCTGGCGGCGCGCGGGCTGGCGGCCGGCGACCGGTTCTACATCGTCGGCGAGAACGGCTTCGCCACCGCCCTGTCGGTCCTGGCGGCGGCCAAGCTGGGCGCCTGGGCCATCCCGATCAACGCGCGGCTGTCCTCCGGCGAGATCGACGCGATCCGCGACCATGCCCGGCCGACGCTGGCGCTCTATACGGAGTCGGTCTCCGACGAGGCGAAGAGCCATGGCGCCCGTCACGGGGCGGGCCCGGTGGCCGATCTGGAGGACCTGGGCGCCACCCTGGCGGCGTTCGACGATGCCGATCCGGCGGTGAACGAGAGCGGCGACGAGCCGGCCGACCGGGTGGCGGTGATGATCTACACCTCCGGCACCACTGGGAAGCCGAAGGGCGTGATGCTGACCCACCGCAACCTGCTGTTCATCGGCGCGCGCTCGGGGGAATCCAGGCGGGTGACGCCGGGCGACCGGATCTACGGCGTGTTGCCGATCAGTCACGTGTTCGGGCTGGCATCGGTGTATCTGGGCAACATGTACATGGGCGGCCGGGTCGACCTGATTCCCCGGTTTTCGGCCGAGCATGCCCTGGCGTCGATCGAGAGCGGGGCGATCAGCCTGTTCAACGGAGTCCCCCAGATGTACGCGCGACTCCTTGAGTTGACCACCATCCGTGGCCGCGCCCTCGATCCGGGCCGGATCCGATATCTGTCCTCCGGCGGCGCGCCGCTGGACCTCGGATTGAAGAAACGGGTGGAGGCGGCGTTCGGCGTGCCGTTGCATAACGGCTACGGAATGACCGAGACGGCGCCGACGATTTCGGTGACCGATATCGACCGTCCGCGCGACGACGATACGGCCGGCGAGATCATCCCCGACGTCCAGGTGCGCATCGTCGCCGATGACGGCGAGATCCTGCCGCCCGATACGGTGGGAGAGATCCAGGTCTCCGGCCCGCTGGTCATGAAGGGCTACTACAAGGCGCCGGAGGAGACCGCCGCGGTGCATGACGGGCTGTGGTTCAGGACCGGCGATCTCGGCCGCCTGACCGCCGACCGCCTGCTCTACGTCGTCGGCCGGCGCAAGGAGCTGATCATCCGCTCCGGCTTCAACGTCTATCCGCCCGAGGTCGAGGCGGCGATCCTGCTGCATCCCGACGTCGCCCTGTGCGCGGTCGTCGGCCGGCCGGCGAAGGACGGCAACGAGGAGGTCGTGGCCTTCGTGCAGCCGGTGCAGGGCCGGCATCCCAGTGCCGACGATCTGGCCCGCTTCGTCACGGACAAGCTGTCGGCCTACAAGCGGCCCGGCCGCTGGGAGTTCCGCGACAACCTTCCGGCGACTGCTGCGGGCAAGATCCTGAAGCACAAGCTCGACGCCTGACGGCCCGGTCCGGCCAGGGCCGGATCGCCGCAACCGGGACGGGTGCCCGGCGGCGCGGATGACTCGTGTCGCATTCAGGACAGTTCAAGGTCGGTGCGTCGATTTGTGACCAAACGGCATTTCAGGTTAGGGTAGCGTTTCGTCAATGCGACACCGATGCGCGGTGTCGTCCAACAGCCGGGGCAACCGGCGGCGAACCAGGGAGATGGGATCGCGGCCATCGTCGGTCGACTGCGCGCCGGCCTTCGGAGCGTCGATCTTTCATCTCCGCCGGAACCATCCGTCCCTAATCGGGTTCGGACTTGGTGAGGCCGGGACCAAGGGGGGCTCGCTGAGCGCTGTAAAACCGAAACGAGAGGGAACCATATGTCCGACCACGCCGTGAAGCCGCCCGACGGGCCGGCGGATCTGATTGATACCGATTACGAGATCGGCCAGGACAACATCAAAACCAATCTGGGGCCGTTCGGCCTCGACATCCACAACCCGGTCTTCATGATCTCCGGCCTGGTGATCGTCGCGTTCGTCGTGCTGACCCTGGCGTTGCAGGAGCAGGCGGAGCAGGCGTTCGGCGCCCTGCGCGAGATGCTGACATCGACCTTCGACTGGTTCTTCATCGGCGCCGCCAACATCTTCGTGATCCTGTGCCTGGTGCTGATCGTCACGCCGCTGGGCAAGGTCCGGCTTGGCGGTCGCGATGCC
Organism: Thalassobaculum sp. OXR-137; assembly: GCF_034377285.1. Taxonomy (NCBI): domain Bacteria; kingdom Pseudomonadati; phylum Pseudomonadota; class Alphaproteobacteria; order Rhodospirillales; family Thalassobaculaceae; genus Thalassobaculum; species Thalassobaculum sp. OXR-137. Next base: position 5,116,924 of record NZ_CP139715.1, on the reverse strand, counting down.
CGGCCCGAATACTCCTACAGCGGCTGGTTCGCGATGCTGTTCGCCGCCGGCATGGGCATCGGGCTGATGTTCTACGGTGTCTCCGAGCCCATCTCTCATTTCAGCGCATCGCTGGCCGAGGGTGCCGGGTCGCCCGAAAGTTGGGCGCCGCTGGCCGGTGCCGCGGGCGACGTCGAAGCCGCCAAGGCGCTCGGCATGGCCGCGACGATCTTCCACTGGGGTCTTCATCCCTGGGCGATCTATGCCATCGTGGCGCTGGCCCTGGCCCTGTTCTCCTACAACAAGGGCCTGCCGCTGACGATCCGCAGCGCCTTCCACCCGATCTTCGGCGATGCGGTATGGGGGTGGACCGGACACGTCATCGACATCCTGGCGGTGTTCGCGACCCTGTTCGGGCTCGCCACCTCGCTCGGTCTCGGCGCGTCCCAGGCCAATGCGGGGCTCGAGTTCCTGTTCGGAATCCCGGTGAGCGAGGTCTCCCAGGTGCTGCTGATCTGCGGCATCACGGCCATTGCGCTGGTGTCGGTCCTGGCCGGATTGGACGCCGGCGTGAAGCGGCTGTCCGAGATCAACATGGTCCTGGCCTTTCTGCTGCTGGTGTTCGTCATCGTGGTCGGGCCGACCATGGCGATCATCACGGGGTTCTTCTCCAACCTCCTGGCCTATCTGGAGTATCTGCCGGCCCTGTCGAACCCGATCGGGCGGACGGACGCGAACTTCGCCCAGGGCTGGACATCGTTCTACTGGGCGTGGTGGATCTCCTGGTCGCCGTTCGTCGGCATGTTCATCGCCCGGGTCTCCCGCGGCCGGACGGTGCGCGAGTTCATCACCTGCGTGCTGCTGATCCCGTCGCTGGTCTCGGTACTGTGGATGACGGCCTTCGGCGGCACGGCGATCGACTTCGTGCAGTCGGGTGTGTCGGCCATCGCCGAGGCCGGTCTGCCGGTGAAGCTGTTCGTCATGCTGGAGCAGATGCCGATCGCGGAGATCACCTCCTTCATCGGCATCGTGCTGGTGATCGTGTTCTTCGTGACCTCCTCGGATTCCGGCTCGCTGGTGATCGACACCATCACCGCCGGCGGCAAGACCAACGCCCCGGTGCCGCAGCGCGTCTTCTGGGCCTGCTTCGAGGGGCTGGTGGCGATCGCCCTGCTGCTCGGCGGCGGGTTGCAGGCGCTTCAGGCCATGGCCGTGTCGACCGGCCTGCCGTTCACGGCGGTCCTGCTGCTGGCATGCTACGCCATCGTGAAGGGGCTGATGAGCGAACCGCGGTCGGACACCGCCTGACGCGTCCACATGCACCAACGAAAAGGGGAGGCTTTCGCCTCCCCTTTTTGTGGTCGATGGCGCAGCCCGCCGTCAGCCTGGTACCGGCTTTCGGGTCAGCAGGCCGAGGCCCAGGCCGATCCCCGCGATGACGACACCGGCGAACACCGCGTCCCAATGGCCGACACCGAGATCGTCGCTGCCGGGGAAGGCGAAGAGCAGCCCCCCAAAGAAGACGATCGACCGTACCAGCATCGACATCGGGCCGTCGCCGAAGCTGCCGTAGCCCAGAAGATAGCCCTGGGTCGACGACGCGATCAGCAGGACACCCGCCAGGGCGCTGGCCAGGACGATGACGATGTCCATGGGCGCCCCGTTCAGGATCAGGGCCGGTTCCAGCACGAAGAAGAACGGGATGAAGTAGATGATCGAGCCCAGCCGCATTGCGGCGAACCCGGCCCGCATCGGCGTCGCCCCGGAGATCGTCGCCGCCGCGAAGGCGCCGAGTGCCACCGGCGGGGTGATGAACGACAACATGCCCCAGTACAGGATGAACATGTGCACGGCCATCGGATCGAGACCGGAGGTCACCAGGGACGGGGCCAGCACGATGGCCAGGAACACGTAGGCCGCCGTGACGGTCATCCCCATGCCGAGGACGAAGCTGGTCGCCGCCCCCATCAGCAGCAGGGCGTAGACGTTGCCGCCGGCCAGCAGCACCAGATCCGTGGCGATCGAGCCGACCAGGCCGGTGATCGACAGGGCGCCGATGATCAGGCCGATGGCACCGAGAATGGCCACCAGTTCCGCCAGGACCTGTCCGGTCTCGTACAGGAAATGCTTCACGTCGCCCCAGCCCAGCCGCTTACCGAAGATCTGGTTGGTGATCAGCAGCACGGCGGTGGCGTAGTAGGGCGCGAGCGCCTCCTGCTTCAGATAGAGCAGCAGGTAGACCAGCAGGAACAGGGCGAACAGGTAGTGCCAGCCGTCCCGGAACACCGCGCCGAGCTTCGGCAGATCCTCCCGCGGCAGGCCCTTCAGGTTCTTGCGGGCGGCATAGGCGTCGATCTGCAGGAACAGGCCGAGATAGTAGAGCAGGGACGGGATCACGGCGGCGACCGCGATCTCAATGTAGGGCACGTTCAGGAACGAGGCCATGACGAAGGCGGTCGCGCCCATCACCGGCGGCATCAGCACGCCGCCCGTCGACGCGCAGGCTTCCACGGCCGCGGCGGTCTCCTTGCCGAAGCCGGTGCGGCGCATGGCCGGGATCGTCAGCCGGCCGGTGGTCAGCACGTTGGTGATGACCGAACCGCTCATCGAGCCCAGCAGGCCCGAGGAGAAGATCGCCACCTTGGCACCGCCGCCGCGCACATGGCCCAGCAGCGCGAAGGCGAGGTCGATGAAGAACCGTCCGGCGCCGGTATGCTGCAGGGCCACGCCGAAGATCACGAAGCCGATCACCAGCTTGCCGAAGGCGCGCATGGGAATGCCGAAGATCGCCTCGGAGGAGAACAGATAGTACTGGCTTACCTCCCACAGCGACTGCTGGGCCCCCTGGAGCGGTCCCGGCATCAGGTCGGCGATCGGGGGATAGAACGAGAAGAGGACGACGATGGCCGTCAGGGCCAGCCCGCCGGTGCGGCGCACCGCCTCGACCATCAGCGCCCACATGAGGAAGCCGAGGATGCGGGCATAATCGGGGGCGAAATACTCCCATCCGCCCTCGACCGCCGGCACGGCGAGCCAGGCCAGTATGCAGCCGAGCGCGAAGGCGCCGATGAACAGCGCGATGTCGTAGATCGGCGGCGAGCGCCGGTCCTTGTCGGCGGCACGCATCGGAAAGACCAGGAACACGATCGGCAGCAGCAGCGCGACGATCAGGCCGAGATAGGACAGGTCGAGCATGACCCAGCCGATCATCGAGCCGATGTTGAACAGCTGATAGATCGACAGCAGGACGGCGATCGCCGTCATCACCATGATCAACGCCGTCCAGCCGGGTGCGAGAACGCGGTGACGGATGGTCTCCGTCACCGCGTCATTGGCAGTGGTCCCGCTCATGGGCGCGACTTCTCTATGCGTTGCACGGGGATCAGCGGATCACCGGATTGAGACCGGCGGCTTCCAGGGCGGCGATACGCGCCTCGGCCCACGCCGTCACGAAGGCCTCCTCGTCGGAGGGGGCGTTCTTGGTGAAGGCGGCCCAGGCGTCGATCAGGACCTTCTGACGGGCGACCAGCTTGTCGTTATGGGCCTGCATCGCGTCGGTCCACACGCCGACATCCTTGAAGGCGGCAATGGCCCCGTCATGATACGGAACCGCCCACTCGAAGGTCTGGTTCTCCAGCGCCCAGCCGGCGGCACCCGGGGCACCGTCCTTGTAGAGGTCGTAGGACTCGATCAGGGCCGTGGTCATCGCATGCGCCAGTTCACTGGTCATGTCCTCGCGCACGGTCAGGATCGGATAGGGATAGGCCTGACCCTGGATGCCTTCCTTGGGGACGTTGGTCCCGGCGGTGACCTTGTTCTTCGTGTAGTACGGGGCGACCGCCATCATGCGGTCCCAGCCGGCCTTGTCGGCGAAGGGCAGGCCCGGCCAGAGCAGGCCGCGCGGGCTGGCGGCGACCGCCTTGGTGCTGCCGGAGACGGTGATCGCGAAGGCGGCATCGACCTGGTTGTTGGTCATGCCTTCCCAGGAAGCGCCGAAGCCGGCGAACTCGACCTTCTCGACGTCGTTCCAGGTCAGTCCGGCGAAGGCCAGGATCGCGGTGACGTTGTGGTTCAGCGCCGGCGCGCTCTTCACCCAGGCCACGCGTTTACCGCGCAGGTCCTTGACTTCCTTGACGCCGGTATCCTCGGCGACACCGACCATCAGGCCGGCGCTGCCCTTGGAGGACATGATCAGCCGCACCGCCTGCGGACCCCATTCCGGCTTGGCGAACTCGAAGACACCTTCCTGAGCGAAATAGGTGCCGACGCCGTTGGAGACGGCATCGACCTTGCCGACCCGCAGCGGCGTCAGCCGCGCGATGTCGTTGGCGCCCGGCAGGACGCGGACGTTGACTCCGTACTTCTCCTTGAACGCCTTGCCGATGGCGACCGACTGGGCATGGCCCGAGGAGCCGGTGTCGTAGGCCGACCATACGAGGGTGTCGGGCAGCTTGACCTCGGCCGACGCAGCGCCGGTGAAGGTGAGGGCGGCGGCGCAAGACATCGCGGCCACCGCGCAGGCGCGCAGTGTCATTTTCATCGAATCCTCCATCTGTTCTGCTCAAGGCCGGGTTGTGTCCCGACTCCATGTAAGGGGAGTATGCCGATTGAGAGATGGTATACAAGCGCGCGTATAAGCGGCGGCGGAATGGGAGGAAGACCTTGAACGAGAAGACCGTAATCACCTGCGCCCTGACGGGCGGTTTCGACACGGTGGACAAGAATCCCGCCGTCCCGGTCAGTCCGGAGCAGATCGCCACCTCCGCCCTGGAGGCCGAGCGGGCCGGCGCCGCCATCGCCCATATTCATGTGCGCGATCCCGCCACCGGCAAGCCGTCGATGGACCCGGCGCTCTACCGCGAGACGGTGGAGCGGATCCGCGAGGCGGGCTCGAAGCTGGTGCTCAACCTGACCACCGGCCCCGGCGCCCGCTACATCCCGGGCACCCAGGATCCGATGGTGCCGGCTCCCGGCACCACCCTGAAGTCGCCGCAGGAGCGCGTCGACCATGTGGACGAGCTGCGGCCGGAAGTGTGCACGCTGGACATCGCGACGATGAATTTCGGCGAGCATGTGTTCATGAACACCCCAGCCCATCTGCGCGAGATGGCGGCGCGGATCCGCGACAGCGGCGTGAAGCCGGAGCTGGAGGTGTTCGACGCCGGCCACGCCCGGCTGGCGGCCCAGCTGGTCAAGGAGGGGCTGGTCGACGCGCCGCCGATGTTCCAGCTCTGCCTCGGCATTCCCTGGGGGGCGCCGGCGACGGCGGAGACCATGACCTACCTCGCCAGCCTGCTGCCGGACGGCGCGATCTGGTCCGGCTTCGGCATCAGCCGGATGCAGTTCCCGATGGCCGCCCAGGCGGTGATCCTGGGCGGTCACGTGCGGGTCGGGCTGGAGGACAATCTGTATCTCGACCGCGGGGTGCTGGCCCCGTCCAACGCCGCGCTGGTGGAGCGGGCGGTGACCATCGTCGAGGCGCTCGGCTCCAAGGTCGCGACACCGGACGAGGCGCGGGAGATCTTTTCCATCAAGGGACGCTAGTTCAGGCGGCGTTGGGCAGCCGGGCCACGACCTTGATCTCGAAGTCGAAGCCGGCCAGCCAGGTGACGCCGACCGCTGTCCAGCTTGGGAAGGGGGCTTCGGGGAAGACGCGGTTCTTCGCTTCGATGACGGCGTCGAACTGGGTTTCCGGATCGGTGTGGAAGCTGGTCACGTCGATGACGTCGTCGAACGATGCGCCAGCGGCCTTCAGGACGGCGGCGAGATTATCGAACGCCTGCTGCAGCTGCCGTTTGAAATCCGGTTCGGGCGAGCCGTCGTCGCGGCTGCCGACCTGTCCCGAGACGAAGAGCAGGTCGCCTGAACGGATGGCGGCGGAGTATCCGTGCTTCTCGTAGAGAGCGTGGCGGTTCGGATTGGCGGGGAAGATTGCGTCGGGGGGCATGATTGAGACCTTTGCAGGTTGGTGGATGGCGTTCCCACACACTTGGAGTTTGGGATACGCTTCGTATGTGAAGTGGTGGCATACGGTTCGTATGTCAAATTGAAATACGAAGCGTATGTGAAATCGGGGGCTGACTGCGTGGCCAAGCGGATCGAGACGATGGAGAAGAACCGGGCGGCGCTGATAGCGGCCGCGCGCAAGGCCTTTGCCGAGAAGGGATTCGCTGCCGCGTCGATGGATGAGCTGACGGCTGCCGCCGGCCTGACGCGGGGGGCGCTGTATCATAATTTCGGCGACAAGCGCGGCCTGTTGGCCGCCGTGGTCGGTCAGATCGACACCGAAATGGCGAGCCGAGCGAAGGAGATCGGCGCCAGGCAGGCGACGGGTTGGGACGCCCTCCTCGCCGAGGCCGAGGCCTATATCGAGATGGCGCTGAACCCGGAAGTCCGCCGAATCGTTCTGCTCGACGGTCCGGCCGTCCTGGGCGATCCGGCCCAATGGCCGAGCCAGGACAGTTGCCTGCAAGTCACGCTTAAGGCGGTGAAGCAGCTCATCGCCGAAGGCGTGATGAAGCCGGTCGACCCCGAGGCGGCGGCCCGGTTGCTGAGCGGGGTCGCCCTGAACGCGGCCCTGTGGATCGCAGCCAGCGAGGACCCGGCGACTGTCCTGCCCCGTGCGGTTGACACCTTCCGGCACCTCGCCTCGGGTCTGCTGGCGGAGAACGGCTGACGGCGAGGGTGCGTTGACGGCCGGCGGGTGAATGCTGAATGCTCGCGCCGAAGCTGCTCCGGCGGCCTCCTTTCCACCAAGGGATACGGATCATGAAAGCCTGGCAGATCGTTTCAGACGGCGGCATCGACGCCCTCAATCTCGCCGAAATCGCCACGCCGGAACCCGGTCCGGGCGAGGTTCGGGTGAAGATCGCGGCATCGTCGATCAACTTCCGCGACCTGATGACGATCAAGGATCCCAAGGCCCGCAACCTGCCCTATCCGCGCATCCCGAATTCCGACGGTGCCGGCACGATCGCCGCGGTCGGTCCCGGCGTGACCGGGCTGAAGGTGGGCGACCGGGTCGCCTCCTGCTTCTTCCAGGACTGGCCGGCCGGGCCGTGCTCGGTGGACGTGATGAACAGCGCGCTCGGCGGCGCCCTGGATGGCGTGCTGGCAGAGGAGGTGGTGCTGAAGGCCGGCGGCTTGATCCCGATCCCGGACCACTTCTCCCTGGAGCAGGCCGCGACGCTGCCCTGTGCGGCGCTGACCGCCTGGCATGCCCTGGCCGAGGTTGCCAAGGTCAAGGCGGGCCAGACGGTCCTGCTGCTCGGCACCGGCGGCGTCTCCATCTTCGCCCTGCAGTTCGCCAAGGTCATGGGCGCGCGGGTGATCCTGACGTCCTCCAGCGACGAGAAGCTGGAGCGGGCCAGGGCCATGGGCGCCGACGAGACGGTGAACTACCGCACGACGCCGGACTGGCAGGACGCGGTGATGGACCTGACTGGCGGGGTCGGCGCCGACACCACGGTGGAGGTCGGCGGTGCCGGCACCCTGGCGCGCTCGATTGCGGCGACCCGGGTCGGCGGCTCCATCGGCCTGATCGGCGTGCTGACCGGCGGCGAGATCAACCCGACGCTGATCATGCGCAAGTCGCTGATGGTGCAGGGGATCTATGTCGGCTCCCGCAAGATGTTCGCCGACATGAACGCCGCGATCTCGCTGCACAAGCTGGAGCCGGTAATCGACCAGACCTTCGCCTTCGACGACGCCAAGGCGGCCTATCGCGCCATGGAGGCGGCCGGCCATTTCGGCAAGATCGTCATCACCGCCTGACATCCGGGTCGATTGACCCTCCCAACCCTGCATGGCACATCAGATGCCGAAAAAAGACCCGCTTCCGGAGGAAACCATGACCGAGGCCTTCATCTGCGACGCTGTCCGCACCCCGATCGGACGGTACGGCGGCGCGCTCGCCCAGGTGCGCACCGACGACCTGGCGACCGTCCCGCTGAAGGCGCTGATGGAGCGCAACCCGTCGGCCGACTGGGAAGCGCTGGACGAGGTGTTCTACGGCTGCGTCAACCAGGCCGGCGAGGATAACCGCAACATCGCCCGCATGGCCCTGCTGCTGGCCGGCATCCCGGCCAGCGTTCCGGGCGTCACGGTGAACCGGCTCTGCGCCTCGGGCATGATGGCGGTCGCCGACGCGGCCCGTCAGATCAAGACCGGGGAGGGCGACTTCGCCATCGCCGGCGGGGTGGAGAGCATGACCCGCTCGCCCTTCGTCATGGCCAAGGCCGGCACCGCCTTTGCCCGCACCGCCGAGATGCACGACACCACCATCGGCTGGCGCTTCGTCAATCCGGAGATGGAGAAGCGCTTCGGCACCGACAGCATGCCGGAGACCGGCGAAAACGTGGCCGAGAAGTACCAGATCCGCCGCGAGGACCAGGACCTGTTCGCCTATAACTCCCAGCGCAAGGCCGGCGAGGCCATGGCACGTGGCCGTCTGGCGAAGGAGATCGTCCCGGTCGAGATCAAGGGCCGCAAGGGCGACGTGATCGTGGTCGATACCGACGAGCATCCGCGCCCGGATACCACCCTGGAGAAGCTGGCCAAGCTGCCGACCCCGTTCCGCAAGGACGGCGGCTCGGTCACCGCCGGCAATGCCAGCGGGGTCAACGACGGCTCGGCCGCCATGCTTATCGCCAGCGAGTCCGCCGCCAAGAAGCACGGTCTGACCCCGCGCGCCCGGATCATCGCCGCCGCCGCGGCCGGCGTTGAGCCGCGCATCATGGGCATCGGCCCGGCCCCGGCGTCGCAGAAGGCGCTGCGCATCGCCGGCCTCTCCATCGACGACATGGACGTGATGGAGTTCAACGAGGCCTTCGCCAGCCAGGTGCTCGCCAGCATGCGCGAGCTCGGCCTGAAGGACGACGATCCCCGGGTGAACGTGAACGGCGGCGCCATCGCCCTCGGCCATCCGCTGGGCGCCAGCGGCACCCGGCTGATCCAGACCGCGACCGAGACGCTGGTGGAGACCGGCGGCCGCTACGCGCTGTGCACCATGTGCGTCGGCGTCGGCCAGGGCATGGCCGTCATCATCGAGAGGGTCTGAGCGATGGTGGATGCGAACTCCCCCGACCTCGTCATCGGCGTCGTCGGATGCGGCGCCATGGGCCAGGGCATCATCCAGGTGGCGCTGCAGGGCGGCATGAAGGTGGTCGCCCATGACGCCATGGACGGCGGGGCCAAGGCCGGCGCCGAGAAGGTGGTCGGCCGGCTCGACCGTTTGGTGGAGAAGGGCACGCTGGAGGCGGATGCCGCCGCCGCTATGAAGGACAAGCTGGTCGTCGCCAAGGGTGTCGAGGACCTGGCCCCCTGCGGCGTGGTCGTGGAGGCCGTGTTCGAGGATATCGAGGTCAAGCGCGCGCTCTTCACCGCCATCGAGGGCGTGGTCGCCGAGGACGCGATCATCGCGTCGAACACCTCGTCCCTGCCGATCGGTTCCATCGCCCGGGTCTGCAAGAATCCGGGCCGCATTGCCGGCCTGCACTTCTTCAACCCGGTGCCGCTGATGCGGCTGGTGGAGATCATCCAGGGGCCGGCGACCGACGACGCGGTGATCGAGAAGCTGGTCACCGTCGGCAAGCGCTTCGGCCGCACCCCGGTGGTGGTCAAGGACAGCCCAGGCTTCCTGGTCAATCTCGGCGGCCGGGCCTTCACCACCGAAGGCCTGCATCTCGACCACGAGGCGGTGGCTACGCCGGCCCAGGTCGACGCGGTGATGCGGGACTGCGGCCATTTCCGCATGGGTCCGTTCCAGCTCATGGACCTGACCGGGATCGACGTGAACTACCCGGTCTCGATGATCGTGTTCGAGCAGTTCCTCAACGACCCGCGCCTGCGCACCACGCCGCTGCACCGCGCACTGGCCGAGGCCGGACGGTTCGGCCGCAAGACCGGCCAGGGCCACTTCCGCTACGACGACAAGGGCCAGGTGATCGACCCGCCGAGCCCCGACCACGTCACCGACGCGGCCCCGGCTAGCACCGTCGCCGTCGCGACCGACGGGGACGAGGCGCTGGCCGAGCTGCTGGAGCGGGCCGGGCTGAGCGTCCGCAACGACGACGGCCAGCTGCCCATCGTCGCCGCCCTGTACGGTGAGGACGCGACCGGCTTCGCGGCGCGCACCGGCACCGACCACACCCGCCTGGTGGCGGTCGATACGACCGGCGATACGTCGAAGCGCGTCACCCTGATGACCGCACCGGCGGCCGATCCGGCCCATCGCGATGCGGTGGCGGCGGCCTTCGCCAAGGCCGGCATCGCACCGACGGTGATCCAGGACAGCCCCGGCTTCATCCTGCAACGGATGCGGGCGATGATCGCCAATCTCGGCTGCGAGATGGCGCAGATCGCCCTGGCCACGCCGTCGGATATCGACACGGCGATGAAGCTCGGCCTGAACTATCCGAAGGGCCCGCTGGAGATCGCCGAGGAGATGGGGGTGAAGCGGACCTACGAGATCCTCTCCGCGATCCATGACGCCACCCAGGATCCGCGCTACCGCCCGTCGCTCTGGCTGCGCCGCCGGGCCCTGCTTGGGCTGGGGGCGCATCAGGTGGCCTGATTGAATCCATAATTTGCGCGGGGCTATTTAACCCCGCTAGTTTTTATGGTAATCCTCCCAGCTCCCCAGAAAGGGGAGTCTTTGTCGGTCAGAACGGGCGACTGGGATGGCGGTAAAAAATTCCATCAGGACAAATGTGAGCGCGTTCTCCGCGCTCCATACTCTCAATCTCATCAATCGCACCACCGAGGCCGTGCAGCGGCAGGTCTCGACGGGTCTGCGTGTGAGCGGTGCTCTTGAGGACGCCTCCAATTTCGCGATCGCCCAGGGCATCCGGGCGGAGATCGAGGCATATCATGCGGTCAATCAGGGGCTGAGAACCGCACTCGGGCTCGTGAAGGTCGGCATCGCCGGTGCGACCGTCCTGTCGGACCTCCTGACCGATATGCGGGAGAAATCGATTGCCGGGCGCAATCCCGGGCTTACCGATCAGCAGCGTCAGATCCTGACCAACGACTTCCATGATCTGCGCGACCAGTTCGATCAGCTTGTTATCGATGCCAGCTTCAATGGCACAAACCTGATCAACACCGTGTCCACCCCGATCACCGTCCTGACGAACATCCAGGGTGGCACCTATATGATCGACAGTTATCGCCTTCAGGCGGTCGACCTGGAGTTCGGCCGCCCGGATGCGAATCTGGATGATCTCGTCAATGCCGAGGCTGCCGACGGTTATGTGGTCGATGCCATTCAAACTGTCGGTATCGCCTTGGGCGGGCTGGGAGCGTCGGCGCGGTTCATCGAAACCCAGATCGGCTTCAACGAATCGCTCCAGGACGCGGCCGAGGTCGGGCTCGGCAATATCGTCGATGCCGATCTCGCGCGTGCTTCCGCCGAACTGACGGCCCAGCAGGTGCGCCAGCAGCTTTCCATAGAGACCGTCGGCATCGCCAACCGGCGACCCGGCGCGCTGCTCGCTTTGTTCGCCTAGAGCGGATCGTGTGAATTAAATATATTTTTTAATAGGTTAGAGCATGATCCGATCACACTCTAGCTGCCGCCGAACACCCGGATGCCGGCCGCATGGCCGCGGACGGACACCTCGCCCAGATCCCGAAGGCCGCCGGCACCCCCTGCGGCCTTCGCCGTTTCCGCGCTGATCATCAGCCGGGTGCCGTGCTCCTTGTTGAGCTGCTCCAGGCGGGCGGCCACGTTCACCGTGTCGCCGTACACCGTGTAGGTCTGGCGCTCGCGGCTGCCGGCGAGCCCGGCGACGACCTCGCCGGTATGGATGCCGACGCGCACGGCGATGCGTTCGCCGTTGAACGTCTCGGCTTCGATGGCGGTCAGCACCTCCGTGGCCGTCTCCAGCGCCGCGGCGGCGTGGTTCGGCACGTCGGCCGGGGCATTGAAGGCGATCAGCAGGCCGTCCCCGTGGAGATTGACGATCACCCCGCCGCGTTGGGCGGCAATGGCGCCGACCCGCTCGAAATAGGCGTTCAGCAGGGCGAGAACCACGTCCGGCGTCCGGGTCTCCGACAGGCTGGTAAACCCTTCGATGTCGGTGAACAGCACCGTCGCCTGGCGCTTGGTCGGTTCCAGATTGGCCCCGTCCTCGGCCAGTTGCGAGACGATCTCCGGCGGCGCGAAGCGGCCGAACAGGCCGGTGATCCGCTGTCGCCCGGTTTCCGAGCGGATCCACAGCGCTACCACCCGGCGGGCCCGATGCACCGCGAAGGCGATCAGCGCCGTCAGGATGAGGATCGCCAGGCATTCCTCGATCCGACCGCCCGAATTGACGAAGTCCGGGTGCAGGATCAGGTCGCGGTAGCTGTAGGGCTCGCCGAGGTCGCTCCACCGGAGCGGATGCTCCATCGACGCGGTGATCCACGAGAAGGTCGCCGCCCAGGTGGCCACGATGACGCTGCCGCACCACAGGATCAGGCCCGGCGAGAGCGCCAGGGCGGCGGCCCCGAGGATCGGCAGGAAATAATGGATGCCGTAGGCCCGGAAGGCGAAATGCTGCGGCACCTCCTCGCTGACGCTGAGCGGCAGCACGGCGAAGATCGCGCCGACGAGCAGGATGTCGGCGGTGAAAATGACGTAGCGGTAGATCGGATGGTCGTATTCCGAGCCGACGATCCGGCGATAGCCGAGCCCGGCAAGGGCCGACAGGGCGATCAGCACGCTCACCAGGATGGCGGATGTGGAGAAGATCAGCGGCCATAGGGCCGCCACCCCGAGGGCGATCCCGCGGCCGAGCAGGGCCACGCGCAAGCCCTGATTGGCCGCCTGGCGCAGCCGTTCGCCGCCCACTCCCTCGTCGCGTGCTCTCATATCCCTGAGCCTATAACGCCTAAACCGCAAACCAGCATGGCGAATTTGACGGCTTCCCCACCCGATCCGGGGCGCTAGGCTCGGGAGCGGGAGGACTCCTCATGCCAATCTGGGCGATCATCGCCGCCTTAGCCGCCTTTGCGCAGACGGCTCGCAATGCCGGGCAGAAGCATCTGGCGGGGTCTATGTCGGCCTGGAGTGCCGGCTGGGTCCGGTTCCTGTTCGGAGTCCCTTTCGCGTTCGGCTACATGGCCTATGCGCTCCACCTGCGGGGCACGCCGGCGCCGGACATCCATCCGGTCTTCTTCCTGTGGTGTGCGGGTACGGCCGTGGCACAGATCCTGGCGACGGTGCTGCTGGTCAAGCTGTTCGGTCTGCGCAACTTCGCCGTCGGCTCTTCCTACGCCCGCACCGAGACGATCCCCACGGCGATCCTGGGCGCCACCCTGTTCGGCGAGTCGATCGATGCCGCCGGCTGGACCGCCATCCTGGTGAGCGGCGCCGGCGTGATGCTGATCAGCCTGGCGCGCCAGGGGGTGGGGATGACGTCGCTCCTCGCATCGGCCTTCAATCGGGCGGCCGGGATCGGCCTGCTCTCCGGCCTGTTCTTCGCGCTCGCTTCCCTGTTCCTGCGGCAGGCGAGCCTGTCGTTCGGCGACCCGGACGTGATGACCACCGCCTCGATCACCTTCGTCACGGTGGTGGTGATGCAGGCGGTCGGTCTCGGCGTCTATGTGGTGGCCAGCCGGCCCTGGGAGGTTCGCGCCATCGGCCGGGCCTGGAAGGCCGCCATCTTCGTCGGCTTCACCAGCGCGCTCGGTTCCGCCGGCTGGTTCACCGCCATGACGATCGAGCGGGCGTCCTACGTGAAGGCGGTGGGCCAGATCGAGTTCGTGCTGGCCATCACGGTGTCGATCCTGGTGTTCAAGGAACGCCCCAGTCTGCGCGAGATGATCGGCATGAGTATGGTCGCCGTCGGCATCGTCGTGCTGCTGGTCTTTGCCAGATGATGAATGCCGATTAGAGTGCGCCCATGAGCGACGCACAGAACAACGACATTCCGCCCCCGACCTTCTGGCAAAGGCCCGTGGTCCGAGGGATCGCCAACGGCATCGTCTTCGCCGGCCTGCTGCTGGTGATGCAGCTCAACGGCGTCTTCCAGCCGCCCCGCCCGCTGAGCGAGGAGCTGATCACCCAGGACCTTTTCGCGGGGGTGATCTTCGGCTTCCTGATGTACGTGATCGAACTCTGGAAGCGGCAGCGACGGATCAAGGCGGAGACCGTCGCCCGGGAGACGGTCGAACGGCGTCTGGCGCGCGAAGCGGATGACGACGAGGACGACGACCGTCCCTCACGATGACCGGCGGTCCGGCGGACCCGATACCCGCCCTTGAACCGCGCGGTCCGGGGCATCGCTTCGTCATCTACGGGGATGCCTGCGCCGGCGAACCCGGAGGTCGGCACGAGGCGACCTTCGCCCGAGTGAATTCGGTGGTGCGGCGCTTCTCGCCCGCCCCCGAGTTCATCGTCTTTCCCGGCGACGAGATCATCGGCCTGACCCGGGACGAGGCCGCCCTGCGGGCGCAATGGCGGCACTGGTTCGAGGTGGAGATGGCCTGGCTCGACCGGGACCGCATCCCGATGTTCCACAACACCGCGAACCACACGACCTACGACCCCATGAGCGAGCGCGTCTTCGCCGAGGTCATGGGGCATCTGCCGCGCAACGGGCCGCCGGGGCAGGAGGGCCTGTCGTATTTCATCCGGCGCGGCGACCTGCTGATGGTGTTCGTGCACACGCTCTCCGGCGCCCTGGGCGGGGAGGGGCATGTGGAGACCGACTGGCTGGACGCCACCCTGGCCGCCCATGCCGACGCCCGCCACAAGCTCGTGGTCGGCCATCACCCGGTCTTTCCGGTCAACGGTTTCGAGGGACCCTTCCAGCGCGAGATCGGCCCGCCCCATGCGGACACGTTCTGGGCCATCCTCGTGCGCCACGGCGTGCTCGCCTATCTGTGCAGCCACATCCTGGCCTTCGACGTTCAGGTCCATGCCGGCGTGCTTCAGGTCACCACTGCCGGGGCCGGCACCGCCCACCGCATGCCGGAAGGGGTGGAGTACCTCCACGCCGTACAGGCGGCCCTGGACGCGGAGGGCTTGCGGTTCCGGGTGGTCGACGACGCTGGGTCGGTGCGCGAGGCGCTGGCCTGGCCGCCGGTCCTGCCCCCGGCCGCCGACTGGCCGCAGATGGCGGCCGGCGCGGTGGGCGAGACCCGGGTCGCCGCCGGACCGCTGGATGCCTCGGTGCGGGCGTGGCGGATCATGGGCCGAACGGCACCCGAGGCCACGGCGGCGCAGACCCTGGTGGAAGGCAGTTCGGACGACGATGCCGTGCCGCCGCTCTGGATCGGTCTCGCGGGACCGGACCAGCGGCTGCTCGTGGTGCTGGGCTCCGCGCCGGGTCGCAGCCCCCATACCTGGTACGGTCCGTCGCTGGCGCTGGGAGGGGCCTTCCACATTCAGATCGCCCTGCACGGGGCGATGGGGCCGGGCGGGCTGCTCTGGCGATGGGACGAGGCCTCGCCCTGGTCCTCCCTGCGCGGCGCGTCGGCCCAGGGGGTGGAGCGCGCCGCCCCGGTCACCCGGTGGACTCTCGGCCATACGGCGGTCTCCGCCACCGACCGCCCGTTTCTCGGCTCAGAACTTCGGGTCTGGACGGCCCATGCCCCGCAGGGTGAAATCTAGGCAGCGGCCGAAGAGCCGACCTTAGCGGAGGAAATGAAATGATCAGCGAGGCGGATGCCGCGTTCTATCGCGAGAACGGCTACCTGGTGGTCGAGAACGTCTACGCCCCCGAAGAGGTCAAGGCGATGCGCGACGCGCTGGCCGGCCTGATCGACAAGGCGCGCGGCCTGACCGACCACGACAGCATCTACGACCTGGAACCGGGCCACACGCCCGAGCGGCCGCGGGTCCGGCGGATCAAGAAGCCGTTCGAGGCCGATCCGGTGTTCCGCGACATGGTCGAGCATCCGAACCTGATCTCGATCCTGTCCAAGATCGTCTCGCCCGACCTGCGGCTGCATGGCGGCAAGATCAACATCAAGGCGGCCGAGTACGGCTCGCCGGTGGAGTGGCACCAGGACTGGGCATTCTATCCGCATACCAACGACGACGTTCTGGCGGTCGGCGTGCTGCTGGACGACACTTCCGAAGAGAACGGACCGCTGATGGTCATGCCGGGCAGCCACAAGGGCCCGACCTACGACCATCATGTGGACGGCCATTTCGCTGGGGCGATGGACCCGGGCGCCTGCGATCTCGACTTCTCCAAGGCGGTGGCGCTGACCGGCAAGGCCGGTGCCTGCACCTTCCACCATGTGCGGACGGTGCACGGTTCTGCCCAGAACACGTCGGGCCGCGACCGGCAACTGCTGCTGTACCAGATCGCCGCCGCCGATGCCTGGGACCTGCGCGGCGTGCCGGCGGGCTGGGAGGAGAACGAGAGCCGGATGATCGCCGGCACCTCGACCCTCACGCCTCGGGTGGTCGACTGCCCGGTGCGGCTGCCCTTTCCCAAGGCGAAGCGGGAAGGCTCGATCTACGAGAACCAGACCGCGCTGCGGAACCGCTACTTCGCCTTCGACCCCAAGGTCGGCACGGCCGCCGAGTAAGGCGACTCTGGCGGCAGTGACACATCGGGAGGCCGGGAACGCTCCGTCGCGCCCGGCGTTATCCGTCGGCGTCGAGGGTTCGTCGGCGCGTTCTCGCCGGAGCTTCCGTGTCCAGAAAGATCGCCATCATCGGGTCGGGCCCCACGGCCGCGTATACCCTGAAATATCTGATCGGGTCCGCTGAACGGCTCGAGATCCGGATCTTCGAATCCGGGCGCCGCGCGGGGCCGGGCATGCCCTACAGCCGGCGGTTCAACACGCCCCAGGTTCTGGCCAATATAGCGTCGATCGAGATCCCACCCCTGACCCGGACGCTGGTGGACTGGCTGGACTCCCTGTCCGACAGCCGTCTCGACACCCTGCGGATTGCGCGCGCCGATATCGCCGAGCGTGGTTTCTATCCCCGTGTCGTGCTGGGCGACTACTTCGCCGACGAGTTCGAGGCGCTGTGCCGCCGGGCCGAATGGGCGGGCCACGGTGTCTCCGTCCTGACGGAACACCGGGTGGCCGATATCGTCCCGCTGAAGACCGGTTTCCGGATCGTCTCGCAGTCGCCTCAGGGCGGCAGCCGGTGGCGGGCCGACGCGGTGGTGGTTGCCACCGGCCATCGGCAGAAGGCGACCCAGGAAGCACCCTATCTCTACCGCTCGCCCTATCCGTTGAAGAAACTGGCGCTCGGAGAGGTGCGGTCGGCCGCCATCATCGGCTCGTCCCTGAGCGGCATCGACGCCGCCCTCACGCTCGCTGCGCGCTATGGGCGGTTCGAGGACAGCGGAAGCCGGATGACCTACGCCCCGCTCTCCGACCGCCCGCTGCGCATCGTCCTGACGTCGCGCAAGGGGCTGCTGCCGGAGGCGGATTTTTACTACCCCATCCCAGAGGAGCCGCTGGACATCTTCAGCGAGGCGGCGATCGAGAAGCTGGTGGCGGCGGGCAAGACCGGTCTGCTGTCGCGCGCCATGCGGCTGTTCCGGGCGCAGCTTCTGCAGGACGACCCCGCCTTCTTCGCCGAGCTGGGCCTGACACGGTTCACGCCGGAGGGTCTGCACCGCGCCTATTTCGCCCGGCGGGAGCGCAGCGACCTGTTCGTCGCCACCCAGGCCAACCTGGCCGAGGCGCGGCGCAACCATCGGGCCCGCCGGACGGTGATGTGGCGCTACACCCTGATGCGCGCCCACGAGATGTTCTCGCTGGTCCTGCCCTACCTCACCGACAAGGATCTGCGCCGGTTCCACGAGACGCTGAAGCCGGTTTTCGCCGACGCCTACGGCTGCGTGCCGCATGCGTCCATCGCCAAGCTGCTGGCGCTGCGCCGCTCGGGTGTGCTCGCGGTGGTGGCGCTGGGCGACCGGGGACGGCTGGTGCGCCGGGACGGAGCGTTCTGTCTTGAAGGGTTGGGCAAGGAAGAGCGTTTCGAGACCCTGATCGACGCGCGCGGCCAGCAGGCCATGACCCTGCACGACCTCGGTTTCGCCAGCCTTGCCGAGGCGGTGGAAGACGGCGACCCGTATCGCCAGAGCCCGCGCAGTCGGTCCGACGGCGATTTCAGGCTGAATCTGAAGCCCGGGCTCTCCGGGCAGATCTACTGCGTGTCCCTGCCGCTGCTGTTGCGGCGGCACCCCTTCGCCCAGGGCCTGGTGTCGTCGGACAGTTTCGGCAAGGCCGTCGCCGAGGGGCTGCTCCGCTCCGGCTCCTCCGTCCGGCTCGGACCGCGCGGCCGCAGCAGGATGGCACAGGAGAGCCGGATACCGGCGTGATCGGTCGGCTTCGGCACGATTGCCGTTCCGATGCGGGGCGCCGAGACGGTCTTTTCAATCTTCCGGGCGGCGACTACGTTCTGATGCCACCCCGCCCCAGGAGAGACCGTGATCCATATTTCGAGCCAGTTCGACGGTGGCAACATCGAAGTTGTCGACGCGACCGATCCCAGCGACATCCGCCTGACCATCCGCAAGGACGGGAATTCGGACTTCTTCCAGTGGTTCTACTTCCGCGTCTCCGGCGCCAGGGGCGTTCCGCTGACCATGACCATCGAGAATGCCGGCGGGTCCAGCTATCCCAAGGGATGGGAGGATTATCGGGCCGTGGTGTCGGAGGACCGGGCGAACTGGTGGCGCACCGAGACCCGGTATGACGGCGGCAAGCTGATCATCTCGCACACGCCGGAGACCGATTTCGCCTGGTTCGCCTATCTCGCTCCCTACACCCTGGAGCAGCACGCCGACCTGGTCGCCTTCGCCCAGGCCAGCGGTGCGGCGCGGGCCGAGCGGCTGGGATCGACGCTGGACGGCCGGGACATGGACCTGCTGACCTTCGGGTCGGGTCCCAAGCCGCTCTGGATCATCGCCCGCCAGCATCCGGGCGAGAGCATGGCCGGCTGGTTCGTCGAGGGTGTGGTGGAGAAGCTCTGCGACGCCCAGGACCCGGTCGCCCGCGCCCTGCTGTCCAAGGCCACCATCCATCTGGTGCCGAACATGAACCCGGACGGTGTCTATCGCGGCAACCTGCGCGTCAACGCCGCCGGCACCAACCTGAACCGGGAATGGCGCGAGCCGAGCCTGGAGAAGAGCCCCGAGGTCTATCACGTCGTCCGCAAGATGCAGGAGACCGGCGTCCAGATGTGCCTCGACGTGCACGGGGACGAGGGGCTGCCGTACAACTTCATCGCCGGCTACGAGGGCGTGCCCGACGTGACCGAGGCCCATCTGGCGCCGCTGAACCGGTTCCGCACCGAACTCGCGCGCCTGACCCCCGATTTCCAGACCGAGCACGGCTACCCCAAGGCGCCGCCGGGCAAGGGCAACTTGACTACCTCCACCGGCCATATCGCGCATACCTTCCGCTGCCCGGCGATGACGCTGGAGATGCCGTTCAAGGATACCGCGAACAACCCGATGCCGGAGGTCGGCTGGTCGCCGGACCGCTGCAAGCACCTCGCCGGGAAGTGCCTGGACGCCATGCTGCTGATGATCGACGACTGGGGGAGTGGGCTTTGATCACCGTCTGGGGACTGAAGAACTGCGATACCTGCAAGAAGGCCCGCACCTGGCTCGAGGGCAAGGGGGCGACCTTCGCGTTCAAGGACGTGCGGGCCGACGGGCTGACCGCCGATCGGATTACCGAATGGCTCGCCGCGGTCGGCCGGGAGACGCTGATCAACAAGCGCGGGACCACCTGGCGCGGCCTGCCGCCGGAAGTTCAGGCGGCGGCCGAGGACGACGACAGCGCCATCGCCCTGATGCAGGCGAACCCAGCCCTGATCAAACGGCCGATCTTCGAGATGGCCGATGGGGAGATCGTCGTCGGCTTCGCCAAGAAGCAGCAGGACGCGGTGGAGGCGGGGCTGTGAGGTCGCGCCGATGAGCGACGTCGCCGTCATCGGCGGCGGGCTGGTCGGCTCCGCCGTCGCCTGGGGTCTGGCCCGCGCCGGCGCCAAGGTCACCGTGCTGGACGAGGGCGACGACGCCTTCCGGGCAAGCCGGGGCAATTTCGGCCTGGTCTGGGTCCAGGGCAAGGGCGACGGGATGCACGAATATGCGGCCTGGTCCCGTCGCAGCGCCGAGGTCTGGCCGGATCTCGCCGCCGCCATCGCCGCCGAGGAAGGGGTGGATGTCGGCCTGCGCCAGCCCGGCGGCATCGAGGCCTGCCTGGATGAGGAGGAATACGCCGAGGCCGAGCTTTCGCTGAAGCGGATGCACAACCAGCCGGGCGTCGGCGCCAACGACGTGCGGATGATCTCCGCCGCAGAGGCCCGCGACCTGGAGCCGGCGCTGAGCCCGGATATCGCCGGCGCGAGCTTCTGTCCCCATGACGGCCATGTCAGCCCGCTCTACCTGCTGCGCGGCCTGCATGCGGGGCTGGCGCGGCACAAGGTCGACCACCGCCTGGATCACAAGGTCGAGCGGATCAGCCCCTCCGGCGAGGGCTTCGCCCTGGAGACGGCGCGCGGCACCGTCAATGCCGACAAGGTCGTGCTGGCGGCCGGCCTGGGCAACGGGCGGCTCGCCCCGATGGTCGGGCTCGACGTGCCGACCGCGCCGGACCGGGGGCAGATCCTGGTCACCCAGCGGATGCCCAAGCTCTTCAGCCACCCGATCGGCCGGCTGCGCCAGACCGAGGAGGGCTCGGTGATGATCGGCGCCAGCCACGCGCGGGTGGGGTACAGCACCGACCTGGACATCGCCACCTCGGCCCGGCTGGCCGACCGCGCCCGCCGCCTCGTGCCGGCGCTGGGCAAGGCCCGGATCGTGCGGACCTGGTCGGCTTTGCGGATCATGTCGCCCGACGGCTTCCCGATCTATGCGGAGAGCGAGACCTGCCCTGGTGCTTTCGTCGTGACCTGCCACAGCGGCGTGACCCTGGCCGGCGCCCATGCGCTGGAACTGGCGCCGACGATCCTCGACGGGTCGTTCTCCGAGCGGTTCGACCCCTTCCATTTTCGCCGTTTCGCCACCTGAGGAGCCGGAGATGCCGTCGCTCGACACCTTGGTCGTCTTCACCGTGGCGGCCGTGCTGCTGAACCTGTCGCCGGGGCCGTCCAACCTCTACATCATGGCCCGCAGCGTCAGTCAGGGCCCGCGTGCCGGCGTGGTGGCGGCGGCCGGCCTGTTCACCGGCTCCTTCGCCCATGTGGCGGCGGCGACCCTCGGCGTCTCGGCGATCGTGCTGGCTTCGGCGGAGGCATTCACGGTGCTGAAATGGGCCGGGGCGGCCTATCTCGTCTGGCTCGGCATCCAGCATTTCAGGGAGTCCGGCGGCTTCGTCGTGCCGGTGGGGCGGGTGCCGGCGAAATCCATGGGGAAGATCTACCGCGAGAGCATCATGGTGGAGGTGTTGAACCCCAAGACGGCACTTTTCTTCCTCGCCCTGCTGCCGCAGTTCGTCGATCCGGCCGCCGGCTCGGTGACGCTGCAGAGCCTTATCCTGGGCCTGATCGTCGTCTTCACCGCCATTCCCTCGGATGTCCTGATCGCCTTCGCGTTGGGCGGTGTGGCCCGCAAGCTGTCCGCCAATCCCTGGTTCGCCCGCTGGATGGACAGGGTGTCGGGGGCGATCCTGATCGGCCTCGGCGCGCTGGTCGCCACCGGCGAGGCCCCCGAGGCCGCCCGATGAGCTTTGCCCGACTTCCCGGCCCGACCAAGGCCGCCACGATCACGCTGACCGTCGACGGCGACCGGATCGCCGCCCGCGACGGGGATACCGTGGCCTCCGCCCTGCTGGCGTCGGGCCGGCGGGCGATCCGCCGCGCCGCCGTGACGGGCGAGCCGCGGGCGCCGTACTGCCAGATGGGCGTGTGCTTCGAATGCCTGGTCGAGATCGACGGCGTCGCCGACCGCCAGGCCTGCCTCGTGCCGGTGCGTAACGGCATGGTCGTCACCACCGAGCGGGGGGAGGGGTGATGCGCGACCTGGTCATCATCGGCGCCGGGCCCGCCGGGCTGAGTGCGGCCGCGACCGCCCATGCGCTCGGTCTCGATGCCCTGATCCTGGACGAGCAGCCGACGGCCGGCGGCCAGATCTACCGCAACGTGGAGCGGGTGACCGAACAGCGGACGGCCGACCTCTCCTATCTCGGCCGCGACTATGCCCATGGCCGGACCCTGGCGCGAGCCGCCTCGGCGGTCGAGCGGCGCCAGGGGGCGACGGTCTGGCATATCGGGCCGATGACGAAAGCCGAGGGGCGCCAAGTGGTCTGGTCGGAAGCCGGTCGGGCGCAGAAGGTCCACGCCCGGGCGGTGCTGCTCGCCACCGGCGCGATGGAGCGTCCGGTGCCGATCCCCGGCTGGACCCTCCCCGGCGTGACCACGGTCGGTGCGCTGCAGACTGTACTGAAACAGTCCGGCATCTATCCGACCGGCCGCGTCGTCCTGGCCGGCAGCGGGCCGCTGCTGATGCTGCTCGCTACCCAGTATGCGGCGGCGGGCGTGCCGATCGAGGCGATCCTCGATACGACTCCGCCGGGTGGGTTGAACCGGGCGATGCCCTGGCTGCCGCTGGCGATGGTCGGCGCGCGCCGCACCATGCTCAAGGGCCGCCGGTTGCGCGCCGCCTACGGCCGGGCCGCCCGCCAGGTCTGGCATGGCGTGACCGGCCTTCGGGCGGACGGCGAGGGCGCGCTGCGGGTGGTCCGCTTCACCGACGCCGGCGGTATCGCCCGCGAGATCGCAGCCGATACCCTGGCGCTGCACGAAGGGGTGATCCCCAATCCGCAGCTTCCGCGGCTGGTCGAGGCAGACCATGCGTGGGATCCGCGCCAACGATGCTTCCGGCCGGTGCTCGACGCCTATGGGTCGAGTTCGGCGGCGGGCGTCTACGTGGCCGGCGACGGCGGCGGCATCCTGGGCGCCGACGCGGCGGAAGCCTCCGGACGCGTTGCCGCGGCGACGGTGGCCCTGGCACTCGGCCGGATCGCCGAGGCGGAACGGGACCTGCGGGTGGCCCCGGACCTCGACCGGCTCACGGGCCAGCGCTGGCTGCGGCGGTTCCTCGACGCCATGTTCCCGCCGCCGGACTGGATCGGCCGGGTGGCGGGCGAGACCGTCGTCTGCCGCTGCGAGGAAGTGCGGGCAGCGGATCTGCGCAAGGTGGCCTCCCACGCCCAGGGGCCGAACCAGCTCAAGGCCTATACCCGCGCCGGCATGGGGCCGTGCCAGGGCCGGATGTGCGGGCATACGGTGACGGAGGTGCTGGCGACGGCCAAGGCGATGGCGCCGGCAGACGTCGGCTACTACCACGTCCGCCCGCCCGCAAAGCCGGTGACGGTGGAGGAACTGGCGGCGCTCGCGGACTAGGGTCCGACTAGAGCTCCACGGGCATCCTCCGCCGGAACAGGTGAACGCTGGACAGGGACCGCGGCTTCCCGTGCAATAGACCGCATGACCCGCATCCTGCTCCTTCTCGCGATGCTGTGTGCCGGCGCTCAGGCGAAGGCGCAGGAGGCGGTGGATCTGGAACTGGTGCTGGCGGTGGACGTCTCCGGCTCCATCGACACCTCCGAAGCCATGCTCCAGCGCGAGGGTTACGTCTCCGCCCTGTCGAGCGAGGAGGTCATTGCCGCCATCACCTCGGGGCCGCTGGGCCGGATCGCGCTCGCCTATGTGGAATGGGCCGGGTTGGGCACGGCGCGGACGGTGGTCGACTGGCGGGTGATCGACGGTCCCGCCGCGGCCGCCGCCTTCGTGGAGACTCTGCAGGGCCGGTGGCCCTATCCCGGTCGCCGGACCTCCATCAGCGGGGTGATCGAGCACGTGCTGCCGATGTTCGAGACCAACGGCTATGACGGTGCCCGGCGCATCATCGACATTTCCGGAGACGGGCCGAACAACCACGGCATGCCGATCCTGACGGCCCGCGGCCGGGCGGCGGAACGGGGCGTGGGGATCAACGGGCTGGTGATCCTCAACTACGATCCGGGCCCGCTCGGCTTTCCGGTCCTGGAGGACCTCGACATCTATTTCGAGGAATGCGTCATCACCGGCCAGGCAGCCTTCGTCCTGGCGGCCGACGGGTTCGCCGATTTCGGCCGGGCCATCCGCCGCAAACTGGTGCTCGAGATCGCCGGCCTGCTGCCGCCCCGCCCGCTCCTGCAACGGGCCCAGGGCTACGACTGCCTGATCGGCGAGAAACAGCTGCGTGAGTGGCTGCGCAAGTACCCGTTCGACCCGTGAGTCCCAGGGAAGTTCCTACAGGCGGACGTCCCTACTGCATGAAGCCGCAGCGATAGAGCTGAACGTGGAAGTCGCGCAAGACGCGCTCCTTCTCCGGGCCCGGTACCTGCGCCACCAGCTCGTTCTCGAAATCCTTGCGCCGCAGGTGCTTCACCACAATCGAGCGGGCGAGTTTCGAGGCCTGACCCTCCGGCAGCATGTCGGGGCTGCACATGGACAGCAGCATGAAGGCCCGCACATGCAGCGGCCGGTTCGGGTCGTCGACCTTGTCGAGAA
Source organism: Thalassobaculum sp. OXR-137 (assembly GCF_034377285.1). Taxonomy (NCBI): domain Bacteria; kingdom Pseudomonadati; phylum Pseudomonadota; class Alphaproteobacteria; order Rhodospirillales; family Thalassobaculaceae; genus Thalassobaculum; species Thalassobaculum sp. OXR-137. The sequence continues at coordinate 5,092,476 of NZ_CP139715.1, read as the reverse complement.
TCTTGTCCTCGGTGATGTAACGCGCCAACAGCTCGTCGAGCCGGTTGACGATCCGCGCCTTCAGCGTCGCGTCCAGCGAGGAGTCCTGGAACTTACGGAAGACCGCGGTCACGGTCTGCATCTTCTTGTTGGGCGGTCGGTTGTCCCGCACGATCTGCTTGACCGAGTCCGGACGCACGAACAGCCCGTCGAGCTGCATGTCGATCTCGTCCCTGATGGTCTCGGCCAGCGTGCTTTCCGAGAGGGCGATCAGATAGGCGGCCTTGCGGACCGGATCGCCGAAAGTCGGCAGCAGGCGGCCGGTTGCCTCCCGCAGGCCGTTGACGCCGCCCCGATTGATGATGCGCGACTGGCGATGGGTCAGCGCTTCCGCCATCGGACCGCCGCCCAGAAGCACGTCCTCCGGCATCAGGTTGTCGATCAGCCCCTTCAGCGCCTCGTCTTCGTCCGATCCGCCCTCGTGGGAGAGCGGCAGCTTGCCCTCGACCTGACGGCGGATGCGGTCGACCAGCACGACCCGGCTCTCTGGCAGGGCGCCCGACGCGAACAGGCCGGTCAGCCGGCCCGTGGTGGCTTCCGGCGCGTCGTCCGGCTTGCCCTCGGCGTGGGCATCGAAGGACCCGTGGGCCAGTTCGATGAGCGCGCCCAGGGCAGCGGCGAGGTTTTCGCGGGTACCCAGCAGATCCTGCAGGGTCTGGCTGTTGCACAGGGTGTCGGAGATGTAGATGTCGGCCGCCTGGCGCCCGATCGGGATCTCGCAGGGGGCAACCCACGTCACGGTCTGGCTGAGCTTGGCGAAATAGGAGCGTTGCTGGACCAGCTCTCGGGCGATGGCGAGGCGGACGAAATAGCTGCAATCCGCATCGCCGGACTGGGCGGCGATCTTCTCGACGGTCGCCTCGAACCCGTCCTTGGCGATGGTCGGCAGGGTCTTGGCGGCGGCCTCCCGTGCCCGGTCGGACAGCTCGTTCAGGAACCCGAACAAGGCATCGCGCCGGGCGGTGACGTCGCCCGTCCCGGGATAGGCCTTGGCTTGAAGTGCGGCGACCTTGCCCACGCCGGACATGATCAGCGTGTCGGCGTCCATCAGGCGCCGCAGCTCGCGGAACTCGTGCATCACCTCGCTGGCGGTGACGCCGTTCTTGTCGAGATAGCTGCGGAACAGGCGGTTGAGGATCTGCCGGCCGTCGGTGCCGAACAGGGCGTCTGCGTTCTCGCACAGCGGCGCGGCGTCGACCTCACCGATCAGGATCTTGTCGCTGCTTCCGGAACTCTTGAGCTTTTCGAAGACGACCTGCTCGCGGGCGGTTTCTCCGCGCGTGGTCTCCTTGATGACCCGAACCCCGGTCACCCCCTGTCGGTTCAGAACCTTCTTGGCAAGTTCTTCGGCTTCGGACTGGCTGTGCGCGCTCGAGTCGATGCGCCACTGGCCTTCCCGCTGAAGATGGACCTCGAATATCTCGCTCTTGCTTACCATTCCCCACTCCGCGGTTCCCGCGGACGTCCTATGCAAAGCTTACGCCAAGATTGAAAAATTGCAATTGTCTGATTTTGTTCGCATTTTAAGAAATTACAGGGCGATTGCCGGGGATTGCGCGGCTCTCATTGACCTGCGCGCAGGAATTGCCATCTATCCCTCATGCAAGATTTGCCGATGACTTCCACTGAAATTGGCGGTTTGCCGTTCGACCCATCGACGGCGCGCTCCGTCGTCGACGACGCGATCACGCGCTATATCGACAGCCGCCGCGCGCGGGCGAAGGAGTTCATCGACCTCCATTACGGCTGGAAGGGGTCGGCCCGGCTGCATCGCAATGCGTTCGGCCTCGATCTGCTGCGCGCGCCGGTGAACGTCGCGCTGGTGCCGCCGCAGCTCGCGATCAATGTCTCGGGCATGGTGGCGGAGCGGTTCGGCGCGCGCCGGGCCGGTCACTGGATGAAGACCCGGCGTCTGCTGATGCGCACCTCGGTGGACCGCGAGATCGAGTGGCGGCTCTGGACCGAGTTCCTGGAGCTGCCCTATACCGACGGCGACCGGATCTCGACCCGCGATGCCCTCGCCGAGGCCATGTTCGCCGATCCGCGGCTGCATCACGCGCTGGGCGAGCCGCTGGCCGAGATCGCCCGCCATGCGCAGGACCCCGACGTGCGCCGCCGGGTGGAGGAGACGCTGGCCGCCTATACCGGCACCCGCGCCGCCGCCTCCGACCTGGTGGGCGCGATGGTGTCCACCGGGATCGGCTATGCCGCTGCCCATCAGCTCACGCCGAGTGTGTGGACCCTCGGGCCGGTGCTGGCCGGCATGCTGGCGCAGCATATGGCGATTACCAGCTTCCCCCTGGGGGCGACCCTGGGCGGTGCGTGGTACGGCGCCTTTCCGGCGGCGGCGAGTTCGATGATGGTCGGCACGACGATCGCCTCGCTCGCGGCGGTGGGTGCCATTGTCGCCGCCTTCGCGGGCGTCCTGGCCGATCCGCTCCAGCGCTCTTTCGGCATGCACCGCCGCCGGCTCAACCGCATGCTGGACACGATCGAGAAAAATTTCCGCGGCGAGGGACCGGCCGCGTTCTCGCCCCGCGACCACTACGTCGCCCGCCTGGTGGACGCGGTGGACGTTGTCCGCATCGCGCACCGTATCGCCACTGGATCCTGACCTGCGGTTTGCGGCTGGCGCTGCGCGCATGACGGGTGTGTACTGACGGTCGGCGTCGTCGACCGGAGGTGTGCCATGGGTGCGGGTGCGTTGGCGGAAGTTCAGGTTTCCGAGGATCTCAAGGGGCGGGAGGTCGCGTTCGACAGCATCCCCGTCATCGATATCGCCGCCCTGGTGGATGGCAGCGACGAGGCCGGCGTGGCGGCCAAGCTGCGCGACGCGGCGGAACGGGTGGGCTTCCTCTACGTGAAGGGCCACGGCATTCCCCAGGCCATGATCGACGGCATGTTCGCCGAGGCGCGGGCCTTCTTCGACCGGCCCTTGGAGGAGAAGATGGCGGTGCATATCGGCAAATGGCCGGTGCATCGCGGCTATTTCCCGCTGTTCGAGGAGAATACCGATCCGGCGATGACGGCGGATCTGAAGGAGGGGTTCGATCTCGGCCGCGATCTGGGCGCCGACGACCCGGAGGTGCTGGCCGGTCTGCCGCTGCACGGCGCCAACCAGTGGCCGCAGGGCGATCCGTCCTTCCGGGCAGCCGCCGACGGGTATTTCAACGCGCTCTGCCGGCTCGGCGAGCGGCTCATGCGCGGCTTCGCCATCGCCCTCGACCTGGAGCCGGATTTCTTCGCCGACAAGATCGACCGGCCGCTGGCCCAGCTCCGGCTGCTGCACTATCCGCCGCAGACCGGACATGTGGAGGCGCGGACCATCGGCTGCGGCGCCCATACCGATTACGGCTGCCTGACCATCCTGGCGCAGGATCCCAACGGCGGGCTGCAGGTCTGCAATACCGCGGGCGAGTGGATCGCCGCCCCGCCGGTGCCGGGGGCCTTCGTCGTCAACCTGGGCGACCAGATGGCGCGCTGGACCAATGGCCGGTTCCAGGCCACACCCCACCGTGTGATCAATGTCTCGGGCAAGGAGCGGTATTCGATGCCGTTCTTCTTCGACCCGAACTGGGAGGCGGAGATCGCCTGTCTGCCGAGCTGCGAGATCCCGGGCGAGGCGCCGAAATTCGCGCCGGTTCTGGCCGGGCCCTACCTGCAGTCCCGGTTCGACGCGACCTTCACCTGCCGTCAGGAGAAGCCGGCGGGCTGACCCGCCGCTTGCGCTCGGCGTGCTGCTTCAGCCGGTGCGGCCCAGCTTGAGCAGCGCCAGCATCGCGCCGCCGGCGAGCAGCCCCCAGAACGCCGCACCGATGCCCAGGATCGACAGGCCCGAGGCTGTGGTCACGAAGGTGACGATGGCAGGCACATGCTCGTCCGGCTTCGACAGGGCGGACGCGGCCGCGCCGGCGAGACTGGCCAGCAGGGCGAGGCCGGCCACGGTCTGGATCAGCAGCGGCGGCGATGCCGTGGCGAAGGCCGCGGCGATGCCGGCCAGCAGGGCAATGACGATGTAGGAGCCGCCGGCCGTCAGCGAGGCGATGTACCGCTTCCTGGGATCGGGATGCGCATCTGGACCCGCGCACAGGGCCGCGGTGATGGCTGCGAGATTCAGCATGTGCCCGCCGAAGAAGGCGGTGACCATGCTGGCCGCACCGGTCGTGACGAACAGCGGCGAGGCGGCGGGCCGGTATCCGTTGGCGTTCAGCACGGCGAGGCCGGGAATGTTCTGCGAGGCCATGGTGACCAGGAACAGGGGCAGGGAAATGCCGATGATCGAGTCCAGGCTGAAGGCAGGCAGCACCAGCTCCGGCACGGGCCAGGCAGTATCGAAGACCCCCTCCGGCAACGGGGTGGAAAGCGGGATCACGATGGCCGCAACGACCACCGCCGCCAACACGGCATAGAGCCTGGCGAACCGCAGGGTGACTGCCCACACGACGATGATCGCCGCCGTCTGCCAGGGAAATTCCCGTATCGCTTCGATCGGCGCCAGGCACAGGTTCAGCAGCACACCGGCCAGCATGGCGCTGGCGAGACTGGCCGGGATCGCCTCCACGGCGCGCCCGAACCGGCGCCACAACCCGGCGATCACGATCAGCGCCGCTGCCACCAGGAAGGCGCCGACCGCTTCCGAAAAGCCGCCCTGTGGCATGCCCGTGGATACCAACAGGGCGGCACCGGGCGTCGACCAGGCGAAGCTGAGCGGCAGTCTGCTGCGCCAGGCCAGCACGATCATGAGCAGACCCTGGCCGGCCGACAGCGCGATCAGTCCGGACGCCGCCTGATCCGGTGTGGCGCCCACGGCCTGCAACCCGGCCAGCACGACCGCGAAGGAACTGGCGAAGCCGACGATGGCGGTGAGCAGACCGGCCGAGATCGGCACGGCGGCGGAGGCGTGGGGCGGATCGGTGCGGGCGTCTGACATGCGGCATCCCCGGAACAGGTAGGGCACGGGATTTGACTTCGATCCGGGAGAGGGTAGGCTTAAGATTGGATCCAATCAACAAGTGGATAAGTCTTGATGAATTCCGACGACGGGTTCGACTTCACCACTCTGGCGTCCCGGGAGGCCGACCGGCCGCGCACCGCCTCCGAATTCGTTCAGCGGGTGCTGCGCGAGGCGATCCTGGACGGCCGGATTCCGCCGGGGACGCCGCTGCGCCAGGAAGCGCTGGCCGCCGCGTTCGATGTCAGCCGGATGCCCGTACGCGAAGCGCTGCGTCAGCTCGAGGCGCAGGCGCTGCTGGAGTTCACGCCGCACAAGGGGGCGGTGGTGTCCGAGATTTCGGCCCAGGACCAGGCGGACACCTATCTCATCCGCCGGGCGTTGGAGCCGGTGGCTTTCGCGCAATCGATTCCGCATCTGACCCGCGAGGATCTCGACCGCGCCGAGGATCTGATCGCCGATATGGACCGCGAACCGGACCACGGCCGTCTGGGCGAACTGAACCGGCGTTTCCATCTCTCGCTCTATGCCCGAGCGGGAAGTCCCAAGCTCCTGCGGCTGATCGAGCGGCTGCTGACGGAACATGACCGCTACCTTCGGTTTCACCTGGCGATGATGGGGCGGGACCGGATGTCCCAGGCCGACCACCGCGCCATGGTCGCCGCCGCCGCGGTGCAGGACATCGAGACGGCCACCACCGTGCTGCAGCGCCACATCGACGTGGCGGCAGCCGACAGCGCGCGCTTCCTAGTTCGATGAAATCACTGGCTTGACGTTATTTTACAGGTGGGTGTTCAATTTTTTGCAGTGCGACATTTCCGCTCTCGACTGAGGTAATCATCCACGTTAGACACGTTCCAATCTGGTAATGGGCCGCATTACCTGCCCAGCTGACGATCCAATGGAGGGATATATGATCGGCCGTAAGGTTCCGTCCGTGACGTTCCGGACCCGCGTGCGTGACGAGTCCATCGAGGGCCCGAATCCGTATCGCTGGCAGGACGTGACGAGCGACGACTACTTCAAGGGCAAGCGCGTCGTCCTGTTCTCGCTGCCGGGCGCCTTCACCCCGACCTGCTCGACCTACCAGCTTCCGGATTTCGAGAAGCTGTACGACGACTTCAAGGCCGCCGGCATCGACGCGATCTACTGCCTGTCGGTCAACGACGCCTTCGTCATGAACGCCTGGGGCAAGTCCCAGGGCGTCGAGAAGGTCGGCCTGATCCCCGACGGCTCCGGCGAGTTCACCCGCAAGATGGGCATGCTGGTCGCCAAGGACAATCTGGGCTTCGGCATGCGCTCCTGGCGCTACGGCGCGGTGGTCAACGACGGCGTCGTCGAGATGTGGTTCGAGGAGCCGGGTCACTCCGACCTGTGCGACACCGATCCGTATGGCGAGAGCTCGCCGCAGACCATCCTGAAGGCGGTTCAGGAAAAGGCCGCCGCCGCCTGATCGGCGCGGATCGACCGGCTCAAGATCGACGGGGGCGCTTCGGCGCCCCCGTTTGCGTTTTCGGCTCCGGGCTCAGGGGTCCAGCAGCTCGGCCAGACGCGTGACGATGCGGTCCGGCTTCGCCTCGCTGCCCTCGGGCAGGCCCTTGCCGATGGGATCCCGCCAGATCGCGTAGAAGCCGAGGCGCTGGGGGACGACGACCTCCCAGTCCAGGTTGTCGCCGATGATCCAGGTCTCCTCCACCGAGGTGCCCAGCTTGTCCAGCGCATGGGCATAGGCCTGTTCCTCGGGCTTGCCGAAGCCGACCTCCCCCTCGATCTGAATATGGTGGAAGTGCCGGGCCAGTTCGAAGCGGTCGACCTTGGCGCGCTGTTCGATGGCATTGCCGTTGGTGATCAATCCCAGGCGCACCCCGCGCTGGGCCAGGCCGTCCAGGGTCTCGACCGCGTCCGGAAACAGCTTGGTGTCGTTGGTGCGCTGCTCGGTGAAATGCCGGCCGAGCCGGTCGATGAAGTCGTCGTCCTGGGCCCAGCCGATTTCCGTGAACGCTCGGGTCAGGATCGTCTTGCGGGCGGTCAGGATGTCCAGCCGCCCGATCCGGTGACGCTCGGCATCCGACCAGTACCATTTGGCCGATGTGTGGATCGCCACCGCGGCCTCTTCCGCCGTCGGATCTCCCGGCAGTCCGCCCACCGTCTGCAGCGCCTTGGTCCAGGCCTTGCGCGGGTGCAGATGGGCGGAGATCAGGGTGTCGTCCAGATCGAACAGAATGGCGGTGGGCAGGCCCATGGAGGCTCCTTCGTCATGGGTCGGTCAGGCGAACAGCGACTCCGTATCGCCCGCGGCACCGGCCTGGAGCTCGGCGACAGGCAGTGGCGGCAGGACGGGGGTCGCCTTGAAGGCGAGGCGGCCCTGGATGCCGGTGCGGTCCAGGGTTCCGTCGAACAGCGCCTTGATGTCATGGCGTACCAGGCCGGGCAACGGTTTCGTCGTGCGGATCCACAGGTCGACCAGGTCGTTGCGCACCAGCCCGTCCAGGCGGAACGGACCGAGTTGCGAGAGTTCCAGATCTACCAGGAAGGCGGTGCCGTCATCCGCCGGATTGCCGTCCTTGTCCCGCTTGCCCTGGCCACGGCCGCGAGTCAGCACACGGATCGGCCGCTTCTCCTCGCCCAGAACCGGGATGAGAAAGGCGCGCCAGCCGTTGTCGCCGGGCTCGATCGCCCGCTGCAGCGTCTGGAAATCCTCCGCCAGGGTCGAGAGCAGCCCGCCGCGACCGGCGCTCTCCAGAGCACGGGCCGCGTCGTTGCCGAACCAGGACCGCATGTCGCCGACCTTCAGCGCGTTCATGAAGAACAGCATGGCGGCGGACATCTGCGGTGAGGGGCGGACCATGGCCTGGGTGATTTGCGCCGCGGCCTGCGGGCCGAGCGCCTCCTGCAGCACCCGCATGGCGCCTTCCAGGGCGGGCCATTCGCGGGCGAGAACCGAGAGCGGTGCCGGGCGTTCGGCGGTGGGCATCTCGCCGACCCGGCTCGCAAGGACGTCCAGCGCGACCCGGTCGCCGATCCTGAGGTCGCTGGTGGCGTTGATCGCCAGATGGCCGAACGGGGTGGCGACCACCGGCCGGCCGGATTGGGTCACGCCCGACACCGTGCCGCTCAGCACGGTCGACGGGCCGCCGCCCTTGGCAGTGGGCGTATCGGAGCGGGCGCCGAGAAACCGGGCGGCCTCCTCGCCGGTGGCGAGAACCCGCACCGTCACCACGGCCCCGACCGGGAGCTGAGACCCGCCGGCGGCGCCGGGAGCGGAGGCCGCTGCCAGTCCCCCACCCGAGGCGGCTCCCGCCGGCGCACCGGCGGGGGCGGTCTGCGTCGTGGGGACGGGCGGCGCCTGATCGGCCCGGCCGGTCAGGCCGAGGGCGTTGCGATAGGCGGACTGGACCGCGAGCGCGTTCGGCGCCGGCGCTGTCGGCAGAGCCGGCTGGCCGGCCGGCAGGGGAGCCCCTCGGGGCGTGGCGGCCTGGCCGGGGATCTGCGGGGACGGCTGTCCGGGCGCCGGCGGCGCGCTCTGTCCGGGGAGCGGCGTAGCCCCCTGGGCAGCGGGAGCGGCAGGCGGCGGCGCCGGAATCGGCGATCCGACGGGAACCGCGCCAGCGGCAGGCGCCCCGCCTGGGATGACGGGGGCGGTCGAGGGGCCAGGCACGGTCACCGCCTGGAGGATGCGGCCGATCGCCAGGGGTACCGTCGGCGCAGGCGTGCTGGCGCCGGTGCTCACGGCGGGCTGGGTGACGCCGCCCGGCCGGATGGTGACCACCAGTTGCGGCGGCGCCGCGCCGGGGTTGCGAAGCTCAACGGTCACGCGGGTTCCGGTCTTCAGCAGCTCCGCCACCTGCGATCGCGCAAGGTCGGCGCGGATGTCGCCCTGGGCGGTGCGCAGGGTGACGCTTCCGTCGGCGTTGCGGGCAACCGCCTCGGCCTCGATCACCGTGCCGGGCTGAGCGCGGGCGAGATCCGGCGGAAGGGGTTGCTGGGACTGGGCGCTGCTGCTCGCCGGCTGCTGGGCGGTCGTCTGGCCCTGGGCTGGGGCGGCCTGGCTGTTTGGCGACTGGCCGGCGGCCGGTTGTCCCTGGGAAGAGGGAGTCTGGGTGGACGGGCCTTGTGTGGACGAGCTTTGGGCGGGCGTACTTGTCGGCGCCGGTGTCGAGCCGGAGCCCGGCGGGAGGGGAGGGGGCGCGGATGCCCCGTCGGTCATGACACCGGGCTCATGGCTGCGGGATCAATCGTTGTCGTTGCCGTGGATCAGGCCGTCGGCGATGCGCTCCACGTCGCTCCCGGCATCGGAGGTCGGGGCGCGGGTGAGCAGCGGCGTCTGGGCGCGGATCGCATCGGACACCTTGCGGTCACGGCGGATCACCCCGGCCAGGGGCGGCGTCACGTGCAGGAAGTTCTGACAGGCCTTGCGCAGGGTCTCGTAGGTCTTCAGGCCCTCGCCGCGGGTCTCTGCGGTGTTCACGACGAGCCGTACATCGGCGGTGCTGTCGGCGCCGATGGCGACCTTCACGAAGGCATAGGCGTCGGTCAGAGAGGTCGGCTCCGGCGTGGTGACGACCAGACAGGTGCCGGCCCGGGCGGCCAGCATCCGGACCGTGCGGTCGAGGCCGGCGCCGAGATCCATCACGACGGTGTCGTAGCCGGTGCACAGCTGCACCAGCTCGGTGCCGAGGCTCGCGAGCTTAGCGGAGGGAAGCTGGGCCAGATTTCCGGAGCCGGAGCGGCCGGCGATGATGTCGAACTTGCCGTCGTCGTAGCGCACCTTGGATTGCGCCAGGGTGAGGCGGCCGGACAGCACGCCGCCCAGGTCGCGCTGCGGCATCAGCCCGAGCTGGATATCGACGTTGGCGAGGCCCAGATCGGCATCGAACAGCAGGACCTTGCGCCCCATGCGCGCCATGGCGTGACACAGCGTGACCGAGAACCAGGTTTTCCCGACGCCGCCCTTTCCGGACGCCACCGCGATCAGGTTCGCCGCCTTCTGAAGCTTGCCACCCGTTGCGGCGGGGGCGTCACTGGGAACCATTACAGGTCCTTTCCTAACAGTCATTCTGCCGCTTCCTCGTGAGCCGAGTGCTCGTTGGGAAGCAAGAGTCGCGCCAACGAGACCGGATTGAGCGGTCCCAACCCGTCGGCGACCCCGGAACCGATGCCGACCTCGGCGAAGGCAAGACGTCCGGCATCGGCCGCCGCGAGGACCGAGCCCAGGCGCCGGGCGATGTCGAGTCTGGTTGCGATCAGCCGTCGAGCTCCGATGCGGGCATAGGCGCGGGCCTGGTCGATGGCGTCCAGCGGGTCGGTACCCGCGGCCATCACCAGAACCATTTCCGCGTCCAGCCCCTCAACTAGACGGCGCTGATGCTCCAAATCTTCCCGGTCGAACGGATTTCCGCCGGCACAATCCACCAGGGTCAGGGTACCCGGTGCTGCGGCGGCGACGGCATCGCTCAACTCGTCGCAGGTCCCCGCGGTCAGCAGATCGATCTTCAGCAGCCGGGTGAAGGCCTCCAACTGGTCGTAGCCGCCGGCCCGCACCATGTCGGTGGTGATCACGTTGACCGGCTTCTTCCGCATGATCTGGCGGGTCGCGAGCTTCGCGGTGGTCACCGTCTTGCCGGCCCCCGGCAGGCCGACCAGGACGATGGGCCGGGTCCCGGCGACGGGCAGGGGCTGGAACTTGAAATGCTGGTCCAGAGCACCGGCCAGGGCCAGCTTGGCGTCGTCGGCGTCGAGCGAGCCTGCGATGCGGGTCAACTTCTCCGACAGCTCGGCATTGACGTTGTGATGGGTCAGCGCCTCGACGATCTCGTCGATCGGATCGACCTGATCTTCGTCGTAATCCCAGGCATCCTCCTCCTCCGGCGCCTCGATGGCCGCGGTCAGGCGCACGCCGATCCCGCCTTCGCCCTTCTGGGTCGACACGATGATCGCGTCCGGTCCTAGATGGGTTTTGACGAGCTGCATGGCCTCGTTCATCGAGGCTGCGGTGAAGGTTTTCAGACGCATGCGTTAGTCTTGGCCCCGCTTATTCCTTGGTTCGTCCGCTTATGCCGCGGCTCTCGGTCTTGCTACGCAGTCGGGCGATTTCAGATCTGTCCCAGGGTCCGGATCTTCGCCTTCGGGTGAATTTCGTTCTGCGATATTATCACGGTCTGCGGTCGGAACCGCTCGACGATCGAGCGGACATACGGCCGGATCGCCGGCGATGTCAAAAGCGCCGGCTGTTCTCCCATCGCGGTGTACTTGTCGAACTGGTGGCGGATCGTGGTGATGAACTGCTGCAGGCGGCTGGGCGCCATGGAGAGCTGACGCTCGTCGCCCTGTCCGACCATGGATTCCGCGAAGGCCTGCTCCCACTCGGGCGACAGGGAGACCAGCGGGATCACCCCGTCCTCGCCCGCCTGGGATTCGCTGATCTGCCGGGCCAGGCGCGAGCGCACGTGCTCGGTGATGGTGGAGACGTTGCGGCTGTAGCCGGCGGCCTCGCCCACGCCTTCCAGGATCGTCGGCAGGTCGCGGATCGACACGCGCTCGTTCAAAAGGCTTTGCAGCACCCGTTGTAGGCCGCCGAGCGAGATCTGCCCCGGAATGATGTCGGCCACCAGCTTCTGGTGCTCCGGCGCCAGCTCGTCGAGCAGCTTCTGGGTCTCGCCGTAGGAGAGCAGCTCCGACATGTGGTCGCGGATGGTCTCGGTCAGGTGGGTGGTGATGACCGTCGACGGGTCGACCACGGTATAGCCCTTGAACAGGGCCTCCTCCCGGTTCTCCGGCGCCACCCACATGGCCGGAAGGCCGAAGGTCGGCTCCCGCGTGGCGGTGCCGGGCAGGTCGATCTGGCCGCCGCTCGGATCCATGACCAGCAGCCGGTTCGGGCGCAGCTCGCCGGTCCCGACCTCGATCTCCTTGATCCGGATCACATAGGCGTTGGCGCCGAGCTGCAGGTTATCCTGGATGCGGACCTGCGGCATGATGAACCCGCTCTCTACCGCCAGCTGCCGTCGCAGCGCCTTGATCTGGTCGGTCAGCCGCTGGCCTTCCGTCGCCTCGTTGATCAGCGGCAGCAGGCCGTAGCCGAGCTCGAGGCGGATCAGGTCGATATGCAGGGCGGAGCTGATCGGCTCCTCCGCCGGCGGGGCGGAGGCTTCCACATCGGCCGCCGCCTGCTCCTTGTCGGCGGCGTCCTGGGTCTGGCGCCACAGGTAGTAGGCCGTCCCGCCCGTCGCCGCGGCGATCAGCAGGAACGGGAACATCGGAATACCGGGCAGGGTCGACATGATGACCATCAGCCCGGCGCTCATCCACAGCGCCTTGGGATAGCCGCCGAGCTGTCCGAACACCGCCTTGTCGGCCGAGCCCTCGGTGCCGGCCTTGGTGACCAGCATACCGGCGGCGGTCGACACGATCAGGGCCGGGATCTGGCTGACCAGCCCGTCGCCGACGGTCAGGACGGTGTAGGTGTTGGCCGCGTCGGCGAAGGACAGGTCGTTCTGCGCCATGCCGATGATCATGCCGCCGAGCACGTTGATGAACGTGATCAGCAGGCCGGCGATGGCGTCGCCGCGCACGAATTTCGACGCACCGTCCATGGAGCCGTAGAAGCTGCTCTCCGAGGTCAGCTCCTCGCGCCGGGCGCGGGCCTGGTCCTCGTTGATCAGGCCGCTCGACAGGTCGGCGTCGATCGCCATCTGCTTGCCGGGCATGGCGTCCAGGCTGAAGCGCGCCGACACTTCGGCGATACGCCCGGAGCCCTTGGTGATGACGATGAAGTTCACCAGCACCAGGATGGCGAACACGATCACGCCGATCACCGGGTTGCCGGACATCATGAAATTGCCGAAGGCCTCGATGACCTGACCGGCCGCGTCGGGTCCGGTATGCCCCTCTCCAAGGATGAGGCGAGTGGAGGCCAGGTTCAGCGACAGCCGCAGCATGGTGGCGATCAGCAGGATCGTCGGGAAGGAGCTGAACTGCAGCGGCTTCTCGATGAACATGACCGTCATCAGGATCAGCACGGAGAAGACGAGGCTGATCGCCAGGCTGAAATCCAGCAGCCAGGTCGGCATCGGCAGGATCAGCACCGACAGGATGGCGATCACGCCGCCGGCCAGCAGGATGTCGCCCCGCTTGGAGAAGCTCTCCAGGCTCAGGGACGGCATCGAGAAGCCGCCGCCTCCGCCGCCGCCCTGGTTGCCGCCACCCGACTGGTTCGAGGTATCCGCCATGGTCTAGCCGATCATCCCAAGGGTTCGGGCGAGCACGTGCCCCATGCCGCGACGGTCACTCTTCGACCACGTGTCGGAGAGCCGCTGGTAACGACGTGGGGTGCGGGTGGCTCGCATCATCGGCGGCCTTAGCCCGCGACCCGGTCGCCGTCGCCCGGCGACGGCACCTCGAAGCCTTCGTCGGTGTACTGCTTGACCTTGTTGCGCAGGGTGCGGATCGAGATGCCGAGAATGTTCGCGGCATGGGTCCGGTTGCCCAGGCAATGGGACAGGGTGTCGATGATCAGGTGGCGCTCCACATCGGCGACCGTGCGCCCGACCAGCCCGCCGGTGTCGGTGACCGGCGCGGCCGGCTCGGAGGCCGGAGCCGAAGGCGCGGGGGCCGCCGAAGAGGGGGCGGCAGACGGAGCCGCCGCTTCGGTCCTGGGCGCGCTGGAGAAGGCCGGGGTGGGCGAGGCGGGGGTCATACCCTCGCCGGTCAGCATGATCGCCTCCAACCCGATCTCGTCGCCATGGGCCAGCAGGACGGCGCGGTGCAGGGTGTTCTCCAGCTCGCGCACGTTGCCGCGCCAGGTATGCGTCTCCAGGCGGGCGAGGGCGGCTTCGCTCAGCGCGCGCTCCGGCATCCCGTTGGCCTCGGCGTATTTCTTGGCGAAATGGGCCGCCAAAGCGCGGATGTCGCCCGGCCGGTCGCGCAGGGCCGGAAGCTGGAGGTTGAAGACGTTGAGGCGGAAATACAGATCCTCGCGGAAGTGTCCGTTCTGGACGTGGCGTTCCAGGTCGCGGTTCGACGTCGCGATCAGGCGGATGTCCACCTTCACGGGCGAACTGCCGCCGACCCGGTCGATCTCGCGTTCCTGGATCGCGCGCAGCAACTTGGCCTGCAGGCGGATGTCCATCTCGCTGATTTCGTCCAGCAGAAGGGTGCCGCCATGGGCTTCCTCGAACTTGCCGATGCGCTTGGCGACGGCGCCGGTGAAGGCTCCCTTCTCGTGGCCGAACAGCTCGGATTCCAGCAGGTTGTCCGGGATCGCGGCACAGTTCACCGAGACGAACTTCTCGTTCGAACGGCGCGACTTGGTGTGGACGTAGCGGGCCAGGACTTCCTTACCGGTCCCGGATTCGCCGGTGATCAGCACGCTGGCGTCCGACGGCGCGATCTGGTCGGCGAGCTTGAGCACGCCCGCCATGATCGGGTCGCGGAAGATGACGGCGGTCTGCTCCTCGGCCACGGCGGCCAGGATGGCGGCGATCAGCTCGGCATTCGGCGGCAGGGGCATGTATTCCTTGGCGCCGGCGCGGATCGCGGCGACGGCGGCATCCGGATCGGACTGCACGCCGCAGGCCACGACCGGGCAGTTGATCCGCTCCTGCTTCATCTGCTTGAGCATCTTGGCGACGGGCTGGCGGATATCGACCATGGTCAGGTCCGCGCCCGGCCCCTCGCGCAGGATCTTCAGTCCGGCTTCGATGCCGTCCACATGGCTGACCTTCGCACCGCGCTGCAACGCGATTTGGCCGGCCGCGCTGATATGGCCTTCCAGGGTTCCGACGATCAACAGACGCATCTACGAGCCTCCGACGGGCTTTAGGGTCAGGTGTAAAAGGTCAGCCGCTGCGAGGGCGGCAGGACCGTGTTGAGCATGGTTTCGAGCTGACGCGGGTTCTCCTGACGGGCGATGGAGGTCGCGCAGACCATGTAGACCTGCTGGATCATCCGCTCGTCGGCCGCGTTGCGGTCCACCTTCGCCGCGATCGGCGCGAACACCATGTAGGCCATGACCGCGCCGTAGAACGTCGTCAGCAGCGCCACCGCCATGGCCGGGCCGATGGTGTTCGGGTCGTCCAGGGTCGACAGCATCTGGATCAGGCCGACCAGGGTGCCGATCAGCCCCATGGCCGGCGCGACTTCGGCGGCGCGACGCAGGACGTTGGCCGAGCGGGTCATCCGTTCCGTCGTGGCCTCGATCTCGGTCGTCAGCACCTCCTCGATCTGGTCGGCATTGGCGCCGTCCACCGCCATGGCAACGGCGCGCTGGAGAAACGGCTCGTTGTCGAGCTGCGGCAGGATCGCGTCGAGGGCGAGGACGCCGGCCCGCCGGCCGATCTCGGCCAGGTTCATCGCCCGCTCGCAGGCCCGGCGGCTGTCGCGCTGCGGCGGGAAGATCGTGCGCAGCACCAGCGGAACGGCGCCGAACGCCTCGCCGATGGAGAAGGACACCATCGTGACCGCCATGGTGCCCAGCAGCACGATCAGGACGCTGGGCAGGTTCCAGAACGACACGAGGGACCCGCTCCACATCATTGCCGCGATCACCAGCGCGAAGGCGGTGATCAGGCCGATGAGCAGGGCGCCGTCCACCGTGGTGCCGGTGGAGGGCACGTCATAGGACACCGTTCCCCCGCCGGTCTGGGGGGCAGCGCGGGAAGGTATGTAATCCGCATCCGCCATGCGTCGTTCTCCATCCTCCGGCACGGTGTCACCCTCTCCGGCGTGTCACGACCGACGGCCCGCCCTCAGGCCGGCCGGTCGGACTTGATGATTTCCGTCATGGTGACGCCGAGACGCTCGTCCACGATCACCACTTCGCCGCGGGCGACGAGACGGTTGTTGACGTAGATGTCGATGGCCTCGCCCACCTTGCGGTCCAGTTCCACCACGGCGCCGCGACCGAGCTTCAGAAGCTGGCTGACCTGCATGCTGGTCTTGCCGAGCACCGCGGAGACCTGGACCGGGATGTCGTAGACCGCTTCCAGTTCGCGCGCGGTGATCTGGCCCTTGCCGTCGTCGCCGAACACCTCTTCCGGCTCGTTGGCATCCTGCTGGGCCATGGCTGCCGCCATGTCGTCGTCGTCCAGGTCGTCGAGATTGAGATCGTCGTCGGACATGGCGTCCTCCTGTTAGGCGGGAATGGATTGCGGGTCGGTCTCGCCCGTCTCGTCGGTCATGTCGGCCGCCTCGTCCTCCGCGCTATCGACCGGCGGCATGGCGGCGGCCGGCGCCGCCTCGGCGGCTTCGGTCTTTTTGCGTTTCGGCGCGCCGGCGAGCACGCGTTCGGTGATCTGCTCGATCTGGCCCCAGACGTCGTCGAGCGAACGCTCCACCGCTCCGGCCTGCCAGGAGATGCGGCAGTCGTCCACCGGCAGCTCCGGGTCGCCGACGAGCACGACCTGGCCTTCGTAGCCGACGCGCGAGGCCATCAGCTCGACCTTGCCGGACAGCGACTCCTCGAGATCCTTGGCGACGCGGATCATCACCTTGGGCTGTTCGGTCAGGAAGCCGAAGGCGTCACGGATGACGGCCTCCACTTCCGGCAGTTCGCGGTCGCGCACCAGTTCCGGCGCCAGACGGCCGATCACGGCGATGCCGAGCCGGGCGGCGTCCGTCTCCATCTCCTTCGTCCACTCCGCGTGCTGCTGGAACACCTTGGAGATTCGGGAGAACACCGCATCCAGGGTGCGGGCGATCTGCTGCTCGATGCCGGCCATCGCGTCGTCCATGCCGTCCTGCCGGCCGCGCGCATAGGCTTCCGCTTTCGCCGCTTCCAGTTCTTCGACCGTGAAGGTCGGCGGCTTGTTCGCCTCAGCTTCCTCCGCCGCCCGGCGGGCGGCCCGCTCGGCGGCCAGACGTGCCTCGTCGGCCCCGTCGTCGAAGCTGTAGTCGAACATGAACGGCTTTGGCTTTTGCCTAGGCTTGGCCATGCACAGTCGCTCCCCACTCAAGCGGCACGGTCGCCGCCATCAACGCGCCCACCCTATCAGCCGTCCCCCGCCCGCGGCGACCCGCGCCCGTCCGGGGGCCGATCGGACCGTCCCGCGACCGGAACCGGTCAGGTCTGGGCCCCCTCCTGGTACATCCAGTTCCGGATGATGGCCACGGCCTCTTCCGGATGCTTGTCGACGATTTCGCCGATCTTGCGTAGGGAGGAGGCGCGGACACGGCCCTCGACCTGGTTGATGTCGATCATCTGGTCGAGCAGGCTCTCCTCCGCGTCCTCCTCGCCGTCCAGCAGCTCGGCCATGTCGGCCGTGGCGCCGGGGCCGGCGAGCTGGGCCAGTTCGCCGCCCGCCATCAGGCTGCCCGCGCCGCCGGCACCGCCGGCCAGCGTCGTCGGCATGCTCTCGAACAGGCGGGTGAGGACCGGACGCACCACCAGCAGGATCACCAGGAGGCCGACCACCGCCAGCACCAGCACCTCGGCGAGCTGCAGCAGCTCCTCCTTGGAGATGCCGAACAGCAGCGACCCGTCGTCCAGATCGCCCGGCTCGAGCTTCACGAACTCCATGTTGACCACTTCGACGACGTCGTTGCGGTCCGAATTGAAGCCGATGGCCGACTTCACCAGGGTCTCGATCGCGGCGAGCTGATCGGCGCTGCGCGGCTCGTAGACCCGGTCGCCGTCATCGTTGCGCGTGTAATTGCCGTCCACCAGCACGGCGACCGAGAGCCGCTCGACCTCGCCGCCTTCCTTCACCCGCTCGGTGACGGTGCGCGAGATCTCGAAGTTGGTGGTCTCCTCGGTGCGGCTCTGCTGGCGGTTCGAGGTGTTGGTGTTGCCCCCGCCGTTGACGCCGGCCTCCGGCAGGTTGTTCTGAACCGTGACCGTATCCTCGCCGGCGCGCTCGGATTCCTGGTTGTTCTCCTCGACCGCCTGGGTGGAGCGGGCGACCACTTCGTCCGGGTTGAAGCGCTCGCGGCTTTCGGTCAGCCGGTCGTAGTTGATTTGGGCCGTGACCTCGGCGCGGACCCGGCCGCGGCCGACGGTCTGCTCGACCAGCTCCTCGATCTGCTGGCGCAGCCGGTTCTCGAAGGCGGTGCGCATTTCCTCGGCGTTCTGCAACGCCAGGGCGGCGGAGCCTTCCTCGCCGAAGCCGCGGGCGAGAAGCTGGCCGCGGTCGTCCAGGATCGACACGCCTTCCGGCGTGAGCTGGGGAACGGCGGCGGCGACGAGATGCTGGATCGCCAGGATCTCTTCCTTACCCGGCCGCATGGTGCCGTTGGTCTGCAGCACGACCGACGCGCTCGGCTCCTGCTGCTGGCGCGAGAACAGCTCGCGGCGCGGCAGCACCAGATGGACGCGGGCGGCGCGGACGTTGCGGATCGAGGAAATCGTGCGGCCGAGTTCGCCTTCCAGCGCGCGCACCAGGTTGACGTTCTGCACGAAGCTGGTGGTGCCGAGGCCCTGGCTCTCGTCGAAGATCTCGTAGCCCATGCCGCCGCCGCCGGGGATGCCCTGTTCGGCAAGGGTGACGCGCAGGGTCAGCATCTGATCGGAGGGCACGAAGACCTGGGTACCGCCGGCCTTGAGCTGATAGGGGATGCTCCGGCTCTCCAGCTCGCGCACGATGGCGCCGCTATCGGCCGGATCGAGGTCCGAATAGAGCAGCGACATGCTGCCGCTCGACAGCCGCGAGACCAGGAAGATGAAGAAACCGACGACGGCCAGTGCCGTGCCGACCAGTGCCGCGAGGCGCACCGGACCGAGGTTGCGGACGAGATCGGCAAACGGATTCATGATCGGTCACTTCCCCCAAAGCGGGTCCGAAGCCGGACCTCGAGACGGGCGCTGGCGCGAGCGGCATATCCGCCGGGCCGGTTGGCATTCCCGATGTTGAACGACACGGAAGCTGTCGCTCATTTCTGTAAAATTTTATACAAAACCACTGCACCATTGTCCATGGCTATGTGGGCAAAAATTTCCTACCCAAGCTATCATTGTCTTCTGTAAAAGTTAACAGATAATTAGAGGCGATCGTTTGAGTGCCGACTTAACGGAATGGCACCGAAAGGCGGGGAGGTCGACATGGCGCGAGGCGCAAAGACGCCCGGATCGGGGCAGCCGCCGCGGTGGGCTGATCCGCGCAATCCCCTGGCCGCCCAGCAAGCGGCGCTGATCCGGGCCGGGATCGCAGCCTACGAGGCCGGGGATGTCGACGCGGCCCGCGCCCGGTTCCGGGCGGTGCTCGATCAGGATATCGAGCATCCGGACGCCCTGATGGGCATGGGGATCGTCGCCCGGGCGATGGGCCAGCACCAGACCGCCGCCGAACTGCTGCGCCGGTCGGTTGCGGTGAACCCGCGCTCGGCGACGGCCTGGTCGAATCTGGGCAACGCCTTGCAGGACCTCGACCTTTGGGACGACGCGGTGCGCGCCAATGAAGAGGCGGCGAAGCTGGACCCGGCGCATCCGGGCATTCGCCAGAACCTGGGCAGCGTACTCAATTCCATTGACCGCCCGTATCAGGCCTTGCCGCATTTCCGGGAGGCACTGAAGGCGACGGGAAGTCCCATCGATGCGGTCATCAACTATGCCACGGTCCTGTCGCGGGTCGGCGAATACGGCGCGGCGGACCGGAACTTCAAACGCGCCCTCAAAGACGCTCCGAGCAGTCCGGTCGCCAATTTTCACTACGGCATGAACCAGCTCTGGCAGGGCAACTGGGAAGAGGGGTGGCCGCTGCACGAGTGGCGCTTCCTGTCGGCGACCTATGCGGGCTCCCTGCGCCAGATTTCAATCACCAACCCGCTGCCGGAGAGTTTCGAGGGCAAGCGCGTCTTCCTGTTCCGCGAACAGGGCATCGGCGATGAGCTGCGTTTCGCCACCATGGTGCCGGACATCGCGGCGCGTGGCGGGGATATCACCCTGGAATGCTCGGCCAAGCTGATGCCGCTCTTGGCGCGGAGTTTCCCCGAACTTCACCTTGTTGAGGCGCGCCATCTCGCCGTAGATCGCGGCGAGGAGGTCTTCGACATTGCCCTGCCGACCGGCAGTCTCGGGCAGTATGTCAGGCGCAGCCGAGAGGCGTTTCCCCGAAACCGGACACTGCTGAGGACCGACGGCGCTCGGGTTGCCGGGTTCGCCGAGCGCCTGCAGACGCTGGGCCCCGGCCCGAAGGTGGGCCTGTCCTGGCGCAGCGGCCTGCGCGGCCGTCTGCGCTCCGACATGTATGCCTCAGTCGAGGATCTGGTCCCGCTGTTCCGCGTGAAGGGCGTGACCTTCGTGAACCTTCAATATGACGACGCCCGCGCGGAGCTGGCGCAGGTCAAGGACCGCTTCGGCGTCACGGTCCACGCGTTCGACGATCTGAATCTGTTCGACGATCTGGACGGCTCAGCGGCTCTGACCCGGGCGCTGGATTTCGTGGTGACGGCGAATACCTCGGTGGCGACGATCGCGGGCGGCGTTTCCACGCAGGGGGTCGAGTTCTTCGGTCGACCTATCCCAAAGGGGTATCCGATCGATGGTCGCGATCCCTGGTTCCCCTCGATCCGACCGATGGGAAAACGGCCGAGCGAGCCGTGGAGCGGCCTGATGCGAGAGATCGCGAAGGTCTTGGAGCAGGTGACGCGGCGAGGGACCGTCCCCGACCCGGCCGGCGATGCATGATCGAGGCCGGCCGGATCGAAAGGAACGGGCGCAATCACCCGGTCTTGCGCCGGTACTGCTGAATCCGGGTTGCGCGCAGACCGCGCACGCCGTGGCGGTCGATCAGGCGCTGCCAGGAGGCGAATTCTTCCTCGCTCAGGTTCCAGCGTTCGCACGCCTCCGTCACCGTGAGCATCCGACCGCGAACGGCGGCCACCACTTCTGCCTTCCGCCGCATGACCCATCGCTGGGTGTCCTGCGGCGGAAGATCCTCGAGGCTGAGGAGGTTTCCGTCCGGTCCCACGACCTCGGTGGCCCGGTCTTCCGAGGCAATATCCGAGTTGGCGGGTGAGTATTGAAAAGTCGAATGTGCGGTCATGATCCGGTACGTATGTTGGTATCGGGTGACCTGAAGATGCCATCGTCGGCTTAACAAAAGGCTAAGCCCGGACGGCGTCGTGGAAACTTGTCGGTGACCAAGCCGAAACGTCGCCGCCGGCAGGGTCGGGGCGTTCCAAAAAATCAAAATCGATAGCTTTGTCCGGTGTTTACCGGGAAAAAGGGCCCCGGCCCGAAGGCCGGGGCTAAGGAAAGCGGTATCGTTAGCGGGGGCTGCGATTACCGCTTAACGCGGATGATTTCGTCGAGCAGTTCGTCACCGGTGGTAATGACCCGGGTGGCGGCCGAATAGGCGCGCTGGGTGACGATCAGATCGGTGAACTCGGCCGAGATGTCGACCGTCGAGCGTTCCAGCGCTTCCGATTCGACGAAGCCCAGTCCCTGGGTTCCAGGTCGGGCCAGCACCAGTTCGCCGGAGTCGTTGGACAGGGCGTAGGCGTTACCGGTCTCCTGCCGCAGCTCGGTGGCGGCGGGAACGGAGGCGAGGGCGAGCTGGTACAGGGCCCGCGATTCGCCATTACGGAACTGGCCGGTCACCAGGCCGTCGTCGCTGATATCGACCTGCAGCAGGTCGGATGGGCCGGAGCCGTCCTGGTTCAGGAGGGTGGCCTCATAGATATCGTCGAACTGGCCGAGGCCGGTGGAGCTGTCAAACGTACCCCACACGATATTCGGCGCGGAGGCATTGGCGCCGGTCGAGAAGAGGTTCGCCGGGATGGTCAGCGCGGTGAAGGCAGAGGCACCGGAGGCGCCCGCGGTGCCGTCGACGCTTTCCAGTGTGCCGTCGCCGTTGAACAGAATGGTGCCGCCGGCACTGACCTGGTTGGTGTTGCCGTTGGAGTTCGTGAGGTCGACGGTGTAGGTCCAGGTATTGGCGACCGCCGACTTGGTCCAGTTTACGGTCAGCAGGTGGTCGGTACCCAGCGAGTCGAAGATCGTCAGGTTCGTGGTCGCCGTGGTACCCGTGGCCGAAGCGGCCGGCAGGTTGGCGGCGATGTTCATCCGCGTGGTCGGGTTCGCGACCGCGCTGAACCCGGTGAGGTTCACCGTCTCCAGGCTGGTCAGCAGGTCCTGGGTCGTCGCGTTGACGATGTTGCCCGAGGTGTCGGTCCGCCAGCCCTGCAGGTAGTAACCGGCGGTGTTCTTCAGGTTCCCGTCCTCGTCCTGGGTGAAGGAACCGGCGCGGGTGAACAGGAACTCACCGTCGGAACCGTCGTTCTGGTTCACCACGAAGAAGCCTTCGCCGATCAGCGCCAGGTCGGTGTCCGACGTGGTGCCCTGGATCTGGCCCTGCTTCTGGGGGTCGGTGAAGGGACGGGCGATGACGCCGCCCGGCGCGAACTGGGTGTCGCTGGCCGACTCGGTCACCAGGGTCTGAAAGCGAACCCGGGTTTCCTTGTAGCCGACCGTATTCACGTTCGCGATGTTGTCGGAAATAGCCGCGAAGGCAGTGGACTGGGCGCTGATCGCCGCCACGCCCGCGAACAAGCCGCCGTAGATACCGCTCATTTTTTTATCCTCCATGGGATGCGCGCGGGTTGTGCCGCTGTCCGCATCGGGAAGCTTGATCTGGCGCCTTCTGGCTAGGGGGACCGGCCGCCTTCTGGGGCCGGATGGTCATGTCAGGCGGTGCCGGCCCCTCGGACCGACATCACCTCGCTCAGTGAGTATTCCGCCTCGCCGATCTGCAGCGTCGGGCCGCTGTCGGAGGTTCCCGTGCCGGTCACCCGGCCGGTGATGTCGACAGACCCGTGGACCGTTTTGCCTTCGGAGTCTTCGGCGGCGATGGCGAAGTAGTAGAGGCCAGGCTCGACCTGATCGCCGTTCACGTCGGTGCCGTCCCAGGTGACCGTATGCCGTGAGGAGCTGGTGTTGCCCTCGAACTCTTGGACCACCTTGCCTTCGCTGTTGTAGATCTTGACGGTGAGTTCCTCGGTGTCCTTCGGCGGCTTGTAGCCAAAGGTGATCGGGTTCTCGCCGTCGTAATGGGTGATGTCGCCTTCGACCTGCACGTCCTTGCCGATATAGGACAGGGCGGCGGCATCGGCGCTCGAGTTCAGCAGCCCGATCAGCGACTCAAGATTGTCGTTCTGCTTGATCTGCTGTTCGACCGACGCGAAGTTGACCAGCTGGTTGACCATGTCCTTGTTGTCCATGGGATTCAGCGGATCCTGGTTCTGCAGCTGGGTCGTCAGCAGGGTCAGGAACTGATCGTACTGATCCGCCAGGCCGACCATAGAGGTGGAGGGGCTGGACCCGCTGGAGCTGGTGCCGGTGGTGCTGGAGACATCCATGTCTTTAACTCCTAAGCGACGAGGTCGAGGCTGCCGTCGGCTTTGACGCTGCCGGACCCTCCATCGCCCTGTTGGTCGTCGGCGACCGCGTCGCCCTCACTGGTGTGGGAAGCGACGGCTCCCCCGGCCGGGCCTTGGTTGCCGGCCTCCTCCTTGGTGTCGCCGGCGTACTGCCCGCCATCACCACGCAAATCGAATTCCAGGGAGTCGCCGTCGGTCTGGAGGCCGGCATCCTGAAGGACCCGCTCCAATCCCTTCGCATCCCGCTGGAGAAGCTCCAGGGTCTCGGGCCGCTCGACGGCAACCACCGCCCGGACCAGTCCTTCCTTGGAGATCTCAATCCTGATGTCGACCTTGCCCAGTTCTTCCGGGGTCAGTCGGATCGTAACCTTGCCGCCGCCATCCTTGGCGGTAGCGGACATCTTCATCGCGACCTGGTCGGCCGGGGTGCCCAGATTGGCACCCGGCCGGCCATGAGCGGTTGCAGCCGCCCGATCGACCGGAGAAGCGGAGGTATGCGTGCTCTGGGGTCCGCCAACCCCGGCCATGGTCATGGGTGTCGATGAAGAGGATGAGGACGCGCCCACCGGGCGTGCCATCTCGCCGCCGGCCGCGGAAGCGGATTGGGCCCGCGCGGTTCGGGTGGCGAGAATTTCCTGGAACTGGGCGCGCGAGGCCTCGCCGCCGAACCCGCGCTGGCCGATGGTCGCGCCGAAGCTGATACCGACCTGCTGCGGATTGGGGTGTCCGCCCTGTCCCTGATTCTGTCCTTGCGCATTGGCGCCGCCGTTCTGGGCGCCGGCATCCTTGCCGGCCGCGCCCTGCCCACCGGCCGCGTTGGCGGCATTGGCGTCGGCACCGACGAAGGTCGGCTGATTGCCGCCGACATGCAGGGTGCCCGCGCCGCCATTGGCGTTGGACGCCTGGACGGGGCCACTGGCAGCGGCCTGCTGCGCCTGCACCAGGACCGCCGAGGAGACGCCCTGCGACCGGGCGACAGGGACGGGGGCCTCGATCGAGACCTTGGCGCCCATGAGGGAGTCGGCACGACCGGAGGCGCTTTCGGCCTTCACGGCATCGCCGGAATTCTGTGCGGCAGCCGATTTGGCGGCCGGATCGACCTGGTCGCGCTGCGCCGCCGTCTGGCGGGCGGCAAGAGTCACGTCGTCCACCGGGATCTGGGCGGCGGCGGGTTTCGCGTCCGTCGGCTGGGCCGACCCGGCCTGCGGCTGCTGCGCCGCGGCCTGCGCTGGCGCCGGTTCGGTTGCGGAGGTGCCGGTGGCGGGCACCGCTGCCTGGCCGCCGGTCGTTCCGTCGAGATCGCCGGCGATCGCTTCTCCGTCCGACACGGCCGGCACCGCCTCGGTGCCGTCGGTCACGGGGGCGGCCGTCGCGGCAGCGAGCTCGGGGAGGCCGAGCAGGGCGCTGTCGACCGGTTGCTCGCCGGGTGTGCCCTTCGCCGACGTGGTCGGCTCGGTCTCCGCGGTCTCTTCCCTGCGGTCGGACTTATCCTTGCGCTCGGTCTTGTCCTTCCGCTCGGCGCGGTGGTCGCGCTCCGCTTCGTCGGTACGCGACGGGCGCTCGGATGCGCTGCGCTCCCGGACCTGGTGCTCGGTCCGGTTCTCGTCAATCTGAGCCATCATCTGCATGACGCCCTGAAAGACGCCAGTGCCCTGCGACTTCGTTTTGCGGCTCTCCGCCGCTTGGGACGTTGCCCTTGGATCGATCGAGTTGAGGTCCATGATCCCACCTGCCTGACCATTGTCGCCAATCGCTGTGCAAGCGTCGGGCCAACTGGAGAAGGGCGGCAGTCCTGAGGTTTTCCTCGAAGGGTTCCCGGAAAATTTCCGTGGCGCCGCCGCTGACCAGGGGCAGGCGGAAGATCTTGCCGGGCGCCGCCGGTCTGGGCGGCAAGGCTTGCCGCCTGCGGTTCTGGGCGCGCCGTTCGGGGCCTGCCGGTGCCGGAGATGCCTCGCCACGAGCCCCCGAAGCGAAGGATTTTCCGACCTCGGCATGAAAAGTGCGTGGAGAACCCGCGATTAGGTGAGCGGACATTATATAAAATACATCTTTTTTTTATCTAAAATGCTTGACACTAAGATCGGGAATGTGATTTAAGAGACCACGAGGCGGAGTGATCCGTTTTCTGTCCGGCAAAAAGCCGGTCAACCCATCCTTAGAACGAGGACAGAACCATGGCTGTGCAGAACTCCATCAACACCAACCCGGGCTCTTTCGTGGCTCTTCGCAACCTCAACTCCGTCAACCGGACCCTCGACACGATCCAGAATCGCGTGTCGACCGGCTTGAAGGTCACCGGTGCTCTCGACGACGCGTCGAACTTCGCGATCGCTCAGGGTATCCGCGGTGAGCTCAAGGCGATCGGGGCGGTGACGCAGGGCCTGAACAACGCGAAGGGTATCGGAAAGGTCGCTATCGCCGGCGCAACCGGCATCTCTGATCTGCTCTCCGACGTGCGCAAGAAGCTGACCGAGCTCTCGAACGAAGGCATCACGACGCAGCAGCGTCAGATCCTGACGAGCGACTTCAACCAGCTTCTGTCTCAGGCAGCGAACTTCATCGACAACGCGGTGTTCAACGGCGTCAACCTGCTGGATACGGCCGCCGCTTCGCCTGATGTCGCTACGCTGTCGAACCTGAACGGCGGCACCTTGACCCTGACCGGTCAGGATCTGCGCACGCTGACCCAGTCTCTGGCGGCGGGTGCGGTGACCTCGGCCACCAACGCCCAGGGCGTGATCGCCAACCAGTACGCCAACCTGGAGTCGGTGGTTAACGCCGCTCTCGGTTCGCTCGGCGCGGAGGTTCGGGCTCTCGAGCTGCAGACCTCCTTCCTGGAGCAGATTTCGGATGCCACCGAAGAAGGCCTGGGCAACATCGTGGACGCCGATCTGGCCCGCGAGTCGGCCCGCCTGACCTCGAAGCAGGTGCAGCAGCAGCTGTCGATCCAGACGCTCGGCATTGCCAACCAGCGTCCGCAGACCCTGCTGGGCCTGTTCGGATAAGCGTCCGGACCGCGAAAGCGACACCATCATGTGGGGTGGAGCCACCGGCTCCACCCCCACCCCGAAAAAAAGTTTAGGAGAGCGAGAAGACGGGATAGTTCGAGAATTTCAAAAGAATCCATTCTGTTAGCAGCTTTTCAGCCCAACCCGATGTGGCCTCCGCCCCTGCGGCGTCGTCGTCGACCGAAGAATCCGGTTGACTGGACGATGCGCGCGGGGCAAACGTGTTGGTGCTCTGGGGTCTGTCGACCCCCTTTCGGACAAAATGTCCGTGTCCTTAGAACGAGGAGGCCACAATGGCTGTTCAGAACTCCATCAATACCAACGCTTCCGCCTTCACCGCCCTCCGGACCCTGAATTCGGTCAACCGGAGCCTCGACACCGTGCAGAACCGCGTGTCGACCGGCCTGAAGGTTTCGGGCGCTCTCGACGACGCTTCCAACTTCTCCATCGCCCAGGGTATCCGCGGCGAATTGAAGGGTCTGGCCGCCGTCACGCAGGGCCTGAACAACGCGAAGGGTATCGGCAAGGTGGCCGTCGCCGGCGCTACCGGCGTGTCCAACCTGCTGACCGATGTCCGGCAGAAGCTGACCGAGCTGTCGAACGAAGGCATCACCACCGCTCAGCGCGAGATCCTGACGAGCGACTTCAACCAGCTGCTCTCCCAGGCCGCCAACTTCATCGACAACTCGGTGTTCAACGGCGTCAACCTGCTCGATACCGCGGGCGCGTCGGTCGACATCAACACCCTGTCGAACCTGAACGGCGGCACGCTGACCCTGTCGGCTCAGGACCTGCGTACGCAGATCGCTTCCCTGGCAGGTGGTTCGGTGGCGGATGCCGCGAGCGCTCAGGGCGTCATCGCCAACCAGTTCTCCAACCTTGAGTCGGTCGTTAACTCCGCTCTGGGTTCGCTGGGTGCCGAGGTTCGCGCTCTGAACCTGCAGACCACCTTCATCGAAGAAATCTCCGATGCGACGGAGGAAGGTCTCGGCAACATCGTCGACGCCGACCTGGCGCGCGAATCCGCGGCTCTGACGTCTCTGCAGGTGCAGCAGCAGTTGTCGATCCAGACCCTCGGCATCGCCAACCAGCGGCCGCAGTCCCTGCTGGGCCTGTTCCGTTAATCGGACCGTCGATCAACAAATCAGGGCCGGACGAAAAGTCCGGCCCTTTTTTTATGCGTCGCCGCGGTCATGCGCCGTGGCGGGCGAGCTTTGCTTCCAAGATGCGGGCGACGGCCGCCATGGTCTCGCGCCAGGGTGTTTGCGGTGGGCGATAGACCCGCGTGACACTCGGAAACCAGGGGTGCCGGGACTGGCCCAGGCCGACCCACCCGGGATGCAGCGAAAACGCCACCGCCGGTCTGCCGAGCGCCCCGGTCAGCGCCAGAACCGCCGTGTCAGCGCTCGTCACCATATCGAGCGCGCTTATCAGCGCCGCGACCCCGTCCTGGTCGTCGCGCCGATTCAGGTCGGGGGGGATGACGATCTCGGAGCCGGTGGCGACCTCGACGCCGTCGATCTCGGACTGGCAGTCGTCGTATTGCAGAATCACGAAGAGAGTGTGCTTCAGGTCAAGCAGCGGGGCGCACTCCCCGAGGGGCGGATAGTGCCGCCGGCGGTGTCCTCCCAGGCTACTCGATCGCCAGCATAGGCCGATCGTCGGACGTCCGCGTGCCGTCTCCGCGAGCCAGGCCTTCCAGGCGGCTGATCTGGACGCGTCGACAGACAATCCGGGCCTGAAGTCCCCGAAATCCGCCACGGTTGGACGCAGATACTCCATGAGGTCGGCGGCCAGGCACCAATGGCTGACCGGCTCGCCGGCGGGGTCGTCCTGGAACCGTCGGCGCCAGGAGACATTGTGTAGCGTTCTGGCGCAGAGGGGGATGAGCCTGGCATCGGCCTCGATGGTCACCGAGCCGAGGCACCCGGCTTCGACGCGGCGGTCCAGATCGTGCCAGAGCGTGGAAAACAGGAGCTCGTCGCCCAATCCCTGCTCGGCCAGCACCAGCAGACGGGCGCCGCTTTCTCCCTGCCAGCGCGGCAGTTCTGGGGCCTTCGCCCTCCGGCGAGTCGGCCGGTATCGTAGCAGCGGCCATCCGACGGCAAGATCCCCCGTGGCGAGCCGGTAGGCGGCCAGATTGGCCAAGATGTCCGGATCGGAGGGGGCCGCGATCCGGGCGCGATCTCCGCTCCGCACCGCGGCCGCATACTCGGCGAGCCGATACAGGGCCTCGGCCCGGTTGGCCCAGGCCAGGGCAAGCCCTGGAGCGAGGACGGCGGCACGGCGGGAGTCGGCGAGCGACTCGGAGACCGCGTCCAACTCCACTTCGGCGGCGGCCCGCACCGCCAGGCCGCGCGGATCATTGGGGCGACACGCCAGGCTCCGGTTGGCGTAACCGAGCGACTTTTCCGAACGGGAAGCCCGTCGTTCCGCGTCGGCGAGATCGAGCAGGAGGGAGGGATCTCGGGCCGAAAGGCAATGGGCACGGCGCAGGGCCCGGAGCGCCCGGGTCGGGTCGGACTGGGTATACGTATGGCCGACCCGGATCCAGGCCGTCGGATCTCCCGGTGCCAGGGTCATCAGCCAATCCAGGACCGCCGACACATCACCGCCATTGCGCACCAGGACGTCCACCGCCTCCTGAGCCTGTGGCAGGAGGAGCAGGGCGCGCCGGGCCGCATTCGCTGGAGGCTGGCCGAGCTGATCCAGGCAGATCGCCAGGTGCATCCAGGCATTGGCGTTGCCCGGTGCGATTCTGACCGCGTGTCGCAGGTCGCCGAGCGCCTCTTCTGCCTGCTCAGATTGCAGGAGCGCGAACCCGCGCAGGTGGCGGGCGGTCGGCTGATCGGGGGCCATGTCGAGGACGGCACCGTAGATGGCGATCGCTTTATCGAGCCTGCCGGCGCGATGCGCCTGCAATGCGACATCCAGCGCTGCGGTTATCTGGGCGCTCATCGAGCCGGGCGATTCGGAAATGACCTGATTCGCGATTCCCAGGCACGGTGGCCGGGAACGGCCGGACGGCGGCCTGTGCGAAAATTCGCATGGGGGCCGTAGGGGCACGGGCGTTTCATTCGTCGATTCCCAGCTTAACTTGACAGTCGGTAAATGAATGCGACATTTAAGGCATGCCGCTAAAGGTCAACATCAAGCCTGGGGAAAAGTTCGTCGTCAACGGCGCCGTCATGGTCGCCGGCAACAAGGGTGCGTCCCTGGTGTTGCAGAACGAGGCGACGATTCTGCTGGGCAAGGACATCATGCAGGAGCATGAGGCCGACACCCCGGCCAAGCGCATCTATTTCACGATCCTGCTGATGTATCTCGATGAGGCGGGTCGGAACGACTACTACCCGACCTTCATGCGGCTCATCGAGGACTTCATGGAGGCGACGACGTTCAACGAAGTGCGCAAGACCCTGCTGCACATCGTTCAGGACGCCGACGCGGCCCGCTACTACAGAGCGTTAAAGACTTGTAAAGCATTGATCGCTTATGAAGAACAGGTGCTGGCATTTGGGCGTGGGGAGACGACCGAACGGCCGAGTATCGCACTGGAAACGCCTTGATTGGACGGTGAAGTCCGTATGTCCAGCTACGATGCCTACAACCGAGCGATCAAGAGCACTGCCGCACCGCGCGACGTCGAATACCGCCTGCTGGGGCAGGTAACGTCTGCTTTGATGAAGGCGCAGGCCCAGATCGAGGACGCCCGCAACAAGCCGACGGTCATGGCCGAGGTCATGGACGCGCTGAACTGGAACAATCAGGTCTGGGACACCTTCGTCGAGGATGTCGGTACCGAGGGCAATCTGCTGCCCCGGGAGCTGCGCGCGGCGATCGTCAGCCTCGGGATCTGGGTTTCCCGCGAGACCGGGCTGGTGTCGGCCGGCGAGGGCGATATCGAGGCGCTGATCTCGGTGAATAAGGCGATCATGCGCGGTCTTAATCCGTCGCGTTCGGAGCAGGAGGAGAAGTCGGGGTCTGCCCCGTCCGCCGCTCCCACTCCCGGCCTTTCGGCGTCTCTCGACTCCTTCTGATCGGACCCGGTCGATGACCGGGGCTTCGCTGACGGCAGATCGCCTCGAGACACTGACGACCCTCTTCCATCGGGCGGTCCGCCTTCATTCGGACGGACACGTGCGGGCGGCCGCGCAGGCTTACGACCGTATTCTCCGCGACCTCCCCGATCATCCGGACGCCCTCGATCTGTACGGCACCGCGTTGTTCCAACTCGGCGCCCCGGAGGCGGGGCGTCTCCATGTCTTGGCCTCGCTGAGGCATCGGCTGCTGCATGGCCCCGCCTGGAACCATCTGGGCGCCATCGACCGGGCATTGCAGGACCAAGCGGCGGCACAGAGGGCTTTCCTGCGCTCCATCCTCGTCGCCCCGCAGAGGGCCGAAGCGTGGATCAATCTCGCGGCGGTTCTCGGTGATGTCGGCGAGGCCGTGCGCGGCCTGCGGGTGAACCGGTGCGCCCTCCTCATTTCCCCCCGATCCGCCGACGCCGATCTTCGCCAGCGGATCCTTCTGGCTCGCGCCGAGGCCCCTGCGGAGGCCATTCCGATTCTGGACGCGGCCTGGGCGCGGCATCCGGGGAACGGCGAAGTGGCCCAGGCCCTGGCGCGGGCGCAGATCGCGCTGGGCCGGCTCGCCGAGGCGCGGCGGGTCGTCATGGCCGCCATCGTTCTGGTGCCGGAAACCCACGAATTCTACGGCTCATTGGCGTTGACCCACGATCCGGGGCACGCGACCGAGCGGGACATCGCCTGGGCACGGGCCGCGACCCGGTTGCGGCCGCTCGATCCCCGGAGCTGGATCAATCTCTGTGCCGAGACCTATCGCGACGGCCGGAACGAAGACGCCTTGATGGCCTCGCGCCGGGCTCTGCTGTTGGATCCCGCATCGCCCATGGGCCTGCATAATCTGGCGGCGGCCGAGATCGGTCAAAATCGGACGGCGGTGTGCCGCAGGATCTGCGGCCACGCCCTGTGTGTCCGGCCCGGCGATGCCGAGGTCCTGTACACACTGGCAGAGGTCGAGTTCCGGATCGGCGATGCGCGCACCGCCTGGAGGCTGCACGAGGCGCGGTTGTGCCGCGCGGCGCATCGGCCGCGCCTCAACCTGCCGCCGCCCTGGCGAGGGCCTGGGACCGAGACCGGTCCGTTGCTGGTGGCGTCGGAGCAGGGGGTCGGAGACGAGGTTACCTTCCTCTCCTGTTTGGCCGAGATCTGGGAGGAGATCCGCCAGCCGGTGGTGATCGAGGTCGATTCCCGTCTGACGTCTCTCATAGCGCGGACCTTCCGGTCTGCCACGGTCGTTCCCCGGCAATCGGCTCCCAGCGACGGGTTGGGCGGAACGGTCGACTATGCGCCCCTGACCAAGCGTTTCGGCCTGCGCCACCACATCATGTCCGGCAGTCTTCCTTATATACTGAACAGGGGGCGAGACCGGTCGTTGGCGCGGGTCGGTTATCTGCGGACGGATCCGGACCGCGTGACCCATTGGCGCCGGTGGCTATCCTCCCTGGGCGGCGGAACCAAGGTTGGGGTGGTCTGGAGGACGGTCCATCTGACCCGCCTGCGCGCTCGCAGCCATTGTTCGATCGAGGATGTATTGCCCGTCTTCGCTACGCCGGATTGCCGGTTCGTCAACCTGATGGCCGGCGACACCGACGACGAAGTCGCAAGGGTGAGGGCCGTCACCGGGGTCGATCTCGTGACGCCGCCGGACCTGGATATCTGGGACGGGCTCGACGATCTGGCGGCGCTGATGCAGGCTCTGGACGTGGTGGTCGCCGCGCGCACGGCGAATTGTGCCTTTGCCGGGGCGGTGGGAACGCCGACGATCCGGTTGGCACAGGGGTTCATGCGGATATCGAACGATCGTGAGTTCTTCTTTCCCAATGTTTATCCGGTCTTCGATCGCGACGAGGCTTTCAACGGCGCCGAAGCGGGCCGGAGGGCGGCGGCGATGCTGAGGAAGCATGCGCCCCGGGCGCCGAGACGCGCCGTCTGATGGCGCCCCGGGATCCGATCGCGCAGCAGGCGCTGCGCCGCGGCCTTGCCGAACGTGCCGCCCAGCGTGCCGCCGATGCGCAGGCCTGGTTCCAGGCGGCGATCTGTGCCGCCCCTGACGATTTCCGCGTCGTCACCCTGGCGATAGGCGGGGATGCACGGTCCCAGGCCAAGTGGTGCGGACGCGCCCTATGCATCGACCCGCAGCAGCCCCAGGTCCTGGAACTTGCCGGGCAGGCGCTGGCGGAGATCGGGGCCGGCACCCGGTCGGTGGCGTTCCTGCGCCGCGCCCTGCTGGCCGATCCCGCCGGCCCGCGCCGGGCCGCCTTCGCCATGGCCGACCACCTGGCGCGGTCGGGCCGCATCGCCGCCGCCGTTCCCTTTGCCTGGTGGGCGGCGATCTCCGACCCCTCGCAGCCCATTGCCCAGGTCCGGCTTGCCACGATCGCCGGCCAGACCGAGCGCTGGACCATGGCGGCGGATGCGGCGTTGCGGGCGTCCCGGCTGCTGCCCCTGGTCACGGGCCTGTCGGTCACGGCGGTGCTGGCGGCCAGGCGGCTTCGACGCAACCGGGAAGCCTGGGATGCCGCCCGGCGGGCCGCCATCGCCGCCCCAGACAGTGCCGACGCTATCTTCCTGCTGAGCGAGGAGGCGGACCGGCCGGTCGGCATGGCCTCGGCCCGCCGGTGGGCGCGCCGGGCCGTCCTGCTGTCTCCCCTGTCCCCGAAAGCCTGGGAGCATCAGGCGATGGCCGATCGGGGGGAGGGCGATTTTGCCGCCTCTTTCGCCTCCGGACGTCGGGGATTGCTGGCGGCACCGCACGATCTCGGCTCCACCTGGGCCATCGGGCAGGCGGCGATCCTTCTGGCCCGGTTCGATCTGGCCGGCCGCGTGGCGCACACCGGCTTGATGGCATATCCGGGGGACAGTGAGCTCTCCTATCTCTGGTCCCAGGTCGAGAAGGTGGTCGGCGACCTGGGGCGCGGCTGGGATCTCGAGGCGTCCCGTGCCGCTGGCCCGCGATTCCACCGGACCGTCGGTCTGCCCCCCCGGGTCGCCGGGCCGGATCTGCCGAAAGAGGGTTTGCTGGTCGCGGCGGAGCAGGGCATCGGGGACGAATTGCTGTTTCTCTCCTGCCTGCCGGATCTGCTCGCCGAGTGTCCCACCGCCGTGGTGGAGGTCGACCCGCGCCTTCGCCCTCTTTTTGCCCGCTCCTTCCCCGGCTTGAGGCTGATCGACCGGCAGGTGCGGGCCGAGGGCCTGCGCGCGGTCTACGATTACAGGAAGATCGTCCCCGCCCTGGGGCTGACCGCCCATCTCCATGCCGGCGATCTTCCCGGCCGTTATCTGCGCGACCGGTCACGTCCATCGGAGTGCCGGGGATATCTGACCGCCGATCCGGCAAGGGTCGCCGGCTGGAGGGAACGGCTTGCCGGGCTGGAGGGCGAGGGGCCAGTGATCGGCCTGTGCTGGCGCAGCATGCTCCGCAGCGGGGTGCGCGCCGCCCACTATGCCGAGCTGCCGCAGATGCTCCCGATCCTGCGGATGCCGGGCTATCGCTTCGTCAGCCTCCAATATGACGAGAGCGGCGCCGAGCTCGACGCCCTGCGCCGGGACCACGGTATCGCGCTGTGGCGGCCGGACGATCTCGATCAGATGGAGGACCTGGATGGCGTGGCGGCGCTGATCTCGGCCCTGGACGGGGTGGTCTCCACCGCCACCAGCGTCTGCGCCATGGCGCCGGCCGTCGGCTGCCCGACGATCCGGTTGGGAGCCTCCTTCTACGGGATCCTCGACGACCGTGACTTGTTCTTCTCGAACATGACCCCGACCCTGCGGGGCGACGAAGTCATGAACATCTCGCGTGCCATCGACCGGGCCGTCGAGCTGCTCCGGGCGCGCCGCTGACCCTCCGAACGACCGTTCTTACCGGGACGTTTTTTCCCGATCTGCCGGTGAGAATCTGCCGCTGCCCCCGGTTTCGCCCGGCATGCAGTTTTTGCTCTTTCGGCTAACTATATAAAATTAAAAGGAAAAACTGTTCCGGATCGTTTTGGCCCGTCCCTTGCGGAGGTGGGAACGGAACGACCCAACTCGGCAGGTGTCGAGGATCGTGGCGGGGAGCCAGAGATCAGGGGTCAGCAGAATGTTGACGAAGGAACAGAACGATGGCTAGCAACTCGATCCTGACGAACCCTGAGGCCCTGGTCGCGCTTCGTAACCTCGAGCGGACCAACAATCTCCTCGCAACCACGCAGAATCGCGTCTCCACCGGCCTGAAGGTCACCGGAGCGATCGACGATGCCTCCAACTTCGCGATTGCCCAGGGCATCCGCGGCGACATCAAGGCGCTTGGCGCGATCAGCCAGGGCCTGAACAACTCCAAGGGTATCGCCAACGTGGCGATCGCCGGTGCCACCAGCATCTCGGACCTGCTGCAGACGGTGCGGCAGAAGCTGACGGAGCTGTCGAACGAAGGCATCACCACGACCCAGCGTCAGATCCTGACCAACGACTTCACCGAACTGCTCTCGCAGGCAGCCAACTTCATCGACAACGCGGTGTTCAACGGCGTCAACCTGCTCGACACGGCGGGTGCTGCGCCCAGCATCAACACCCTGTCGAACCTGGCCGGCGGTACGCTGACCCTGACCAACGCGAACCTGCGGACCCAGGTCCTGTCCCTGGCGGCCGTCGGGCTCGGCACCGCGAACGCGGCGCAGGGCGTCATCGCGAACCAGTACTCCAACCTGGAATCGGTGGTGAACGCGGCGCTCGGCTCGCTCGGTGCGGAAGCCCGCGCCCTCGATCTGCAGACCTCCTTCCTGGATCAGATCACGGACGCGACCGAAGAAGGTCTCGGCAACATCGTCGATGCCGACATGGCCCGCGAAAGCGCCCGACTGACCGCTCTGCAGGTCCGCCAGCAGCTCGGCGTCCAGGTTCTCGGCATCGCGAACCAGTCGCCGCAGATCCTGCTCGGCCTGTTCCAGTAATCGGTGCCGGACCGACCGGCACCTCTGGACCGCTTTTCGCCGCCGGATAGGGCGGGACGCAAGACGGTCGAGACGGAGGACTAAGAATGCGGGGATACGGTGCATACAAGAGCGCCCAAGGGGCCACCGCCGTTCAGAACGGCCGCGACCTGGAGTATCGGCTCCTGGCGCAGGTCACCGGCGGTCTTATGAAAGCCCGGGACGGTCGGGCGACCCTGCAGGAGAAGTACAACTGGATCCTGCAGAACGAAAAGGTCTGGGGCGTCTTCCTGGCCGACGTGAACGATCCGGACAACTCCCTGCCGCGTCAGCTCAAGGGGGGGATCGCCAGCCTGGCGCTCTGGGTCATGAAGGAAACCAAGCTGGTGATGTCGGACGACACCGCTCCCTTGGACGATCTGATCGAGATCAACCGCCAGATCATGGCGGGTCTGAAACCCGAGCCCCAGTCGATGGCCGGATAACCGGGGGTCGATACCGCGACGGCACAGTTCTTGCTTGTCTTTGCCGGTATCCATCTTGAGGTAGCGTGATGAGTCTCCTATCAGCCCTTACCACCGCGACCAGCGGTCTGAATGCGGCCCAGGCGGGGATCGACATCGCATCGCGCAACATCACGAATGCGAATGTCGAAGGCTACACCAAGAAGACCCAGACCCAGTCCACCCGGATCATCGACGGGCAGAGCAGCACCGTTCGCCTGGACCAGATCACCCGGCTGGTGAATTCCCAGCTTCAGTCCGACGTGCGGAACCAGACCTCCACCGTGGAGGGATTGACCGTCATCGACGACTTTCTGGGGCGCCTTGAGCTGCAGTTCGGCCGCCCGGAAGACAGCGCGTCGATCTCGGCAAAGATTACCGACCTGAAGAAGTCGTTCCAGGTCTTGGCGACCAACCCGGATTCGGGCACCGCCCAGAGCGACGTGCTGCGCGCTGCGACCGCGGTCGCCGAATCCTTCCAGTCCCTGTCCGGCGCGATCCAGGATCTGCGCGCGGAGGCGGATACCCGCATCGAAGAGTCGGTCGCCAACGCCAACGAGGCGCTCTCCAACATCGAGAAGCTGAACGGCGAGATCGGCGCCCGCCGCGCGGTCGGCGAGTCGACGGCGGATCTGGAGGACGAGCGGGACCGGTGGGTCACCAAGCTCGCCGAAGAGATGGACATCAAGACGTTCAACCGGCCCGACGGCACCATTGCCATCATGACCGGGTCGAGCGACTTCCTGCTCGACCAGACCGCGGTGACGCTGACCTTCACGCCGACCAACACGGTGGGTCCGGACGTCGCCCTGAACGGCATCTTCCTGGACAACGGGTTCAACGCGCCGTTCTCGATCAACAACAGCATAAACGGCGGCAAGATCGGCGGCCTGCTGGAGCTGCGCGACACCATCCTTCCGCTCGCTCAGGACCAGCTCGACTCGCTGGCCTTCGAGCTTGCCCAGCAGTTCGACACCATCGCCGTGGGCGGCAATACGGCGAACATCGACCTGTTCGTGGACGCCGGCAACGCGATCCCGGGCGGCGATCAGGGCTTTTCCGCCCAGATCCAGGTGAACCCGACGGTCACCGCGACGCCGACCATCCTGCGCGACGGCAACGGCGGCACCTTCACGGCCAGCGGCGTGAGCGACAACTCGCTGGCCCTGGCAATCATCGACATGTTCGACACCGCCCAGACCTTCGTCGCGGTCAACGGCCTGAACGGGGCCGCGACGATCGAAGAGTTCGCGGCGGATCTGGTCTCCTATCAGGCGAACCAGAAGGCCGACTACGAGAGTCAGCTCGGCTTCCAGAGCCAGGTTCGCACCCTTCTGGACGAGCGGCTGCGCGACGAGAGCGGCGTCAATGTCGACGAGGAACTCGCCAGCCTCATCCAGCTCGAAAGTGCGTTTGCGGCTTCCGCACGGGTGCTGTCGTCGGTGCAGGACGCGCTCGACGAGCTCCTGGCCGTCATTCGATAACCGCGGAGAGGGCTAGACCATGCGAATTTCAACCCTGAGCCAGAACCTGCGGATCGACAATTCGATCACGTCGACTCAGCGCCGGATCGCCGATGCCCAGCAGCAGATCGCGACGGGCAAACGCAGTCAGATTTACAGCGGCCTCAAAGGACAGGACACCCGCCTGCTCATCACGTTGAAGGAGCAGCGGACCTCGATGGAGTCCTATATCAACTCCATCAACAACACCAAGGTGAAGACCGAGACGATCGACGCGAGCCTGCAGCAGATGACGACGGTCGCCGAGGATCTGCGCAAGCAGCTCTACGAGCAGGTCGAGGGTCTCTTCGAGCAGTCCTCCCTGGCCCTTTCGACCTTCGCCACTGCCGCGATCAACCAGTTCTCGAACCTGCTGAACCAGACGACCGACGGCAAGTATCTGTTCAACGGAACCGACACCGACACCCAGCCGATCATCGATCCGGCGACCACGCAGGGTGCCTATGCCCAGCCGGCGCTGGCCGGCGGCGCCGCCGGCATCATCGCGGCGGCGGAAGCCTTCTTCGACGTGGACGCCAACTGGACCAACGTGACGACGCCGGCCCCGGGATCCCTGTCCGTGCGGGTCGATCAGGGCGTGGATCTGACCTACGGGGAACTGGCGAACGACAGTGCGACCTTCGAGGAAGTCTTCGACGTCCTCTACGCATTCTCCAACACGACGTTTGCCGCGGGCGACGACGCCGAGTATCGGAACCTGGTCAACTGGGGGCTCGGCAAGGTCGAGGCCGCGCTCGACCTGATGAACGACATGGTCGGCCAGAACGGCGTTGTCGGCAGCGAAATGCTCAACCGGTCGAACGCCCACAAGGAAAGCATCCTGCTGCTGGAAACCCAGATCGGCAATATCGAGGATGTCGATCCCTACGAGGCGGTCGCCGAGTTCCAGACGCTGCAGGCGCAGCTTGAAGCGTCGTTCCAGACCACGGCCGTGCTGCGGAACCTGACCCTTACGAAGTTCATCTGATCGACTCTTCCACCCACGGACTAACACCGATCGTGACTCGGGCTATTTTCGGCTGGCATGCGTGCGGCTTGCAGGACGTCAGGGAATTATTATATCCTGTATGACTGTAGGAAGTATGGCATCGCTCCAGAACGGAGGAGCCCGTGGACATACGAAGCGTAACAGGATCACCCCGCGCGGCCGCGGAGCCGCGGTCGGGGGCGTTTGACTCCGCTTCGGCCACGGCGCGCAGTTCGGTAGCCGATCAAGCCCAGACTACTCAATCCCAGTCAGTTCAAGCCCAGGCTGCCGCTTCCGGTGGCGCCGCCGCGGAAACAGTGCAGACGACGGCCTCCGGCCAGTTCTATGTCAGCCCTTTCCTGACCTTCGACTCCCGCTCTCTCACGGTGATCTTCCAGGTTCGCGATACCGAGTCCGGCGACGTCACCCAGCAGTTTCCGGCCGAGTCCGTGGTGGAACGGTATCGCCGCGACCCATCTGCCCGTCCCTTCGTGCTGCCGGAACCGGCTCCCGCCGGCGACGACCAGGCGATTGAGGAACCGTCGGGCCCGCCCGCCCCGACGATCGGCGGCCCGGTCACCCAGGCCATCCGCGATGCCGAGGCGTCGGCCTCCGACAACACGCAGACCGAAGCGACCTCCGCCGACGGCGCCGCTTCCAGCATTACCGGCACGCCATCCCAACCGCCTGCGGGCCGCGTGTCGATCGACCTGGTCGCCTGATATCGCCGAACAGCGTTTTCCCCATCAAATCGTTGGTTTTCATCGCGTGCCCGGCGTTCACAATATGTGGTACGTTGACGGAAACTGGTATCCATCCGTGGCGGAGTAGTCCTGCATGACCGTTGTCGATGACCTGCAGCCGAAACTCGTCGCCGCAGTCCGCCACCATGAGATGGGCGAGTTCGAGCAGGCCCGGGACCTCTATGTCGAAATTCTCAACGCCGATCCGCAACACGAACGCGCTCTGCATCTCGCCGGGCTGCTCTGCCTGCAATGCGGCGAGTTCGAGGGCGCGAAGGGGTTGCTGCAGGTCGCCGCGGAAATCGACCCCGCCAACGCGGCCTATCCGAACCATATCGGGACGGCCGAACTGAAGCTCGGCGATCTCGATGCGGCCGAAAACCAGTTCGGCAAGGCTCTGTCTCTCGATCCCGAGTATCTGGAAGCGCATTTCAACTTGGCCCTGACCCAACGCGGCCGGGACAATCTGGCGGGCGCGGCGGCAAGCCTCGATCGGGCGATAGAGATCGATCCGAACGCGTCGGAGATCCTGGTCTGGCGCGGTATCGTGGGACGGGAACTCGGCGAAGGCGTCGATGCCGTCCAGTTTCTGGTCAAGGCGGTCGAAGCCAATCCCGACAACGTCAACGGCCTGTATCAGCTCGGCGAGGCCTTCGTGGATCTGGGCGAACTGGATCAGGCCGAGGAGTGTTTCCGCGCAGCGATCGAACGGGCCCCGCAGGTGACCGCCTTCCGCGGGAAACTGGCGAACTGCCTGGGCCAGATGGGCAAGGTCCAGGAAGCGCAGGCCGAGTTCGAGCGGGCGCTGGCCGGCAATCCGGACGATCCGGCCCTGCTGGGCGGGCTCGCCTGGCTGAAGGCGCAGAACGGCAACCTGGACGACGCCCGCAAGGCCGCCCTGCGGTCGGTGGAGATCGATCCCCAGAGCATCGACGGGCACTTCGCCATGGCGAAGATCCACGAGTTGTCCGGGGAGGCAGATCTTGCCGAGCTGTCGCGCGCGCGGGTGCGCGAGCTTGCGCCCGACAACGCGCGCTATCTCTCTGAGCTTTAATCGGATCTAGGCCCGCACCGGGCACCGAGATCGGAGACGAACGGGCCGGGCAGATATTGCCGGCCCGCGTGCCTGAGACGGTTTCCTACAGAGTGCGGCTCATGAGCTGGCCGGACCCGCCGGCCGTGGCATAGGCGCCGTACCCGCGCTTGATGGCGCCCTTGCGACCGGTCTGCACGGGTGCCGCGTCGGGCAGGCCCCGGGCCTTTCGCACGCCGCTGATGATCAGGTTGACCATCTTGTCGGTGGCGTCCTGGGCGGCCTTCAGGGCCAGCATGTTCTCCGAGAGCGTCTCGCGGAACACCTGGTACAGCGAGCGGAGCTCGGAGCGCTCCTCGCTGGACAGGGTCTCGACCGCGCTCAGGTTCTGCTTGATCGCCCGCTGGTGGATCTCGAAGGCCTGGCTCAGCTTGATCTTGTGCCGCTGGATCTTCTCCACCTGATCGTACCGCTTGTTGCGGACCAGGTCGGTCTCCTGACGCATCAGCGCCATGAGCTGGGTCATCGATTCCACGAAATGCTGGATCAGTTCGCGAGGGTCCATCACACGGCCTCCTGCAGCTGCAGCAGCTGCTTCTCGATTGTGTCCGCGAGGCCGATACCGCCCCGCGTGGCAAAGGTCTTGGTGACTTCTTCGACATAAAAGTCGCGCCACATTTCTTCGGCGTGCCCGCCGCCCATGACGCTGTCGCCGGTGATGCCCTTGAACATGTGACCCATCATCTGGGACAGGAACTGGGCCTCGAACTTCTCGGCGGTGGCGCGCACGGCCTGCTTGTCCTTGGCGCGGGCGGCGGCCTGGATCTCGGCGGCGGTGTTCGCCGTGGCGCTCCGGCCGCGGGCCATCGCCAGGTCGGCGGTGCCCAGATTGGCCATGGAAAGGGTCGCGGTCATCGGTCGGTCCTCCCTCAGAGCACTTCGAGTTCGGCTTGCAGGGCGCCGGAAGCCTTGATCGCCTGCAGGATCGAGATCATGTCGCGGGGGCCCACGCCGAGGGCGTTCAGGCCGTCGACCAGTTCCTGCAGGGTGACCGTGGTCGGCAGCACCGTGAGCCGGTTGTCGCTGTCGTCGTCGATCTCGATCTGGGTGCGCGGCACTTCCACCGTCTCGCCGGTCTGGCTGAACGGCTGGGGCTGGCTGACCTGCGGGGTCTCGGTGATGCGGATCGTCAGGTTGCCCTGGGCGATGGCGACGGTGTTGATGCGGACATTCTCGCCCATCACGATCACGCCGGTCTGCTCGTCGATCACCACCTTGGCGATGTTGTCCGGGGTGACGCGGAGCTGCTCGATGTCGGTGATCAGCGCGACCGCGTTGTTGCGGTAGGCGTCGGGCACCAGCATCCGCACCGTGCCGCTGTCCACGGACTGGGCGATCGGGCCGCCGACGAAGGCGTTGATCGCCTGGGCGATGCGCCGGGAGGTGGTGAAATCCGGGTTCCGCAGGGCGATCCGGACCGTCTCCATCATGTTCAGCTTGAAGTCGATCTCGCGCTCGACGATGGCGCCGTTGGCGATGCGACCGCCCGTGGGCACGCCGCGGCTGACCGAGGCGGCGGCACCCTGGGCGGAGAAGGCGCCGGTGGCGACCGGCCCCTGGGCGACGGCATAGACCTCGCCGTCGGCACCGACCAGCGGCGTCACCAGAAGGGTACCGCCGAGCAGGTCGTCGGCATCGCCGATCGCCGAGATGGTGACGTCGATCCGGGTGCCCTGGGTGGAGAAGGGCGGCAAGGTGGCGGTGACCATGACCGCGGCCACGTTGTCGGTCTTCAGGCTGGCGTCGCGGGCGTTCACGCCGAGACGCTCGAGCATGCCGACCAGGCTCTCGCGGGTAAAGATTGCCGAGCTCAGGGAGTCGCCGCTGCCGTTCAGGCCGACCACGAGGCCGTAGCCGATCAGCATGTTCTCGCGAACGCCTTCGAAATCGACGATGTCCTTGATTCGCGTCTGCGCACCCGCGGCGGTGGCCGTGAGGACCAGGGCTGCAAGCCCGGTCGCGATGCCTTTCAGGAAGCGTGTCAGCGTCATCGTCTCTATCCCCGCGTTT
The DNA here is from genome assembly GCF_034377285.1 of Thalassobaculum sp. OXR-137. Taxonomy (NCBI): domain Bacteria; kingdom Pseudomonadati; phylum Pseudomonadota; class Alphaproteobacteria; order Rhodospirillales; family Thalassobaculaceae; genus Thalassobaculum; species Thalassobaculum sp. OXR-137. The sequence goes on along the minus strand of NZ_CP139715.1, from coordinate 5,050,338 downwards.
CGCGCGTCTTGGCTCGAGTACCATTTCTGCCGGGTTCTCCGGCTTGTCATAGCCTATGCGAGTTTCGTGCCAACCGGGAGACGGGGCCTCCGATCCCCGGAATGACGCCGGTTCGTCTGGCGGCCGTGGTCGTGATATAAGGGAGGCGATCGGTGGTGATGCGGTCCGCCAGTCGGCTGCGACACCCGTATTTGCTCTGACGGGGAAAGAATTGCAGGATATGGGCCAGGGCTGCGTCGCGACCGCCAAGGCAATTGAGGCTTTTCATGAAGGTTGATCCCACCAAGGTCGGCGGCGTTTCCCAGGCGAAGCGCACGAAGAAGTCGTCATCGACCGGTGGCGCGGCTTTCGCCGACATGATCTCGGAGACCGACGGGCCGGAGCGGGCCAGCGGTCCGGCGCCGACGTCCTCGGTCGATTCCGTCTTTGCCCTGCAGTCGGTCGGCGACCGCGAGGGCAATGCGCGCAAGGCCAAGGAACGGGCCGAGCTCATGCTGTCGCGCCTGGAGGATCTGCGCGACGGTTTGCTGATGGGAATGGTCCCGACCGACCGTCTCCACGACCTCGCGATGGCGGCGCGCCAGCAGCGCGAGGAGATTGACGATCCCCGCCTTTCCGAAATCCTCGACGACATCGAACTCCGCGCACGAGTCGAGCTTGCGAAACTGGGTCGAAGCGTGTAACCCGACGCGCGTCGCTGTCGGCGGTACCGGCGCATAGGCACCGGCCATCGGCGATATCTGCTGGTTCCGGAAGGAGATGCCCCGTTCGACGGGCTCTTTCGGAAGGGCCGGCCGCGATCGCAGACGCGTGGAGGATTTCGGATGAGCGTTACCTTGCCGCCGGACTATCAGCCGTCGGATGAAGAGGAGTTCATGAATCCGAAGCAGCTTGAGTATTTCCGCCAAAAGCTGCTGCGTTGGAAAGCCGACCTCGTGAAGGAGGCCGGTGAAACCCTGAGCAACCTGACAGAACAGAACCTGCAGCAGCCGGACATGGCGGACCGGGCCTCGCTGGAGACTGAGCACTCGATCGAACTCCGGACCCGAGATCGCGAGCGCAAACTGATCAGCAAGATCGAAGCGGCGTTGAAGCGGATCGAGGACGGTACCTACGGGTACTGCGAGGAGACCGACGAGCCGATCAGCCTGCGCCGGCTGGAGGCACGGCCGATCGCAACGCTGAGCCTTGAGGCGCAGGAGCGCCACGAACGCATGGAGCGGACCCACCGCGACGACTAAACGGGATCGCCTTGGCGGATTCCGATGCGTACGACAAAGAAGGCCGCCCTTCGGGGCGGCCTTCTGCGTTCGGGCCCGGCGGCCGTCGCCGCCGGCGGATATCGTTCGGGATCAGAACGGCATGATGATGTCGAGCACCTGGCTGCCGTAGCGCGGCTGCTGGACGTCGGTGAGCTGGCCGCGGCCGCCGTAGGCGATACGGGCCTCCGCCATCTGGTCGTAGCTGATCGTGTTCCTGGAGGTGATGTCGGCCGCGCGGATCACGCCGCCCACCACGATCTCGCGCACTTCGAAGTTCACGCGCACTTCCTGCCGGCCGTAGAGGACAAGATTGCCGTTCGGCAGTTTCTGCGTGATCACCGCGGCGATGCGGATATTGATCTCTTCCTCGCGGTCGACCTCGCCGCTGCCGACATTGCTGGAGTTGGAGCCGAGATCGACGAGGTTCTCGCCGGTCACCGCCTCGGGGAAGACCTGGCCGAGGGAGCCCTCATAGCCGAACAGGCCGCCCAGGCTGGCGCCCTCGCTGTTGGCGCGGGTCCGGGTCGTGGTGTTCGTGACCGCGGCCTCGTCGTTGATCTGGACCACGACGGTGATGATGTCGCCGATATCGCTGGCGCGCTGATCCTTGAAGAAGGCGCGGCTGCCTTCCTGCCAAAGGGAGTTGGCCTGTCGGGTGGCCACAACCGGTGCCGGCATCGGCATGCTGATCGGCTGGTAGCCCGCCGACTGGGTCGGATCCTGGATCCGCGACATTTCCGGTGCCTGGCCCAGGTTGGACAGGCGGTCGATCGCGTTGCAGCCGGACAGCAGGACCGCGGCGGCGGCGATGCCGAGCAGCGGACGGATCCGGATGGGCGAGGACAGGCGGGTCATTTCTTCATCCTCCAAGGGGCGCTTCTGCACCCGGGTATCAAAAGCCGTGCCAAACACGGTCTGGTTCGCGGCGCCGCGGCTCAGCCGTTCAGCGCGGCGAGATTGTTGAGCGAGGCCGGCTCGACGACCGCCATGTCCGGACCGATGATGCGGGCCTCGACCACCTTCTGGCTCTGGGTGTTGGTCACCCGGATGACGGCGCCCCGCGTGCCGGATTCCATCGCCTTGCCGCGGGCGGTCAGGGTCATCGTGCCGGTCCGCACGGTCAGGGTGATCAGATCGCCCTTGGTGACCATGAGGTTCGGCTTCAGGTCGGTGAGGCGCACCGGGACCCCGGCGGTCAGCGGACGGCGCGCGGTCTGGCCGATGATGTCTTCCTGCCGGGTCACGGTGGTGACGCTGGCCTGTCTGGCCGCCACCCGCTCCCAGGACACCATCTCCTCGGTGATCACCTGACCCGGCATGGCGTGGCGCCGAAGGACCGGGATCTGCACCATCGCCACGACCTTGCCGCTGATCTGGGTCATGCGGCCGTCATTGGCGCTGACCGTCGCGTCGAAGCGCTTGCTGCGCGGATCGTAGCTGAGCGAGCGGATGTCGATCTGCATCGGCTCGCTGGCGGCGATGAAAATGTTGGAGGCGCGGCTGAACATGTCGAGATCGAACTCGTCCTCCACATGTTCGGCGGCGAGCCGCTGGGCGATGGTGTCGGCGATCGCCTCCATCGGGACTTCCAGGCTGGCCCGGGTCACGACGATGGCGATCTTCGAACGCTCCGGCCGCCAGTTCAGACCGAAGGCCTGGGCGTACTGCCAGATCTGCCGGGCGCCGAGGACCATGCGTTCGCCGGGGGCGGGTGCCTCGGAGATCCGCTGGTCGATGCCCTCCGGCAGGTTGGCGAAGATGTCGGAGAGCATCAGCTCGTCATGATCCAGGGTGATCCGGTCGTTCAGGATCAGCGGCAGGTTCTGCCCACCCTGCAGGGCCTGCCCAGTCTGGCCGCCCTGGTTGCCGGCGGCGTTGCCGACGACCGGCAGGCCGAGGCCGAGACCGGCCGCCAGCGTGGCGGCGAGGGTCAGGTGGGTGAGGGCGTAGCGCATCCGGATCATGGGGTTTCTCCCGTCGTCCCGGTCTCCGTCGTTTGGAGACCGCATGCTCAAAGAGGGGCGTCAGACGTCGTTAGCGGACGTTGTTGACCGTCGACATCATCTGGTCGGAGGTCTCGATGACCTTGGAGTTCAGCTCGTAGGCGCGCTGGGCGGTGATCAGGTTGGTGATCTCCTGCACCGGATCGACGTTCGAGGATTCCAGGAAGCCCTGCTGCAGGCGGCCGAAGCCGGCGGCGCCCGGCGCGCCGGCGCCCGGGGCGCCCGAGGCGGCGGTCTCGAGCAGCAGGTTGCCGCCGATGTTTTCCAGACCGGCGGGGTTCTGGAAGATGGCGAGCTGGAGCTGGCCGACATTCTGCTCGGCGACCTGGCCGTCGATCTGGGCGAAAACCTGGCCGGACTCGTTGATCGTCACGTTCAGGGCGTCGGCCGGAATGGTGATACCCGGCTGCACGGTATAGCCGTCCGGTGTGACCAGCGTGCCGTTCTGGTCGAGCTGGAACGACCCGGCCCGGGTAAAGGCGGTGTTGCCGTTCGGCATGGTGATCTGGAAGTAGCCTTCGCCGCGGATCGACAGGTCGAACTGGTTGTCCGTGAGGATCAGCGCGCCCTGCTCGTTCACCCGGTAGGTGGCGGCGGTCTTCACGCCGAGACCGAGCTGAATGCCCGAGGGAACCACCGTGCCGGCGTCGGAGGAGGCCGTACCCACCCGGCGCTGATCCTGGTAGATCAGGTCCTGGAACTCCACGCGCTGGCGTTTGAAGCCGGTGGTGTTCATGTTCGAGATGTTGTTCGAGATGACCTCGACGTTCATCTGCTGCGCGTTCATGCCGGTAGCGGCGATATTCAGCGACTGCATAACTCTACTCCCTGGATGACCGCGTCGGGTCCTGTCTCGTCTGGTGCGGGGCGGCGCCTGACGCGGCCGATCACCCCTCAATTCGGTTAGGCGCTACCTTGCACAGGGCGTGCCAAACGCTGGATCGCCTGCTGTTCGCGGTCGCTTTCGGTCGAGATCAGGTTCTTGACCGCCTCGTACATGCGGCTGACCTCGATCATGGTCGTCAGCTCGGCGATCGGGTTCACGTTGGAGGATTCGATCAGGCCCTGCTGGACGTCGCTGTTGTCCGCCGGTCGCGGCAGCTCGTCGGTCTTGAACAGGGTGTCGCGGACCTTCTTCAGCGCGATCGGATTGTCGAACTCGACGACGGCGATCCGGCCGTAGACTTCGTCGCCCAGCTTCACGCTGCCGTCGGTCTCGATGATGATCTTCTCGTCCGAACGGGGGACGAAGATCGGCTCGCCGGCGGCGTTCAGCACCAGATGGCCCTGGTTGGTGACCAACTGGTTGAACTCGTCCAGGGCGAAGGTGCCGTTGCGGGTGTAGTAGGTGCCGGTGCCGTCATCGACCTGGAAATAGCCCGGACCGTCGATCGCCAGATCGAAGGTATTGCCGGTCTTCCGCATCGGGCCCGGCTGGTGGTCGGTCGCCGTGCCCTTGTCGATCACGAAGTCGTTGGTCTGGGCGAACGGGATCTTCTCCTCGTAGGCCTGATAGATCATCAGCTCGCGCTTGAAGCCGGTGGTGTTCATGTTCGCGATGTTGTTCGCGACCTGGCTCATCTGCCGGCGCAGCGCCGCCTGGCGGGACAGGCCGATATAGATCGAGTTCTCCATCACACTCTCCTTCAGTTCGCAGGCCCGTTTCGGGCTCTTGTCTGCTGGCCGGAAGGTCATGCCTCCCGATCTCGGAAACCGTCTATGCAGGCTCCGTGCCAACCGCCGGGACCCGGGTCGGACCCTCCGGCTCGACTCGTTGGAGGGCCGGAATGCACCGGCCTTTAACCCGGGCCGTCAATTCTGTAGAATCAGGGTGAGTCGGCATTGTGCTTGCACAGGCCGGTCGGGCGGGCGATGTCGCGGCACGGTGTGTGTGGCGGCAGGATATGCCGGTCCCCCCGGCGAATGTCGGCGGGGCCGGCGAGGACCAGGGCCCGACGGATCGGCCCGAGGGAGTGTCTGATGGCTGAAGAAGCCCTCGACGATATGGACGGTGCCGGCGACGGCCCGGAAAAGAAGCGCGTCAGCGGCAAGCGATTGATCATCTTCGCGGCGGTGATCGTTCTGTTCCTGGTCGGCGGCGGTGTCGGTGCGGCGTTCATGCTGGGACTGTTCGGGGGGAGCGAGCCCCCGCCGGCCGAGGCGGCTGTCGAGGGCGAGGCGGCGCCCGCCGCTCCTCCGCCGCCACAGGAGACCCGGGCGTTCTTCTTCGAGGTTCCGGACCTGATCGTGAACCTGAACACGAACGGCCGGAAATCCACCTTCCTGAAGATCAAGATCGCGCTGGAGCTGGAAGGTCCGCAGGATACCGACCGCATCAACGAGGTGCTGCCGCGCATCGTCGACAACTTCCAGGTCTATCTGCGCGAATTGCGGGTGGACGATCTGAACGGATCGGCCGGCATGTACCGGCTGCGCGAGGAACTGTTGCGGCGGGTCAATCTCGCCGCCCGTCCCGTGCGGGTACGCGACGTGCTGTTTAAGGAAATGCTTGTCCAGTAGGGCGGAGCGCACCCCCCGGTCCCGAGGGGTTTTCTCCGGGATCGGCAAGAGGCAGACGAGCCGGAAAGAGATGAGGCTGGGCTGATGGCAACCGATGACGATCTCGCCGCCGAATGGGAGGCGATGGGCGATGAAGACGACGAGGATGTCGGTGCTGCGCGTGTCCTAAACCAGGACGAAATCGACAGCCTTCTCGGCTTCGACGAGACCGCCGGCGGCGAAAGCGACACGTCGGGCATTCATGCCATCGTCAACTCGGCCCTCGTTTCCTACGAACGCCTGCCGATGCTCGAGGTCGTGTTCGACCGCCTCGTGCGCATGATGTCGACCAGCCTGCGAAACTTCACCTCCGACAACGTCGAAGTCTCGCTCGACAACATCACCTCCATCCGGTTCGGCGACTATCTGAACTCGATCCCGTTGCCGGCCATGCTCTCGGTCTTCAAGGCCGAGGAATGGGACAACTACGGTCTGCTGGTGGTCGACAGCGCGCTGATCTACTCGATCGTCGACGTGCTGCTCGGCGGTCGGCGCGGCACCGCGGCGATGCGTATCGAGGGCCGGCCGTACACCACGATCGAACGCAATCTGGTCGAGCGGATGGTGAACGTGGTCCTGAGCGACCTGTCCGCCGCCTTCGACCCGCTGAGCCCGGTCACTTTCCGTTTCGACCGGCTGGAGACCAACCCGCGCTTCGCGACCATCGCCCGACCCGCCAACGCGGCGGTGCTGGCGCGACTGCGCATCGACATGGAAGACCGCGGCGGGCGCCTGGAACTGATGCTGCCCTATGCGACGCTGGAGCCGGTGCGCGAACTGCTGCTGCAGATGTTCATGGGCGAAAAGTTCGGCCGTGACTCGATCTGGGAAACTCACCTGGCGAACGAACTCTGGAATACCGATGTCGAGCTGGACGCCGTGCTCGACGAGATCGTCATGCCGCTGAACGACGTGCTGAATCTGAAGCCGGGGAGCCGGATCCTGCTGAACGCGATGCCGAATTCGACCATCGACATGCGATGCGGGAATGTCTCGCTGTTCAATGGTAAGATGGGGCGCAAGGGCGGCAACATCGCGGTGCGGATCAGCCATCGACTGCGCAAGATGTGAGGCGGGCCGGCACGGTAGCGTCGCCGCGTTCCGGCCGGCCGGAGGATAGAGGACTGATGACGGGAACACGAGATGAGGGGGCGTAAATGAACTTGGCGCTGATCCTCGATATCTTGCTCATCTTTCTTCTTCTGGCGACCATCGTCTACGCCATGGTCCTGCATCGGCGACTGGCCATGCTCCGATCCGAAAAGGAAGGTCTGGAGACCTTTCTGGATCGAATGAGCCAGGCGACGGCCAAGGCCGATGCCAGCCTGAAGGGCATTCGGCAGACCGCCGAGCAGGCCCAGGCGATGCTCAACGATCCGATGATCAAGGCGCAGGCGCTGCGCGACGAGCTCCTGTTCCTGATCGAGCGGGCGGACGGATCCGCCGAACGGCTCGCCGGGGCGACCAGCGGCAAGGTGCGCGAGGAGGCTCCGGCCACCCCGGGGCCCGTCCGCAAGCCGGCCAGACGCGCCGCACCGGCGCCGGCTCCGCAGCCCGAGGCGGCCCCGGACGACGGCGCGCGCTCCCAGGCGGAGCGCGATCTGATGAACGCTTTGAGGAATGTACGCTGAGATGAGCTACGACCGGATGGGACGACGGGCGGCTCCGCCCCCGCAGGACGACGAAGCCAAACTCGGCCGGACCCACGCCCCGGTGGCCGCCCGTGCGGCGACCCCGAACGCCGAGCGGCTGGCACGCGGCCGCGCTGCGGCGGCGGCCATACGCGCCGCACAGCAGCAACAGCAGCAGCGGGACGGGCAGGGTGGGAAACCCGGCCCGGACGCCAAGCCGGCAAAGGCGGCGAAACGGGGCGGCGCCGCGCTGCGGATCCTGCCGCTGACCGCGTTCGCCGCGGCGCTCGTGCTGTCGGTCAAGGTTGCCGATCTGTGGGAGCGGCGGGACACGCTGGTGAAATCCATCACCATCGGAACCGTCGCCAGCGCCGCCGCGCCGGAGGCCCAGGGTCCGATCGACGCGCCGACAGGACCGGTGGTGACCGCCGACTCGCCCGAGGCGTCGCGTCCGATCATGCAGCTTGCCCAGGCCGACTCCACCGGCTCCGGAGAGAAGGTCGACCCGTTCAACCTCGGAAAATCGCAGATCGAGCTGCTGCAGAGCCTGGCCGATCGCCGGCAGGAGTTGGAGGCGCGCGAGCAGACGATCGTTCAGCGCGAAGGGCTGCTCGCCGCGGCTGAACACCGCATCGATCAGAAGATCGGAGAACTGAACGGCATCAAGGCCGAAATCGAAGACCTGATCCGCAAGTACGACAAGCAGGAAGAAGAACAGCTTGCCAGTCTCGTAAAGATCTATGAGACAATGAAGGCGAAGGACGCGGCGAAGATTTTCGATGCTCTCGACATGGATATCCTGCTGCAGGTAATCGAGCGGATGAAGGCGTCGAAGACAGCGCCGGTACTGGCGGCGATGACGCCGGAGCGGGCGAAAGAGGTGACGGCGCGCATCGCGGAGCGACGAAAGATGCCGGATATCAACTGAATCGGCGAGTGGGCTTCGGCGCCACCGCCTCCACAGGTGTCGGTGTCTAAATTACGGCGGCTAAATCACTAATCTCGTTTACAAGGTTTTAACCCCCCTGGCATACGTTGTGCCGAATTCGGCGGCGCCCGCGCATCTTTGGGCGGGCATCAGTGACTTGAGGAGACGGGTTATGGCGGTTGATATGAACATGTCGATTCTCATCGTCGACGACTACAAGACGATGTTGAGGATCATTCGAAATTTGCTGCGCCAACTGGGTTTCGCGAATGTCGATGAAGCGTCCGATGGGGCGACGGCCCTGCAGAAGCTGCGTCGCGGCGATTTCGGTCTGGTCATCTCCGACTGGAATATGGAACCGATGACCGGCCTACAGCTCCTCAAGGAAGTGCGTACCGACGCCAAGCTGAAGTCCACGCCGTTCATCATGGTCACCGCCGAAAGCAAGACCGAGAACGTGATCGCCGCCAAGAAGGCGGGCGTGAACAACTACATCGTGAAGCCGTTCAACGCCGCCACGCTCAAGACCAAGATGACCGCGGTCATCGGCGAGTTCTGAGTATGCGACCGGGCGGGGCGGGGTGAAGTCCGGGGTCGAAGCCGACAGCGCGTTGGCACGCGCTCTGTCGGAGATCGCGGCCGCCGACGGCGAGCTTCAGGACGCGTTCGACCGGGTACTGGAAGCCGCGGAAATGCTGATGGACACCGGTGAATCCGCCGGCGGTGCCGTCGGCGAGGCTATTTTCGCCGCCACCGGATCCATCTTCGAGGCGTCCGCGATGCGCGACATTGTGGGGCAGCGTCTCAGCGCGATCCGCGAGGCCGTGACCCTGCTCGACTCCTCGACTGCACCTGCGCTCGAAACAAAACGTGACAAAGCGCGGGAAATAGACGAAAAAAGAGGGAACGGGTCGGCTTCGGAGAGCGGGTTGCTCAACGGTCCACAGTTGCCGGGAGCGGCCACGAGCCAAGCGGAGGTCGACGCGCTGTTCGATAACCTCGATTAGGCGCGAATGACATTCAGCCGGGCAGAGCGACGGGACCCCGACAAGGGCAGCAGCCAGCCGCTGTTCCTCAGCCTGTTTCTGTTGCTGCTGGCCTTCTTCATCATGCTCAATGCCATTTCCACGGTCGAGGAAGGGCGCAGCGACCGGGTCATGGAGAGCGTGAAGCGCGCTTTCCCGTCGGCCGTACGCTCGGACATCGCCGAGGATCTGCTGGACGCCGAGCCCGGCAGGGTGATCGGCGAATCCGTTCGCTCCGCGTTGGGCACCGTCTTCCGGGAGGTGCTGCCGGCCGTCGAAGTCCAGGTCGAAGCCGACGGCAATCCGATTTTCGTCTCGATCCCGGCCCGGCAGGTCTACGCCCCGGCCGCAGGCGGCGTGACTCCGGTGATGGAGCGGCTCGCCGGCCGTCTGGCCCCGATTCTGAACAATCCGCCGGCGGGCAGCGTTCTGGAGCTGCAGATTCTCTACGGCGCGTCGGAATCGGCGCCGCAGCGCGACCGGGATCAGCTCGTCTTCCGCGCCAGCGAGACTGTCCGCGTCTTCGCCGATCATGAGGTCGATCCGGCGATCCTGTCCGCCGGGCTGGAGCCGTTCGATCCGGAGGTCGTGCGCCTGATCTTCCGCACGCGGCCGGCAGGCGCGTACGGACCGGAGCTCGGGGGCGGGGCATCGTGACCGTCGAGCTGTCCCATGTCCGGACGATGGTCCGCCGCGGCGAGCGCAAGCTCGGCCGCCGGGCAGGACGCAAATACGGCGGCGGCGCGAGCTGGATGGTGACGCTGGTCGATCTGGTGTCGCTGATGCTGGCGTTCTTCGTGCTGCGCTTCGCCATGACGACGGTCGACACGCCCAGCTTCGAAAATGCCGCCGGCGCCATGGCTCTCGTGCTCGGCCGCGAGGTGTCGGCGGTGAAGGAAACGCCGCCGGTGGAACTCAGCGTGTCGGCGGAACGGACCCGTCGCGGCTTCTCGCTCGGCTATCTGGAACCGGTTCTCGAGGCAAAGATGGCGGCGGACCCGGTGCTGAGCCAGGCCATGATCGCCCGCGCCGGGGATCAACTGGTCATCGCCCTGCCGGCGGACCTGCTCTTCGCCGTCGGCGCCGCCGAGCTGACACGGGACGCCCGCAGTGCCGTGGGCATTCTGTCGACCGCACTGGCCACCCTGCCAAACCGGATCGACGTGGTCGGCCATGCCGATCCGCAGCCGATGACCGGCGGCGGGCGCTATGCCTCGAATTGGGAGATTTCCCTGGCCCGCGCGGATGCAGTGGCGACCCGGCTGATGCAGACCGGGTATCCCCGCCAGCCGACGGTCGAGGGACGCGGCGCCAGCCGGTTCAGCGACGTGGCGCCGACCCTGGAGATGGCCCGCCGCTACGCGCTGGCCCGCCGGGTCGACGTGGTGATCTTTCCGGAGCGCGCGCCATGACCCGCGCCGTTCTCCGCACCGTCTCTCTGCTCGCCGTCCTGCTGCTGTGGCTGGCCGGCCCCGCCCTGGCGGTGCCGGTGCAGGTCAGCGGCGGTTCCACGCCGACATCGGAGCGGCTGGTGTTCGACTGGCCGCGCTCGGTCGACTATTCCGCCGAACGATTCGGCGATTCCCTGGTGATCCGGTTCTCGCAGCCGATCGAAGGGGACATCGCCGCCGCGGCCGGCGGGCTTGGCCGGTTCATCTCCGGCGGAAGGATCGGCAGCGACGGCCGCAGCGCGGTGATCGAACTGACCGGCAACCACCGTCTGCGCACCACCCGCGACGGCAACCGGATCGTCATCGATCTGTCCGACCGGACCAGCGCGCCGGCCCCCCTGGCGCCCAGTCAACCCGCGCCGGCCGCCCCTCAACAGGCGGCACCGCCGCCGGCCCCGGCCGCCGCCCCGCCGCCAGCCCAGGCCGCGGCCCCTGCGCCTCAAGCCCCTGCGGCCCAGGCCCCTGCGCCCCAGCCCCCTGCCGCCGAAGCCGGTCCGCTGATTCCGACGCGCACCGGACAGCATCCCAACTACGACCGCATCGTCTTCGATTGGCCGGCGCCGGTGGATTTCGAGGTCGAGCCGCAGGCCGGCGCAGCCCGCATCCTGTTCGCCCGCCCGGGGCGGATCGACGACGACGCCCTGCGTCGCCGGCTGCCCGAGCCGCTGCGGGGCGTGGCGAGCATGCCGTCGAGCACCGGCCTCGCCGTCACGCTGCCCGTGCCCGATGGCCGCTCGATCAAGGCCTTCCAGTCCGGGCCGAAGGTCGTCGTGGATGTGATGCGCGACGGGAGCGGGATCACGGTCCCCCCGGCGGGTTCCCAGCCGGCCCCGGTTCCTGCCCCGACTGCCGAGGCTCAGCGGGCGCCCTCGGCCGACGGTGTGCCGGCCGCGCGCGGATCGGCCCAGGCGGAAATTCCGGCAGCCCAGGGCGCCAATCCCGGCGAGGCGCCGGCTCCGGCCGCGGCACCCGTCCCGGCCACGCCCGAGATCGCATCCCAGAACAACGTCCGCAGCGCGACGGCCCCGCCGCCGGAAGGCTCCCTGAGCTCCGAGCCGACTGGCGCCGTCACCAATCTTCCGGATGTCCGCTCGACGGTTCCGGCTGCCCAGGCCGGGAACGAGACCGCCCTGGACGACGCGACGCGCCTGGACATGGCGCCCGCGGCGGCGATGCCCCCGATCGCCGGCCCGCCGCTGGCCATCACCCGGCTGAACAATGCCGATGCCATTTCCCTGCGCTTCGCGTTCGAAGACGAGACCGCCGCCGTCGTATTTCCGCGGGCGGGGTATGTCTGGGTCGGGTTCGACCGCGCCGTTACCATCGATACGAGCCAGCTGGCCGGGCTGACGAACGAGATCGTGGGGGAACCGCAGCAGGTCCCCGCCTCGACCGGATCGGTGGTTCGGATTCCGGTCGTCGAGGGCGTCAATCCGCGGGTGTGGCGCGATGGGAGCGCCTGGGTGCTCGACCTGCAGCCGCAGCTTTCCCGGCCGGACGTCCCGCTCCGCATCGACGCCCAGATGGTCAGCCCCCAGGGGCCGCGGCTGTTCATCCCGGTCGAGGGCGTGGGCGATCCGATGGTGGTCAACGATCCCGAGGTGGGCGACAGCCTCTTCCTGATCCCGATCACCCCGCTGTCCCGCGGTATCGACGGCAATCGCCGGTATCCCGACATGGAGATCCTCGGATCGCTGCAGGGCGTGGTGGTGCGGCCGAACCGGTCGGACATCGCGGTCCGCGTGCTGCCCGACGGGATCGCCATCACCCGCGAGGCCGGCATGGTTCTGTCCGGCCCGGCGCCGCGTTCGGCCGACGACGTCTACACCGGCGGGCGGTTCGAGGGGCTCACCGCCGGTCTGCCGCCGGGACGGATCTTCGACATGGCGAACTGGCGCCTGGGCTCGGACGCCGATTTCCTGAACCAGCGCCAGGCGCTCCAACTCCGCATTTCCGAGGCGACCAGCATCTCGCGCAACGGGCCTCGGCTGGAGCTCGCCCAGTTCTACTTCGCCCGCGGGCTGGCGGCGGAAGCCATCGGCCTGCTGCGGACCATCGCCCAGTCGGACGAGGATCTGGCGAACCGTCCGGATGTTAAGGCGCTGCGCGGGGCCGCCAGCTTCATGCTCGGCCGCAACGCCGAGGCCGAGGAATATCTGGACGACGCGGCCCTGAACGGCTTCTCCGAGGCCGAGCTCTGGCGCGGTGCCGCGACTGCCGGCCAGGGCAAGTGGGACGAGGCGGTCGAGCATATCGCGCGGGCCGGCGAAATCCCGGGCGGCTATCCGCGGAACTACACCACCGAACTCGCGATGCAGGCGGCCGAGGCGGCGATCCGGGCCGGCGACTTCCGCGGCGCCGGCGCCTTCCTCGATGTGATCGCCGAGGGCGATCCGACGCCGGGCGAGCGGGCGCGGCTCGACTTTCTGCGCGGCCGCGTGCTCTACGCTTTCGGCGACCTCGAGGCCGCCCTGGATATATGGAACCGGCTCGCCGACGGCGAGGACCGCTGGGCGCGGGTGCGTTCCGAGCGCGCGCTGATCCAGCACCGGCTGGAGGACGGCCGCATCACGCCGAAGCAGGCGGCCGACCGGTTGGACGAGCTGCGCTATGCCTGGCGCGGCGACAGGGTGGAGTTCGAGCTGCTGCGCGATCTCGGACGGCTGCGCCTGGAGGAGAATGAGTTCGAGGAGGGGCTGGACGCGCTGCGCCAGGCGGTGACGTTCTTCCCCGATAATCCTGATACCCGCGACCTGGCCTTCGAGCTGACCGAGGCGTTCAGCGACATCTTCACCAGCGGCGTGGCCGAGGCGATGACGCCGCTGCAGGCGCTGGCGCTGTATGACCAGTTCCGCGAGCTCACGCCCGTGGGCGCGGCCGGCGACAAGATCATCGAATCCCTGGCCGACCGGCTGGTGAAGGTCGATCTGCTCGACCGGGCGGCCCGGCTGCTCGACCGGCAGGTGAAGTTCCGCCTCCAGGGCACCGAGAAGGCGCGGGTCGGGGCACGTCTGGCGCTGATCCTGCTGCTCGACCGCCAGCCCGAGAGCGCCATCGCCGCGCTGGACGAGAGTGTGGCGCCCGGGCTCGGCTCGGCACTGGCGGGCGAACGCAGCCGCCTGCGCGCCCGGGCGATCTTCGATCTGGGCGATGCCCAGGGTGCGCTGAAGCTGCTGGCGAACGACCGCAGCCGGGAGGCCGAGCTGCTGCGGGCCGACATCTACTGGCGGACCCAGGAATGGGTCGAGGCGGCGAAGACCTTCCGCACCCTGGTGGGCGAGGCCGGTCGCGACGGCCGCCGCCTGACGCCGGAGCAGGCGAACTTCATCGTCAATTGGGCGGTCTCTCTGGCGCTCAGCGACAACGACAACGGCCTGAACCGGCTGCGCCAGATCTACGGCACGCAGATGGACGACACGCCGTTCCGCGAGGCCTTCCGCCTGATCACCAACAATACCGACAGCGGGCCGGACGAGTTCCTGCGCCTATCGGAGCGGTTCGAGGAAATCGGCCGGTTCCAGGCCTTCCTGTCGAGCTACCGCGACAAGCTGAAACAGGGCCCGCTCAGCGCCACGAACTGAGGGCGTCTCTTCTTACTGCCGGGAGGCCGGGAAGGTGGGAAGCGGCGGTAAGCCGCCCCTATGTCGCGAAGCTGCGGACCAGCGTGCCGGCGACCATGTACCAACCGTCCACCAGCACGAAGAAGATCAGCTTGAACGGCAGCGAGATCGTCACCGGCGGCACCATCATCATGCCCATGGACATCAAGACCGAGGCGATGACCATGTCAATGATCACGAAGGGCAGGTAGAGCAGGAACCCGATCTCGAAGGCACGCCGCAGCTCGCTGATCATGAAGGCCGGGACCAGCACCTGGAGCGGGGCGTTGAGCCCGGTCTCGGCGGGTCCCACCTCGGCGATGTCCTCGAAGAGTTGAAGATCCTTCTCGCGCACCTGGGCGAGCATGAAGACCCGGAAGGGCGCGGTGGTCTCGCGGAACGCCTCCTCCTCGTCGATCTGCTCCTCGATCAACGGTCGAACGCCGTTCTGCCAGGCGGTCTGGAAGGTGTCGGCCATGATGAAGGCGGTCATGAACATCGCCAGGCTGATGGCGACGATGTTCGGCGGGGCCTGCTGGGTGCCGAGCGCCGAGCGCAGCAGCGAGAACACCACGATGATGCGGGTGAAGGAGGTCACCATCATCAGGATGCCCGGCGCCAGCGACAGCACCGTGACCAGGGCGACGAGCTGGATGATCCGCGCGGTGGTCGACCCGCCCGGCTCGCCGACGTCGAGGGTCAGCGACTGGGCGAGGGCCGGGGCGGCATAGAGTGCCCCGGCGAGACCGGCCAGGACCGCTAGATGGCAGAGAAACCGCCGCGCGGTCATCGCGCCGCCCCCTCGTCAGAGATCGCCGCGACGTCCGGCGCCGGCAGCGGCGGGGCCGGAATGCCGGTCTCCACCACCATGTCGCTCTCTCCGCCGATCACCAACAGATGCTCCACATCGTCACGCCGCACCAGAACCAGCCGTCGTCGCCCGTCGAGCACCCGGCTCTCGACGATCCGCAGGCGCGGGGTCTTGCCGAGATTCATCGCCAGTCCGAACCGCTCGACCGCGTACCGCCGCACCAGCCAATAGCATATGCCGATCAGCCCCAGAACGAAGCCGAAGGCAAGAATGAAGCGCAGGTAGTCGAACAGACCCATGGCGCATTGTCTGCGGCGCGCGTGGCCCTGCCAAGGCCGGTGCGCCGGTGCGCCGGAGGGCGCTCTCAGAAGCCACGTCGGCGGCGGTTCTGTCCGGCGCCATAGGCGGCGGCGGCGGATCGGGCCGAGCGGGCGGGCGCCGGCGAATCGCCGTCGCCTCCACGCTGCTGGATCACCGTGGCGGCGGCATCGAGCCGCGCGATGAGCTGCTCCAGCACCGGCAGGAAGGTTTTCGCCTCGCCCGGCGGGCGCGCCAGAACCGCGTCGCACAGGTCCGAGACACGGGCTTCGAGGGCGGCACGGTCCGCGGCACCGGCGGCCAGGCCGTCGATCTGCGCGGCGACGGCGTCGATCTCCGCCTGAAGCTCCGCCGAGGCGGCGGGGTTATCGGTCATCGCCGGTCTCCTCGGTCCGTCGGTCGTCCTTCAGGCGGTCGTTGGCCCGGTACACATAGGTCAGGATCTCGGCCACGGCGGCGAAGGCCTCCATCGGGATCTCGCAGTCGACCTCCACCACCTCCAGGATCTGGGCAAGGTCCGGGTCGGTGCGCACCTTCACGTTGTTCTGGAACGCGAGATCCAGAATCTTCTCCGCCATGTCGCCATAGCCCTTGGCGACCACGGTCGGCGCGGTATTGCCGTCGATGTCGTGGCTGAGCGCAATGGCGATCTGCCGCTTCGGGGCGGTGCTGTGGCGGGTCGCTGGGGTATCGGATCGCCTCGTCATGGCCGCAGTATAGCGATCCGCAGGCCGTCCTGCATCCGGCCCGGAGCCCACCGGCAACCCATCGGCTCGACCATTCTGGCACGGTGCTTGCTTATCCCTTTGCGACGCTCTCCGGCGGCCTCGGCGGTCGAAGCGCGGAACCGAAAGAAGCAAGGCCTTGGTTGCTTGCTCAGAAGGGGACGAGAGATGCAGATGTCGGACATGAGCCTGTTTCGGATGGCTCGGCAGCAGATGAACTGGCTCGGCGACCGTCAGACCGTGCTGGCGCAGAACATCGCCAATGCGGATACCCCGAACTACCGCGCCAAGGATCTGAAGGCGGTCAATTTCGAGCGGGAACTCCGCGACATCCAGCCGGTGAAGATGCAGGCGACCAGCGGCACCCACCTGCAGGGCACCGTGCGCAAGCCCGACCACCGGGTCGAGGAACTGCGCCCCCGCGAGGTCTACGAGACCAACCCGAACGACAACGGCATCGCCCTGGAAGAGCAGATGATGAAGGTGTCCGACACCCAGATGAAGTACCAGCTGGCGTCGAACATCTATAACAAGAACATGATGATGCTGCGGACGGCCGTCGGCCGCAGCGGCCAGTAAGCGGAGAGGATCGACCCATGGAACTCATCAACGCCATCAAGATCTCCGCCTCCGGCATGAAGGCCCAGGGCACCCGCCTGCGGGTCGTGGCCGAGAACGTCGCCAACGCCGACTCGATGGGCAACAAGCCGGGCGACGATCCCTATCGCCGCAAGACCATCACCTTCCAGGACCAACTCGACCGCACGCTGAACGCGGATCTGGTGTCGGTGAAGAAGATCGGCCGCGACATGGGCGATTTCGAGCTGGCCTACGAGCCGTACCATCCGCTGGCCGACGAGAACGGCTACGTGAAGAAGCCGAACGTCAACGCGCTGATCGAGCTGACGGACATGAAGGAAGCCCAGCGCGGCTACGAAGCCAACCTGAGCGTGATCGACAGCTCCAAGGCGATGATCCAGCGCACCATCGAACTGCTGCGCTGATCGGCGCAGTGACCGACCTGGACGGCGCTGTTTCGCGCGCCGGCCCCATCGCGTAGAATGGCACCCATGGAGGTACCGTCATGGTGACACGTATCGGAGATATCACGCCCCCCGTTCCGGGACTGGGCGCGGGCGGCGCGGACAAGGCGGTCAGCGGCAAGGACTTCGCGAGTTTCGTGAAGGACGCGGCCGAGACCTCGATCGACACGATGTACAAGGGCGAGACGCTGTCGAAGGCAGGAATTGCCGGGACGGCCGATCTGACCGATGTCGTGGCCGCGGTCAACGATGCCGAACTCACCCTCCAGACCGTGACCGCTCTGAGGGACAAGCTTGTCTCAGCCTATCAGGAGATCATCCGCATGCCGATCTGAGGTGGCCGCCGCCGATCGCGCGGCCATCCGGAACGACAGGACGGCAGAAAGGGACCCGGCAGGATTTGCCGGGCATTTGGCGTTGGGGACGCGCGCATGACCGAGGCCGATGCCATCGACGTCACCCGGGAGGCGGTTCTGGTGCTCCTCACCATGAGCATCCCCATCATGCTGATCGCCCTCGGGGTCGGCCTCGTCATCGCCCTGTTTCAGGCGCTCACCCAGCTTCAGGAAATGACCCTGGTGTTCGTGCCGAAGATCCTCGTGGTTTTCGCCTCGCTGATTATCCTGCTGCCGTTCATGCTGGCGACGATCACCACGTTCTTCAACGGTTTGGCCGACAAGATCATCGGTCTCTCTTAGGAGCGCGGCCGATGCCGCTGCAGGAATATCTCCCCGTCCAGGCCTACGCCCTGATGCTCGTCATCGCCCGGCTGGGGGCGCTGGTCTTTCTGCTGCCGGGCATCGGCGAGACCTTCGTGTCCTCGCGGATCCGCGTGATGTTCCTGTTGGCGATGTCCGTGGCCGTCGCGCCGACGGTCATGACCTATCTGCCGACCGTGCCGCAATCGATCCCGGAACTGTTCCTTCTGATCTTCATCGAGGTGATGGTTGGGATCTTCTTCGGCCTGGTGGGGCGCACGCTGCTGCTGACCCTGGCGTCTGCCGGCATGATCATCTCGTTCTCCACCGGCCTGGCCAATGCCCAGGTGTTCAACCCGTCGCTCCAGGAACAGGGCACGTCGATCAGCCTGCTGCTGAGTACCTTGGCGATCATGGTCGTGCTGGCGACGGACCTGCACCACATGCTCATCCTGGCGCTGATCGACAGCTACACGATGTTTCCGCCCGGCGCGCCGCTGCCGATCGACGACATGTCCCTGGCCTTTACCCGACTGGTGGCGGATTCCTTCGAGATGGCCATCCAGCTCTCGGCGCCGTTCATCCTGTTTTCGCTGATCTTCTTCGTCGCTCTGGGCGTGGTGTCCCGGCTGATGCCGCAGCTCCAGATCTTCTTCATCGGTCTGCCGATCCAGATCCTGATGGGCTTCACCATCATCATCGCCATTATTGGAACCATGATGGAGGTGTTTCTCAGTTATTATGAGGACGGGATCGCCTCCTATCTGGTGCCCGGCTAAGGCATATCCCGATCGCATGGAAACATCTGGTCGTGCGGATTTGCTTTATCTTTAATAGGTCGACGACCGAATGACGGCTCGGATCGCTTCGCTCCGAACCGATCCTGCTCTTACCGCGGCAAGGCGACAGCGCACCCATGTCGGATCAGGACCAATCCGAAAAGACGGAAGAGCCGACCCCGAAAAAACTGTCGGAGGCGCGCAAGAAGGGCCAGATCGCCACCAGCAAGGAAGTGAACAGCTTCGCCGTGCTGCTGGGGGCGGCCCTGATCATCGGCATCGCCGGTCCCTTCGTCGCATTGCGGGTCTACAGTCCGCTCGCCGGCCTGGTGGAGAAGGCCGGCACCATGGCGGTCGACCAGGGCAGCTCCGGCGACATCCTGTTCGAGGTGTTCGGATCGGTGATCATCGCCATGGCGCCGGTCTTCGTCGTGTTCATCGTCCTGGCGCTGGCCGCGAGCATGGGCCAGTCCGGCATCCTTTTCACCACCGAGCCGATCTCCCCGAAGCTGGATAAGATCTCGCCGATCAAGGGTTTCGGGCGCCTGTTTGCGGTGCGCTCCCTGGTCGAGTTCCTCAAGGGCATCGCGAAGATGGGGGTCGTCGGCGCCGTCGCGGTCATTCTGGTGATGCCCGAGCTGGACCGGCTGGAAACCATCGTGCAGATGGACGTGCGCCAGCTTCTGGAGGAGATCCAGACCCTCCTGATGCGCCTGCTGATCGGCGTCACCTCGATCATGGCGATCATCGCCGTCGCCGATTACATCTATCAGAAATACGAACACACCAAGCAGCTCAAGATGAGCCGCCAGGAGATCCGCGACGAGCACAAGCAGTCGGAAGGCGATCCGCACGTGAAGGCGCGGCTGCGTCAGATCCGGCACGAGCGGGCCCGCCAGCGCATGATGGCGGCGGTGCCCCAGGCCGATGTGATCGTCACCAACCCGACCCACTTCGCCGTCGCCCTGAAATACGACACGGCGGTGATGGCGGCGCCGACCGTGGTGGCCAAGGGGGTGGACAACGTCGCCTTCCGTATCCGCGAGGTCGCCGAAGAGCATAATGTGCCGATCGTGGAGAACCCGCCCCTGGCCCGGGCGCTGTTCGGCGGCGTCGAACTGGACCAGCAGATCCCGGAAGAGCACTATCAGGCCGTGGCGCAGATCATCTCCTACGTCTACCGCCTGAAGGGTAACCGCGCGTCGGCATAGGGTGCCGGCGGATGTCGGATCGGGGAGCAAGCGGAGGGAACGCAGATTTCAGGACTGGGGTTGAAGGGATCGTCCGTCTGGCGGGCCGTGACCGGCATCTGGTCGAGCTCGCAAGGCCAGGAGGAGCCGGCCGACGGCGGAAGCGGCAACGGAGAGCTGGTCGAGCGCGGGTGCGTGCGCCTGGGCGGCGACGGCCGCTTTCTGGAAGCCGATGCCGGCGCGGTGGCGCTGCTGGGGGACGGTGCGGCGACGGGCGAAGGCAAGGCCGTCGCGCGGCTCCGCCTCATGGTCCTCAAGCGCGACCCGGCGGAGGCCGAGAGCACCGATAGCTTCGACCACGAGGGGCGCCAGGTGGCGGTCACCCTGACCGCCCAGCCCGAGGACGTCGTCCAGGCCGACCTGTCCGCCGCCCGCAAGCCGGCGGAACAGCCGCCGGAAACCAAGCTGGAACTGGTGGTCGACGCGCTGGAATATGCGCCGATCGGCGCCCTGCGGATCGACGAGGACGATCGGATCGTCGGTCACAACCGGTTCCTGTCGGAGTGGCTCGGCCCGGGCGGACGCAACGCCATGCTCGGTTCGGAATTCCTGCCGCTGGTGGCCGAGCAGGACCGCGCCCGGGTCCGCCAGGTGATTGCCGACGCCGATCCGACCGGCGAGACGTCGCCGCCAATCGACGTGACCGTCGGCGCCGAGGAGCGCGAGCGCGTCGCCTCCATGTTCGTGCGGCGGCCGCGCGGCAACCCTACCCAGCGGGTCATCTATCTGATCGACGTCAGCGACCAGCGCTCCCTGGAGATGCAGTTCGCCCAGTCGCAGAAGATGCAGGCGGTTGGCCAGCTCGCCGGCGGTGTGGCCCATGATTTCAACAACCTGCTCACGGCGATGACCGGCTATTGCGATCTGCTGTTGCAGCGCCACCGGGCCGGCGACCAGTCCTTCGCCGACGTCATGCAGATCAAGCAGAATGCCAACCGGGCGGCCAATCTGGGCCGCCAGCTGCTGGCCTTCTCGCGGCAGCAGACCCTGATTCCTAGGGTCGTGGACCTGACCGAGATCCTGTCCGACCTGTCCCATCTGCTGCGCCGGCTGATCGGCGAGACCGTCGTCCTCGAGCTGGAACACGGCCGCGACCTGCGCCCGGTGCGCGTCGATCCCGGTCAGCTGGAGCAGGTCATCATCAACCTGGTGGTCAATGCCCGCGATGCGATGCCGGGCGGCGGACGGATCTCTATGCGCACTGGCCTGACCGAGACCGTGCGGCCGCTGCGCCAGGGCGACGAGGTCATGCCGCCGGGCGAATACGTTCTCATCGAGGTGATCGACACCGGCACCGGGATGCCGCCGGACGTCCAGAAGCGGATCTTCGAGCCGTTCTTCACCACCAAGGATCTGGGGCAGGGGACCGGGCTCGGTTTGTCGACGGCCTTCGGTATCATCAAGCAGTTCGGCGGCTACATGTTCGTCGACAGCACGCTGGAGGTCGGAACGACCTTCTCGATCTACCTGCCGGCCTGGAACGGGGCGGTGGAGGTGAACGCTGCCGACGGACCCCGCCGGCTCGACACCGATCTGTCGGGCACCGGCACCGTGCTGCTGGTGGAGGACGAGGACCCGGTGCGCCTGTTCGCCGCCCGGGCGCTGCGCGGCAAGGGCTACACCGTGCTGGAAGCGCGGTCCGGCGAGGCGGCGCTCGAGCTCCTGAACGGCGAGAATCCTCAGGTCGACCTGATGGTGACCGACGTGATGATGCCGGGGATCGACGGCCCGACCCTGATCCGCGAGGTCCGCAAGGGGCGGCCGAAGCTGCCGGTGGTCTGCATTTCCGGCTATTCCGAGGATGCCCTGCGGCAGCGGATCGCGGACGCCGAATCGGTGGCCTTCCTGCCCAAACCGTTCTCCCTGAAGCAGCTCGCCCAGGCGGTGAAGCATGCCTCCCAACCGGTCGACCCCGGATCTTGAGGCCAAATCTTCGGCGAACACCTAGATTTGGATGAGAACAAAAGTAGAAAATGCGCTTGCGAACGAGAACAAAATAGGTACAATCCGTCTTCAGAGATCTTTCACCCCGCACCGGCTCTGACGACAGGACCGACGGACCGCGTCCGTTGCCCCCGACCCGGCGCGCACGATAGAAGGAGGCGGATTATGAGCGCTGCACTCAAGCTTGTTGAGAAGGACGGCATGGACAAGTCGAAAGCGTTGGAAGCCGCACTCAGTCAGATCGAGCGTGCGTTCGGCAAGGGCTCCGTCATGAAGCTCGGTGCGCGCGAGGCGGGCGTCGAGATCGACGCGGTGTCGACCGGGTCGCTCGGGCTGGATATCGGCCTCGGCATCGGCGGCCTGCCGCGGGGCCGTATCGTCGAGATCTACGGACCGGAAAGCTCGGGCAAGACGACCCTGGCCCTGCACGTGGTCGCCGAGGCCCAGAAGAACGGCGGCACCTGTGCCTTCGTCGATGCCGAGCATGCGCTCGATCCGATCTATGCCCGCAAGCTGGGCGTCGATGTGGACGAGCTGCTGATCTCCCAGCCGGATGCCGGCGAACAGGCGCTGGAGATCGCCGACACGCTGGTGCGCTCCGGCGCCATCGACGTGCTGGTGGTCGACTCCGTCGCCGCCCTGGTGCCCCGGGCCGAGCTCGAGGGCGAGATGGGCGACACCCATGTGGGCCTGCAGGCGCGGCTGATGAGCCAGGCGCTGCGCAAGCTGACCGGGTCGATCTCCAAGTCGCGCTGCATGGTGATCTTCATCAACCAGATCCGCCAGAAGATCGGCGTGATGTTCGGCAACCCGGAGACCACCACCGGCGGTAACGCGCTGAAGTTCTACGCCTCCGTCCGTCTCGACATCCGTCGCATCGGCGCGATCAAGGACCGCGACGAGGTGGTCGGCAACCAGACCCGGGTGAAGGTGGTCAAGAACAAGCTGGCCCCGCCGTTCCGGGTCATCGAGTTCGACATCATGTACGGCGAGGGCATCTCCAAGCTCGGTGAGCTGCTGGATCTCGGCGTGAATGCCGGCATCGTGGAGAAGTCGGGCGCCTGGTTCTCCTGCGACGGCCAGCGCATCGGCCAGGGCCGCGAGAACGCCAAGCAGTTCCTGAAGGCCAATCCGGACATCGCCAACGGTATCGAGCGGCGGATCCGCGAGAATGCTGGGCTGGTGGCCGAGGCCATGCTGGTCGGCGATCCGGAAAGCGGGCCCGAGGACGCGGCGGGCGACGACGCCTGATCGGCGCCTGATCGGCATCTGACAGACTGCAGGGAAGCGGCCGCCCGTCGGCCGCTTCCGTCTTAGGGGCGGGACATCCCCCGCCGGCCGGGCCCGCGACACCGATCGCGGGACGGCGGCCCGAGCACTCCGGCGGGCATCCGCTGGACAGCGCCGGGTGGCCTCGATAAAACCGGGGACTTTTGACGGGGCCGTTTGCGCGCGAGGGGTGCGCCGACGGCGCCCAAGTCGCCGGAGACAGGGCCATGGCCACGACGAACGACATCCGCCGCGCTTTCCTCGACTATTTCTCGGCCCGCGGGCATGCAGAGATCGCCTCGAGCCCGCTGGTGCCGCGCAACGATCCGACGTTGATGTTCACCAACGCCGGCATGGTGCAGTTCAAGAACGTCTTCACCGGCCAGGAAACCCGCGACTACAACCGGGCCGTCACTTCGCAGAAATGCGTGCGCGCCGGCGGCAAGCACAACGACCTCGACAATGTCGGCTACACCGCCCGCCACCACACCTTCTTCGAGATGCTGGGGAACTTCTCCTTCGGCGACTATTTCAAGGCCGAGGCGATCGAGTTCGCCTGGACGCTGATCACCGGCGAGTTCGGCCTACCCAAGGACAAACTCCTCGCCACCGTCTATGCCGAGGATGACGAGGCCGCGGCGCTCTGGAAGAAGATCGCCGGCCTGCCGGAGGAGCGGATTATCCGCATCCCCACCTCCGACAATTTCTGGGCGATGGGCGATACCGGGCCCTGCGGTCCCTGCTCGGAGATCTTCTTCGACCACGGCCCGTCGATCCCCGGCGGCCCTCCGGGCAGCCCGGACGAGGACGGCGACCGGTTCATCGAGATCTGGAACCTCGTGTTCATGCAGTACGAGCAGGTCACGCCCGACGAGCGGGTCAGCCTGCCGCGGCCGTCGATCGACACCGGCATGGGCCTGGAGCGCATCGCCGCCGTGCTCCAGGGCAAGCACGACAACTACGACATCGACACCATGCGCCGGATCATCGAGGCTTCGGCCGAGGCGGCGGGCGTGGCGGCCGACGGCGAGTTCAAGATGTCCCACCGGGTTGTCGCCGACCACCTGCGCGCCAGCACCTTCCTGATCGCCGACGGTGTGCTGCCGTCGAACGAGGGTCGCGGCTACGTGCTGCGCCGGATCATGCGCCGCGCCATGCGCCACGCCCATATCATGGGCTGCACCGACCCGCTGCTGTACCGTCTGGTGCCGACCCTGGTGCGCGAGATGGGCGAGGCCTTCCCGGAACTCGGCCGTGCCCAGGCCCTGGCGACCGAGACCCTCAAGCTGGAGGAGACCCGGTTCAAGGAGACCCTGGACCGTGGCCTGCGCATCCTGTCGGACGAGACCGACAAGCTGGGCGAGGGTCAGGCCCTGGACGGCGAGGTCGCCTTCAAGCTCTACGACACCTACGGCTTCCCGGTCGACCTGACCGCCGACATCCTGCGCGGTCAGGGCCGGGCGCTCGATCAGGCCGGATTCGACACGGCCATGGAGCGTCAGCGCGCCGCCGCCCGCAAGTCCTGGTCCGGCTCCGGCGAGGCGGCGACCGACCGCACCTGGTTCGAGGTCCGCGACAAGGTCGGCGCCACCGAATTCCTGGGCTACGACACCGTCTCGGCCGAGGGCGTGGTCCGCTCCCTGATCGTCGACGGCAAGCAGGTCGACACCGCTCAGTCCGGCGGCGAGGTCCTGGTGGTCGTCAACCAAACCCCGTTCTACGGCGAAAGCGGCGGCCAGATGGGCGATACCGGCACCATCCGGACCGCCGGCGGCGCCACCCTGACCGTCACCGACACCCAGAAGAAGCTGGGCGACGTCTTCGTCCACGTCGCCACCCTGGAGAGCGGATCGATCAAGATCGGCGAGCCGGTGGAACTGCTGGTCGATGCCGACCGCCGCGACCGGCTGCGGGCCAACCACTCCGCCACCCATCTGCTGCACGAGGCCTTGCGCCGCCGGCTCGGCGACCATGTGGCCCAAAAGGGCTCCCTGGTGGCGCCGGAGCGTCTGCGCTTCGACTTCAGCCAGCCCACCGCCATCGCGCGGGAAGATCTGGCCTGGGTCGAGAGCGAGGTGAACCGACGGGTGCGCCAGAACTCCCCCGTCACCACCCGCCTGATGACCCCGGACGCGGCCATCGGTGAGGGGGCCATGGCCCTGTTCGGCGAGAAATACGGCGACGAGGTCCGCGTCGTCTCCATGGGCGGCGACATCGAGGCCGGCGGCAAGTCCGCCTGGTCGGTCGAGCTCTGCGGCGGCACCCATGTGGGCCGCACCGGCGATATCGGTCTGGTGAAGATAGTCTCCGAGGGGGCCGTCGCTGCCGGCGTGCGCCGCGTGGAAGCGGTCACCGGCATCGGCGCGCTGGACTGGCTGAACGCCCGCGAGAGCGCCCTGGCCGAAGCCTCGGCCGAGCTGAAGACCACGCCGGAGGATCTGCCGGCCCGCGTCCACGCCCTGATCGAGGAGCGCCGCCGGCTTGAGCGCGAGCTGGTGGAGACCCGCAAGAAACTGGCCGCCGGCGGGTCCGGCGGCGGCTCGACCAAGACCGTCTCCGGCATCACCTTCGCCGGCCGCTCGCTGGACGGCGTCCCCGCCCGCGAGCTGAAGGGCGTGGCCGACGGGCTGAAGCAGGAGATCGGCTCCGGCGTCGTCGCGGTGGTGAGCAACGACGACGGCAAGGCCTCCCTGGTGGTCGGGGTGACCGACGACCTGATCGGCCGGTTCAGCGCGGTCGACCTGGTGCGTGCCGGCTCCGAGGCCCTGGGCGGCAATGGCGGCGGCGGGCGTCCCGACATGGCCCAGGCCGGCGGCCCCGACGGCACGGCCGGCGAGAAGGCCTTGGCCGCCATCGAAGCGGCCTTGGCCTCTGCCCCTACCGCCGCGTAAGGTCGGGAGCTGCGACATGGAAGCCGGGGCGGCAATGCCCTGCCCCGGTTTGGTCGCAGTTTCGACCCACGGTACGTTCCCGTGAGGTACAGGCGCACAACCCACCCGGCATGAAGCCGTCTGGCGAGGTGAGATGAACGATATGCAGCAAGCCACCCGCTTCGAAGGCAGCGACAGCTATGTCGCGACCGCCGACCTGCGCGTGGCCGTGAACGCCGCCGTGCAGCTGGCCCGCCCGCTCCTGGTGAAGGGCGAGCCGGGCACCGGCAAGACGGTGCTGGCCCGTGAA
Organism: Thalassobaculum sp. OXR-137; assembly: GCF_034377285.1. Classification (NCBI taxonomy): domain Bacteria; kingdom Pseudomonadati; phylum Pseudomonadota; class Alphaproteobacteria; order Rhodospirillales; family Thalassobaculaceae; genus Thalassobaculum; species Thalassobaculum sp. OXR-137. The sequence goes on along the minus strand of NZ_CP139715.1, from coordinate 5,023,863 downwards.
GTGGCCGAGGCGCTGGGCAAGCCGCTGATCGAGTGGCACGTCAAGTCGACCACCAAGGCGCAGCACGGCCTGTACGAATACGACGCGGTCGCCCGCCTGCGCGACGGCCAGCTCGGCGACGCCCGGGTGCAGGACATCTCCAACTACATCCGCCGCGGCAAGCTGTGGGAGGCGTTCACCGCGCCGGAACAAGCGGTGCTGCTGATCGACGAGATCGACAAGGCGGATATCGAGTTCCCGAACGACCTGCTGCTGGAACTCGACCGCATGGAGTTCCACGTCTACGAGACCGGCGAGACGGTGAAGGCGGTGAACCGCCCGATCGTCATCATCACCTCGAACAACGAGAAGGAGCTGCCGGACGCCTTTCTGCGCCGCTGCTTCTTCCACTACATCCGCTTCCCCGATCCGGAGACCATGGCGGCGATCGTCGAGGTGCATTTCCCGAAGCTGAAGCAGGAAATGCTGCGCGCCGCCCTGAACGCGTTCTTCGAGATTCGCGAGGTTCCGGGGCTGAAGAAGAAGCCCTCCACCTCGGAACTGCTGGACTGGCTGAAGCTGCTGCTGATCGAGGACATTCCGCCCGAGGCGCTGAAGGTCACCGACAAGAAGGACCTGATCCCGCCGCTCTACGGCGCCCTGCTGAAGAACGAGCAGGATGTGCATCTGTTCGAACGCCTGGCTTTCCTGGCCCGGCGCGAGGGGAGGGCGTGATGCGCGCGCTCTATCTCGCCGCCGCCCTGGCGCTGGCCGCCACCCCGGCCCTCGCCGGCAAGCTGCTGGAAGCGGCCCCCGAGGCGATGAAGAACTACGCCGAGCAGGCCGGCTATATTCTCAGTTCGATTTCCGTCTGCGGCGGCGATGCGGAGGAGGAGGCCTATTTCCGCTCCCTCGCCCGCGACAATCTCGTGCAGCTCGGCGCCGACGATGAGGATCTGGGCTTCTTCGAATACAACATGGAAGCCGCCGCCCAGGCCGCCACGCCGCGCAAGCGCGACTGCCGCGAGGATGGCGCCGTTCCCGTCGCCTCCGATCTGTACATGCACCGGAACAGTATCGAGAAGGCGCTGAAAGGCGGCTGATGTTCACCCGCTTCTTCACCGAGCTGCGCGACGCCAAGCTGCCGGTCTCGATCACCGAGTACCTGACGCTGCTGCGGGCCGTGCGGGACGGGGTGGCCGGCGGGTCGGTGGACGACTTCTACCATCTCTCCCGCGCGACTCTGGTGAAGGACGAGCGCCACCTGGACCGGTTCGACCGGGTGTTCGGCCATGTCTTCCAGGGCATGGAGGCGCTGGACGAGCTGTTCGGCGCCGAGATCCCCGACGAGTGGCTGCAGAAGCTGGCCGAGCTGAATCTTTCGGACGAGGAGAAGCGCCAGATCGAGGCCATGGGCGGTTGGGACAAGCTGATGGAGACCCTGCGCCAGCGCCTGGAGGAGCAGAAGGGCCGGCACCAGGGCGGCAGCAAATGGGTCGGCACGGCGGGCACCTCGCCTTACGGCGCCTACGGCTACAATCCCGAAGGCGTGCGCATCGGCCAGGACGGCAACCGCAACTTCCGGGCGGTGAAGGTCTGGGACAAGCGCGAGTTCCGCAATCTCGACGACAGCGTGGAGATCGGTACCCGCAATCTGAAGGTCGCCCTGCGCAAGCTGCGCCGCTTCGCGCGCCAGGGCCGGGCCGACGAGCTGGATCTGGACGGCACGATCCGCCAGACCGCGAAGAACGGCGGCTGGCTCGACCTGCAGATGCGGGCCGAGCGGCAGAACGTGGTCAACGTCATCCTGTTCTTCGATGTCGGCGGTTCCATGGACCCCTATGTGAAGGTCTGCGAGGAGCTGTTCTCCGCCGCCCGCAGCGAGTTCAAGCATCTGGAGTTCTTCTACTTCCACAACTGCCCCTACGAGCGGCTGTGGAAGGACAACCGGCGCCGCCATGTGGAGCGGATCGACACCGCCGAGGTGCTGCGGACCTACGGGCCGGAATACAAGGCGGTGTTCATCGGCGACGCGTCCATGAGCCCCTACGAGATCGCGGTGGCCGGCGGCAGCGTGGAGCACATGAACCCGGAAGCCGGCGGCATGTGGATCAGGCGCATGACCGAGCATTTCCACCGCTCGGTCTGGCTCAACCCGGTGCAGGAGCGGTTCTGGCAGTACACCCAGTCGGTCGCCATGGTGAAGGAGCTGCTGGAAGACCGGATGTACCCGCTGTCCCTGGACGGGCTCGACCGGGCGATCAAGGAGCTGAATTCGTGACCGCCGCCGAGACCGAGCGGCTCGACCCGCGGGTGAACGCCTATCGCACGGACCTGGCCGACGCGCGGCTGGAAGGCCGGGTCAACGCGGCTCTGTTCGTGGAGGGCGAGCCGGCGCGGATCGCCACCGGCACGGCGTCGATGCGCGAGGCCCCGTTCGAGGAGGCGCGCCAGGGCTCCGAACTGCTCTATGGCGAGCGCGTCGCGGTGTTCGAGCGCAAGCGCGGCTGGGCCTGGGTGCGCAACGAGACCGACGGGTATGTGGGCTATGTCCGCGAGGAAAGCCTGGGCGCCGCTGAAGAGACGGCGACGAGCCACCGGGTGATCGCTCTGCGCAGCTATCTGTTCGACGCCCCGGACCTGAAGACGATCCCGCGGGCCGTCGTGCATCTGACCAGCCAGGTGACGGTGACCGACCGGCACGGAGACTGGGCCCGGGTGGCCGATGACGGCTGGCTCTGGGCGATGCACCTGGCGCCGCTGGGCGAGGTCGAGCGCGATCCGGTGGCGGTCGCCCGGCGCTTCATGGGTGCGCCCTATGCCTGGGGCGGGCGGTCGACCACGGGGCTGGATTGCTCGGCGCTGGTGCAGTTGGCGCTGGCGGCGTGCGGGATCGAGTGTCCGCGCGACAGCGACATGCAGGAGGCGGGACTCGGGGCCGTGGTGCCCTCGCTGGAGGAAGCGCGGCCCGGCGACCTGTTCTACTGGCCGGGTCATGTGGCCTTCCTGGTGGAAGGGGACCGCATCCTCCACGCCAACGGTCACCACATGGCGGTGGCCGAGGAACCCCATGCCGACTTCCGAGCGCGGAACCTGGCCAAGATCGGCGATGTCAGGACGGTCCGGCGACCGCTCGGATAATCTGGCGCAGCCGGCCCTTCGACACGCCCCCAGTCAATCTGCTCCCCCCTCGTCATCCCGAACTTGTTTCGGGACCTCCCGCGCCTCGGTCTTGATGAGGTCCCGAAACAAGTTCGGGATGACGAGGGGGGAGCCTTACGCCCCCACCTTGATATCCAGCCAGCGCCGCGGCGTGCAGGTCGCCACGTCGCCGTCGCGCAGCAGGACCGTCGTCGTGCTCGCCTCCACGATGGCCGGGCCCGACACCTCCTGGCCCGGGGCCAGGTCGTCGAAGCCGTAGATCGGCGCGTCGAGCCAGCCGTCGAGATAGACCGGCCGTGTCCCGGTCGGCGCTGCCGGCGCGCCGGCCTGGGCTTCCGGCTCCTGCGGCGGGGCGGGGAGCTGGCCGATGGCGGCGACCTTGGCGTTCACCAGCACCGGCGCCCGATCCGGCAGGCTGTAGGTGTAGAGCGCCTCGTGCCGGGCCTCGAACATCGCCTTCAGCCGGTCCAGAAGGTCCGGCGCGTCCAGGTCCAGATCGTCCAGCGGCACGTCGATCTCATAGACCTGCTCGCCATAGCGCATGTCGGCGGAGCGCGAGGTGGTCACCTCCCCGTCGAACCAGGAGGACAGGTAGTTGCGGCCTTCCTCCTCCATGCCCCGGAACAGGGCGCGCACCGCGTCGGCCTGAAGCCCCTCGGTGTCGCCGATATGGGTGCGGATGGTCTCGTAGCGCAGGTCGGTGGTCAGCATGCCCCAGGCCGACAGGACAGAGGCGACCCGCGGGACGATCACGCGCTGCAGGTCGAGCATCCGGGCGAGGCCGGTCACATGCAGACCCGCCGCCCCACCGAAGCCGAACAGGGCGAAGCGGCGCGGATCGACGCCGCGGCGCACGGTGGCAAGGCGGATGCCCTCGGCCATCTGGGTGTTCACGACCCGGTGCACGCCGGCGGCGGCCTCCACCATCGACACGCCCAGCTTCTCGCCGAGCCGGGTGAGGGCGGCTTCCGCGCCAGAGCGGTCGAGCCTGTCGGCGCCGCCGAGGAAGCCCGAGGGGTCGAGATAGCCCAGCACCACGTTGCTGTCGGTCACCGTCGGCTCGGTGCCGCCACGGCCGTAGCAGACCGGGCCTGGGATGGCGCCGGCGCTGTGCGGTCCGACCTGAAGCAGGCCGGCGCCGTCGACGCGGGCGATGGACCCGCCGCCGGCGCCCAGCGTGACGATGTCCAGGCTCGGCAGGGCGATGCGCTCGCCGGCGATGGCCCGGTCGGAGGCGAGCGCGATCTCGCCCGCATCGACCAGGGAGATGTCCGACGACGTCCCGCCCATGTCGAACGGGATCAGGTTCTCCACCCCGGTCAGCTCGGCCGCGTGGCGGGCGCCGGCGAGGCCGCCGGCCGGGCCGGACAGCACGGTGGCGACGGCGGAGCGGATGGCTTCTGAGATCGGCGCCACGCCGCCATGGGACAGCACGATCAGGGTGGCGTTCCTGTAGCCCGCCTCGTCCAGCCGGCTCTCCAGCCGCCGAAGATAGCGTTGCAGCGCCGGGCCGACATAGCCGTTCACCACGGTGGTGGAGACCCGCTCGTACTCCTTGATCTGCGGCAGCACGTCGGCCGACACGCAGACATAGGCGTCGGGGAGTGCGGCGCGAATCGCGTCGGCGGTCGCCCGCTCATGGGCGTCATTGGCATAGCTGTGCAGGTAGCAGACGGCGACCGACTCGACCTTCTCCGCCTTCAGCGTCTCGATCGCCGCGGCCAGCGAGGCTTCGTCCAGCGGGGTCTCCACCGAGCCGTCATGGCGCATGCGTTCGGTCACGCCGAGGCGCAGATGGCGCGGCACCAAAGCCTCCTGGCGCGGCAGACGCAGGTTGTAGCGGTCGGGCTTCAGCCCCTCGCGCATCTCCAGCACGTCGCGGTGGCCCTCGGTGGTCAGCAGGGCGAGCTTCGCCCCCTTGCGCTCCAGCAGGGCGTTGGTGGCGACGGTCATGCCGTGGACGATGCGTTCGGTCTTCGCCAGCAGATCGGCGCGCGACAGGTCGAGCATGCCAGCCAGCTTCTCCAGCCCGTTCAGCAGGCCGATGGACTGGTCCTCCGGCGTCGACGGGGTCTTGGCGAAGGTGACGGTGCCGGCATCGTCGACCGCGACGAGGTCGGTGAAGGTGCCGCCGATATCGATGCCGATGCGATAGGTCATGGTGTCCTGAGTGCTCATGTCTGTGCGGTCCCTCAGCGCTGGGCGAGGGGAGGGAGGCCGGCGCGCTGGTCGGCGGCGCGGTCCTCGTCGGTGCGTTTGGCGGGATCGCCCCAGCCGCCGCCGCCGGCGGACTGGACGTGGAAGACCGAGCCGGCCGGAACCGGCAGGCCCTCGCGCTTGGTCTTCAGGACGACCGGCTCTCCCTTGGGCGGGTGCATGGTGTAGAGGTGGACAGCCCCGTCCTCGCCGCCGGCACGGCCCTTGGACGGGACCCTGGCACCTTCGCCGGCGGTGTTCACCACCGCGTCCTTCTCGGTCTCCAGGCGCAGGCGCAGCTCGCCGCCGGCCCCACCGACATACTGGCCGTCGCCGCCGGAATCCGGCCGGAACTCGTGGGTCTCGAAGAACAGCGGGAAGCGGGCCTCGGCCACTTCCACCGAGCCGAATTTCAGGCCGCCGGCCGAGTGCCACTCGCCCGAGTTGTGCCAGCCGTCGCCGCCCGGCGAGGCCCCCGCACCCGGACGGGCGTGGAACATGTGCCAGATGAACGGCCGGTCGGAGCCGGGATAGGTGCCCTTGATGGCAAGGCGGAAGCGCTTGCCCCAGCCGGCCATGGCCCGGTCGGGACAGGCCGGCGCGATGGCGTCGACGATCGCTTCCACGATCTCCTGGCTGCAATGGGAGGTGCAGAGGGTGACCGGCGCGCCTGGCCGGGCCCAGACCACCGTGCCTTCCTTGGCGATGACCTTGATCGGCCGCATGGAGCCCTCGTTCTTCGGGATCTCCTTGTCGAGCAGGAAGGCGATGGCCATGGCGACGCCGGAGCGCATGTTGGCGAAGGAGGAGTTGATGAAGGAGGTGACCTGCGGTGACGACTCGGTCAGATCGACGGTGAGGCCGCCCTCCTCGATGGTCACGGTGGCGCGCACGACCACGTCGGTATTGCCGCGCCCGTCATCGTCCAGGGGCGCCTCGCCGCGATAGGTGCCGTCCTTCCAGGTGGAGATGACGGCGCGGGCCTGGCGTTCGGAGCCGTCGAGGATCTGGGACACGGCGGCCAGCACGGTATCGGCGCCGAATTCCCCGATCAGCGCCTGCAGCCGCCGCTCGCCCAGATGGACCGAGCCGGTCTGCGCCGCCAGGTCGCCCAGGAAGTCGCGCGGGTGGCGCACATTGATCGACAGCATGTGCAGCAGGTCCTCTCGGGTCTTGCCCTTGTCGGTCAGGCGGATCGGCGGGATGCGGATGCCCTCCTGCCAGATCTCGGTCGCCGCCGCGTTGTAGGCGCCGTGGGTGGCGCCGCCGATATCGGAATGGTGGGCGCGGTTCACGGTCCAGAACACCAGTCGGTCGCCGGCGAAGACCGGGACGAAGGCGGTGACGTCCGGCAGGTGGCTGCCGCCGAAATACGGGTCGTTCAGCAGGAACACGTCGCCCGGGTGCACGTCCGTCCCGAAATACTCGACCACCGCGCGGGTCGCCCAGGGCATCGCGCCGACATGGACCGGGATGTGTTCCGCCTGGGCCACCAGATCGCCGTCGGCCGCGCAGATCGCCATGGAGAAGTCGCGGCTGGAATTCAGGATCTGGGAATAGGAGGTGCGGAGCATCGCTTCGCCCATCTCCTCCACGATGCCGACCAGCCGGTGCTGGACGACGGAGGTGGTGATGGGATCGATGTCGGCTCGGGGTTCGGTCATCGCGGCGATCCGTTGGGAGAGCAGGGAAGGGAGGGTCCGAAGCTTAGGACCCTTGCTGCGGTGCGTCATCCCGCGAAAGTGACCGAACGAACCCGATTGACGTTCGCGTCAAGCTGTTGGACGCTTGCGCCATGGCCGACCGCTACACCATGACCCAACTCGTGCGCTCCCTGGGGCTGACCAGCCGGGCGATCCGGTTCTACGAGCAGCAGGGGCTGATCTTTCCCGGGCGCAACGGCCGCTCCCGCGTGTTCTCCGGCAGCGACCGGACCCGGCTGATCCTGATCCAGCGCGGACGGCGGCTCGGCTTCTCCATCGCCGAGATCCGCGAGATCCTGGACCTCTACGACCCGGCGCAGGGCGACCGGGCCCAGCTCGTCCACCTGCTGCGCAAGATCCGCGACCGGCGTGCCCAGCTCGAAGCCCAGCGCCGCGACATCGAGGCGATCGAGGCCGAGCTGGCGGTGCTGGAGAATACCTGCCTGGACCGGCTGTCGGAGGATGCGGCGTGAACGACCGGAGTGACGCGAACGTCAAGGTCAGGATCGCCAACCCGGCCTATGCCGAACGGGTTCGGGCCTCCTTCGGGCGCCAGGCCTTCATGGATTTCATCGGCGCCGAGATCGCCGAGGTGGCGCCGGGAGCCGTCGAGATCCGCTTGCCCTATCGCGCGGAGCTTGCGCAGCAGCACGGGTTCTTCCACGGTGGCATTGTCGGCACCCTGGCGGACAATGCCTGCGGCTATGCCAGCTTCTCGCTGGCCGCCGCCGACGCCTCGGTGCTGACGGTGGAGTACAATTTGAACCTGATGGCGCCGGCATCCGGCGATCTGCTGATCGCGCGCGGCCGGGTGCTGCGGCCGGGCCGCACCCTGGTCGTGGCCCAGGCCGATGTCTTCGCGGTTCGCGACGGCCGCGAGAAACAGGTGGCGACCGCACTCGCCACCCTCATGTTGATGGCCGGCATGGCCGACGAACCGCATGAACACAAGTCCCCTGGAATGGACGGAACCCCATGATCCCCAACGACTATCCGAGCCTGAACTTCGATCTCGGCGAGACCGCCGACATGATGCGCGACAGCGTGCGCAGCTTCTCCGCCGACGAGATCGCCCCGCGCGCCGCCGAGATCGACCGCGACAACACCTTCCCGCACGACCTGTGGCGCAAGATGGGCGAGGTCGGCGTGCTCGGCGTCACCGTGGGCGAGGAGTACGGCGGTGCGGGCATGGGCTATCTGGAGCATTGCGTGGCGATGGAGGAGATCAGCCGCGCCTCGGGCTCGGTGGGGCTGAGCTACGGCGCCCATTCCAACCTCTGCGTCAACCAGATCAACCTGAACGGCACCGAGGACCAGAAGCAGCGCTACCTGCCGAAGCTGATCAGCGGCGAATATGTCGGCGCGCTGGCCATGAGCGAGCCGGGGGCCGGCTCCGACGTGGTGTCGATGAAGCTGCGGGCGGAGAAGAAGGGCGACCGCTACGTCCTGAACGGCTCCAAGATGTGGATCACCAACGGCCCGACCGCCGACGTGATCGTCGTCTACGCCAAGACCGATCCGGAGAAGCACCAGCACGGCATCACCGCCTTCCTGGTCGACACCAAGGCCAAGGGGTTCTCCGTCGCCCAGAAGCTGGACAAGCTCGGCATGCGCGGTTCCGACACCGGCGAGCTGGTGTTCGACAATGTGGAGGTACCCGAGGAGAACGTGCTCGGCCAGATCAACGGCGGGGTCCGGGTGCTGATGAGCGGCCTCGACTACGAGCGCGCGGTGCTCGCCGCCGGGCCGACCGGGCTGATGCAGGCGGCCATGGACGTGGTCATCCCCTACGTCCACGAGCGCGAGCAGTTCGGAAAGCCGATCGGCACCTTCCAGATCATGCAGGCCAAGATCGCCGACATGTACGTGATCATGAACGCGGCCAAGTCCTACGTGTACACCGTGGCCAAGGCCTGCGACCGGGGCGAGGTGACCCGCAAGGATGCCGCCGGCGCGATCCTCTACGCGGCGGAGAAGGCGACCTGGATGGCGCTGGAAGCGATCCAGTGCCTGGGCGGCAATGGATACACGAACGACTACCCGACCGGCCGCATCCTGCGCGACGCCAAGCTCTACGAGATCGGCGCCGGCACCAGCGAGGTCCGCCGCATGCTGATCGGCCGGGAGCTGTTCAAGGAGACGGCGTAGCACCGGCTCTTTCCTCTCTCGCCCGTCATCCCGGACGACCCCGGTCCCGAGCCGGGGGCGGGCCGGGACCCTGTGATTGACGGTGGAGTAACGGTCCCGGATCAGGTCCGGGACGACGGGTTATTCTGTTCCCATCCCATCGTCATCCTGACGCAAGTCAGGATCAAGCTGCAGACGCCCACCCTACGGTCCCGGCCCGTCCCCGGGTCAAGCCCGGGCGCGTCCGGGATGACGGGTACGTCCGGGATGACGGGTGTGATTATAACTCCGCCCGGATCCGCTCCGCGATCTCGCGGTAGGTCTCGTCCGGCAGCAGCGGCAGCTTGGTCTCCGGCATCGGCGGCGGGCCGCCCCAGTACCCGTCGTCGTGGTAGCGCGGAATGAGCTGCCAGTGCACATGCGGCTCCACATTGCCGAAATTGGAGTAGTTGATCCGGTCCGGCCGGAACGCCGCGCGCACCGCCCGGCCAAGCCGCCGCAGATCGTCGTTCAGGGCGGCATGCACGTCGTCGGGCACCTCAAGAACGTCCAGATAATGCGGCTTCAGCACCAGGATGCAGCGCCCCCGGAACGCCTGCTGGAAATGCACCACGGCGACCGAGTGCTCGAACTCCGCGATCCGGTTGGCGGCATCGGCACCGGTGCGGACGACATCGCAGAACAGGCAGTCGGTCATGTTTTGTTCTCCTCTTGGGCGCGGTGATATGCTAGCACCGGATGCCAGATGTTCACGATCGCTCGGCCGGAGATCTTCCGATGGCACTCGACGACACCACGCCCCGCTGCACCTGGCCGGGCGAGCATGCCGATTACATCGCCTATCACGACGACGAGTGGGGCCGGCCGGTACGCGACGATATTCGGCTGTTCGAGAAGATCTGCCTGGAGGGGTTCCAGTCCGGCCTGTCCTGGCTGACCATCCTGCGCAAGCGCGAGGCGTTCCGCGCCGGCTTCGCCGGGTTCGACTTCCACAAGGTCGCCACGTTCGGCGAGGCGGATGTGGAGCGGTTGCTGGCCGACGCGGGAATCGTCCGCCACCAGGGCAAGATCCGCTCCACCATCAACAACGCCCAGCGGGCGGTGGAACTGGTGGAGGAGGCCGGATCGCTGGCCGCCTTCATCTGGAGCTTCGAGCCCAAGCCGGTGGACCGACCGAACCGCTTCGACCGGGAGACCCTGAACACCATCACGATGTCGGACGCGTCGAAGGCCTTGTCCAAGGCACTGAAGAAGCGCGGTTGGAGCTTCGTCGGACCGACCACCATGTACGCCTTCATGCAGTCGGTCGGCATCGTGAACGACCATCTCGACACCTGCGCCTTCCGGGCGGCCTGCGAGCAGGACCGGGCGGAGTTCGAGCGCCCCACCCTGTGAGACGGGAGACAAATCCATGATCGGCACCCGCATCTATTCCGGCGCCCCGTTCGAGGAGATGGCCGGCTATGCCCGGGCTGTGGTCGATCCGCCCTATGTCTTCGTGTCCGGCACCACCGGATTCGATCCGGACACGCTGGAGTTCCCCGCCGATGTGGAGAGCCAGTGCGAAAACTGCTTCCGAATCATCGAGCGGGCGCTGACCCAGGCCGGGTCGCGCATGGACCACATGATCCGGGTGCGGATCTTCGTGGCAAGCCGCGAGGAGTTCGAGCGCATCAAGCCGATCATCAAGCGCCACTGCGATGCGGCCCGCCCGGCGAACACGACGATCCTGGCCGAGCTCGCCGAGCCCTACATGCGGGTAGAGGTCGAGGTGACGGCGAAACTTGAGGACAACCGGCGCTGATCGGCGCGCCGGCCGGCGGCGGCAGCCAACCCGTCTAGCCTCGGCCCCCCACGGCTTGTTAGGCTTCGCCGTCCAACCAGGGGGCTGACGACATGAGCGACGGAAAGACGACCATTCCCGCCCGCAAGGGCAAGGCCTGTCGGCTGGCGGCCGGTCAGTCCGTCAAAGTGATCAACACCCCCGGCTCCCAGGTGGTCGATACCTGGGCCTTCGTCGACACCGACATGACAGAGTTCATGTCGATGGAGCACAGCCGGGCCTATATGAACCGGCTGACGCCGAAGATCGGCGACACCCTGGTCACCAATCACCGCCGCCCCATCCTCATGCTGGTGGAAGATACCTCCGGCGAGGTCCACGACACTTTCATCGCCGCCTGCGACCGCTGGCGCTACGAGGGGCTGGGCGTGGAAGGGTTCCACGACAGTTGCCAGGACAACCTGCACAACGCGCTGAAGGAGATCGGCCTGGAGGCGGCCGAGACCCCGAGCCCGCTGAACCTGTTCATGAACATCCCCTGGGATCTGGAAGGAAAGATCGACTGGAAGCCGCCGGTCAGCGAGCCGGGAAGCTATGTGATGCTGAAGGCGCTGGTCGACTGTGTCGTCGCCTTTTCTTCCTGCCCCCAGGACATCATCCCGATCAACGGGATCAACTGCACGCCGCAGGATGCGCATTTCGTCGTCACCGACGGCGCCGCATTCTGAGCCTGAACGCGAGAGGGAGACACCATGCCAACAGTCCTGATCACCGGCGCCAATCGAGGCATCGGCCTCGAGCTTGCCCGGCAGTATGCGGCCGACGGCTGGCGGGTCATCGCGACCTGCCGCAATCCGGGCGCGGCCGACGAGCTCAACGAGGTCGAGGGCGACATAGACGTCTATCCGCTGGACGTGGACGACATCTCGACCCTCGATGCGCTGGTCACCAGCCTCAAGGGCCAGCAGATCGACGTGCTGTTCAACAATGCGGGCATCAACATCAACAAGGTGCCGTCGATCGGCGACATCGACTACGACGCCTGGGCCAAGACCATGGAGACCAACGTCTTCGCGCCGATCCGGGTGGCGTGGGCGTTCAAGGACAACGTTCTCAACTCGTCGATGAAGGTGATGGCCTTCACCAGTTCGCTGATGGCCTCGATCGAGCGCAACGGCGGCGGCAACGCCGTGTATCGCTCGTCCAAGACCGCGCTGAACATGGCGGCGAGCTGCCTGGCGAAGGAACTGGCGGATCAGGGCGCGATCGTCGCGCTGCTGCATCCGGGCCATGTGCGCACCGACATGGGCGGGCCGAGCGCGCCGGTGACCGCGGTGGACAGCGCCGCCGGTATGCGCAATGTGATCGCCAACCTGACGCCGGAAGACAATGGCTGCTTCCGCAATTACGACGGCACCGCGTTCCCCTGGTAGGGACGCGGGCCGCATCTGGGAGGATCTGACATGACCGAGGCCGACACGCCGGAGGACGAGCCTAAGGCGCCGATCGACTTCTATTTCGATTTCTCGTCGCCCTACGGCTACCTAGCCGCCCATAAGATCGACGAGATGGCCGGGCTGTACGACCGCGAGGTCGACTGGAAGCCGGTCCTGCTCGGCGTGATCTTCAAGACGACGGGTGCCCAGCCGCTGCTCGATATTCCGATCAAGGGCGTCTACGCCCGGCGCGACATGGAGCGCACGGCACGGATGATGGGCCTGCCCTTCACCCTGCCGGAGGTCATGCCCTTCCCGTCGATCTCGGCTGCGCGGGCGGTCTACTGGGTCAAGGACCAGGACCCGGCCAAGGCTGTGGCCCTGGTCAAGGCGCTGTACGACGAGGCCTTCGCAAAGGGCGGCGACATTCGGGACGCCCAGGCGGTGATCCGGGTCGCCGGCGAGACCGGCATCGACGCCGACGCGCTCGCCAAGGCGCTAACCGAGCCGGCGGTGAAGGAGCGGCTGAAGACCGAGATCGAGGCGGCGATGCAGGCGGGCGTCTGCGGCTCGCCCTTCTTCGTGGTCGACGGTGAGCCGTTCTGGGGCGCCGACCGACTGGATCATGTCGAGCGCTGGCTCGCGACCGGAGGCTGGTAGGTCCGTGGCCGTCATCCGCTCCGCCGTCGACACCCGTTCCGACGGCTTCCGGCAGAATGCCGAACGCACCGCCGCCCTGGTGGAGGAGCTGCGCGAGAAGGTCCGTGCCGTCAATCTCGGCGGCGGCGACCGGGCGCGTGAGCGGCACCTGTCCCGCGGCAAGCTGCTGCCCCGCGACCGGGTGCGGACGCTGCTCGATCCGGGAGCGCCCTTCCTGGAGTTCAGCCAGCTCGCGGCCGAGGGCATGTATGGCGGAGAGGTTCCGGGAGCCGGCATCGTCACCGGCATCGGCAGGGTCGGCGGGCGCGAATGCGTTGTGGTCTGCAACGACGCCACGGTGAAGGGCGGCACCTACTACCCGATCACCGTGAAAAAGCACCTGCGGGCCCAGGACATCGCCCGGGAGAACAACCTGCCCTGCGTCTATCTGGTGGACAGCGGCGGCGCGAACCTGCCAAACCAGGACGAGGTCTTCCCCGACCGCGACCATTTCGGCCGGATCTTCTACAATCAGGCCCAGATGTCGGCGGAAGGCATCCCGCAGATCGCCGTGGTGATGGGAAGCTGCACGGCGGGCGGCGCCTATGTGCCGGCCATGGCCGACGAAAGCATCATCGTGAAGGGGCAGGGGACGATCTTCCTCGGCGGCCCGCCGCTAGTGAAGGCCGCCACCGGCGAGGTGGTGTCGGCGGAGGATCTCGGCGGCGCCGACGTCCATTCCCGGATCTCCGGCGTCACCGATCACATGGCGCAGAACGATCCCCATGCGCTCAGTCTGGCGCGGCGGATCGTGGAGAACCTGAACCGGCGCAAGCCGGCCAATGTGGAGATGCGCGACCCGGAGCCGCCGGCCTACGACCCGGCCGAGCTCTACGGCATCATGCCGGACGACCTGCGCAAGCCGATCGAGATCCGCGAGGTCATCGCGCGCCTCGTCGACGGCAGCGAGCTGGACGAGTTCAAGCCACTCTACGGCACCTCGCTGGTCACGGGCTTCGCCCGGATCCACGGCTATCCGATCGGGATCGTCGCCAATAACGGCATCCTGTTCTCGGAATCGGCCCAGAAGGGCGCGCATTTCATCGAGCTTTGCGCCCAGCGCGGCATTCCGCTGCTGTTCCTGCAGAACATCACCGGCTTCATGGTCGGCCGCAAATACGAGGCCGGGGGCATCGCCAAGGACGGGGCCAAGCTGGTGACGGCGGTGGCGACGGCGGCGGTGCCGAAGTTCACCGTGATCGTCGGCGGCTCCTTCGGCGCTGGGAACTACGGCATGTGCGGCCGGGCCTTCGGACCGCGGATGCTCTACACGTGGCCGACGGCTCGGATCTCCGTCATGGGCGGCGAGCAGGCGGCCAATGTGCTGGGCCAGGTCCGGCGCGACGGGCTGGAGGCGCGCGGCGAAAGCTGGAGTGCGGCGGACGAGGAGGCCTTCAAGGCACCGATCCGCGAGCAGTACGAGACCCAGGGGCATCCCTACTACGCGACGGCCCGGCTGTGGGACGACGGCATTCTCGACCCGGCGGAAACCCGAACGGTGCTCGCCCTGTCGCTTTCCGCCGCCCTGAACCGCGAGATCGGCCAGACGAAGTTCGGCCTGTTCCGGATGTAACCGGGCGGCCGACCCCAACCCATGTGTCATTCCCGGAGCGCGAAGCGCGGCCCGGGACCCGGCTCCGGTGTCCGGATCACGGTCCCGGCCTTGCCGAGGGCAAGCCGGGATGACAAGTGTGGGTAGGAATAGAAGATCGCAAAGGACACGCCCCATGCTTCGCCACGACATTCAGCGCCCGGACACCATCCTGCTCGAGCACGACGACCGGGGAGTGGTGCGCCTGACCCTGAACCGGCCGGATATCCGCAACGCCTTCGACGACGTGCTGATCCAGGACCTGACGGAGACCCTGGAGCGCCTCGCCGGCGACAGTTCGGTGCGCGCGCTGGTGATCACCGGCGCCGGGGCGGCGTTCTCCGCCGGTGCGGAGATCGGCTGGATGAAGAAGGCCGGCGGTCAGGGAGATCATGACAACTTCCAGGACGCCATGAAGCTGGCGGGCCTGATGAAGCGGCTCGACAGGATGCCGATGCCGACCATCGCCCGGGTTAACGGTGCGGCCCTGGGCGGTGGCGTGGGACTGACGGTGACCTGCGACATGGCCGTGGCGGTCAGCGGGGCGATCTTCGCCTTCAGCGAGGTGAAGCTCGGCATCATCCCGGGCGCCATCAGCCCGTATTCCCTGCGCGCAATCGGCGAGCGGGCGGCACGGCGCTATTTCCTGACCGGCGAACGGTTCGATGCCGAGGAGGCGTTGCGCATCGGCCTGGTCCACCAGGTGGTCGCAGACGAGGCGGCACTGGACGCGGCGGTGGACAGTTTGCTCGCGCACATTACCGGCTCCGGCCCGACCGCGGTGCGGGCGTCAAAGAACCTGATCGCCCATGTGGCGGCCAAGCCGATCGACGACCTGCTGGTGCGCGACACCGCCCAGCGGATCGCCCATCAGCGGGCGACCGAGGAGGCCAAGGAAGGTCTCAGCGCCTTCCTGGAGAAGCGCAAGCCGAGCTGGTGACCGGCGGCGTCACTCCGACGCCGCACCCGCCGGCTTGGTCGTGGCCGGCGGCGCGACCTCGTTCGTATTGGACTTCTCGAGTTCGCCCAGAGTCTCCTTGATCGAATCGATCTTCTCGGAGAACAGGTCGGTCTCGGTGTCCAGGTTCTCGGCCTGCAGGTATTTCGCCAGCCCCGCCCGGTTGTCGCCGGTGGCGATCAGGGCATCGCCCCAGCTGGCCATGAACTCAGGTGTCTCCATGTCCAGCATGGACGCCGTTTCGTAGCGCTCGACCGCCAGCGGGTAATTGCCGGCCGCCGCCAAGCCGTCGGCGAACTCGGCGAACTGCTTGCCGACCTCGCTGTCCAGCGCCAGCGCCTCGTCGTAGCGCTTGCGCGCCCCTTCGTCTTCGCCCAGCCGCCGCAGACCGTCGCCGAGGAAGGCGGTGGCCACGGCGTCCTTGCCGTAGAGCTCATTGGCCTTCTGCAGGTCCTCGAAGGCGGCGCGAATGTCGCCGCTGTTCAGATTGGCGAGACCTCGGATGGTGTGGCCCACGCGGATATTCGACGGTGTACACACGAACGTCGGCTCATCGGCGCAGCCGCGCAGCAGAGCGGAGGTGGTGGCGATGGTCTGGGAATAGTCGCCCAGCCGGGAATCCGCCACCAGATCGTAGGCCGCGCCCTCGAAGGGGGAGAGGAACGAGATCGTGTGATGCGCCAGGGACTCGAAGAGTTGTTCGGTGCTCTCCAGGTCGAGCTTGCCGGTTTCGACGGTCGGCCCGAAGAGGGCATGGGTGCCGCGGACCCGCCAGTGGGCGGTCTTGTCGCGCTGGATCACCTCCAGCTCGATGCGCGGCGGCGCCAGGCCGAAACTGGCCTGGCCGGCGCGGATCAGTTCGTTCACGCCGAAATAGCTGGCGACTTCCTCGGCCGGGGTGACCTTGCCGGAGGTCACAACCTCGGCCTGGGACTGCGACGCGGTTTCGAGGCGGATGGTCTCGATCCTGTCGATGACGTGATTGACGAAGATCTTCGTCGTGTAGCCCTGGTCGGCCAGATAGGGCGGCATCGCATCGGCCTCGATCTCCCACAGCCCGAAATAAGCGTAGGTGCTGAGCGCCAAGATGCCGGCATAGACCGAGACGCCATAGGCGATGAGCGAGAAGTCCATGAGATCCCCCTTCGTATCCCGGTCGAACCCGCGCCCTGCCGGTGTGTCCTCAATGCAAGAAGGCAACGCGAGAGCCGGACGGCGGTTGCGATGCGGCGACAGTCTAGCAGATCCCCGCGGCGCAGATACGGGCGGCGTTAGGCGATTCGCCGAAACCGTAGGGACAGGCACGACATGCCGCCGTCGACCTTGGCGGCTTCCGAGTTCGGCAGCGCCACCACCGCGTAGCCTGCTGTCCGCAGCAAGTCGGCAGTGCGCGGAAAGCCGGCGGGCAGCAGCACCACGTCGTTGATCCGCACGGCGTTCGCCGCCGCTTCCTCGCCGTCCGGTACATGGATCAGCCGGTAGTCGCCCAGATGACCGCCCGCGGCCAGACGCCGGGTTGTCAGGATCGTCTCCCCGTCGAGCAGCCCGCAATCGGTCTTGAAGTGCAGGATCTCCGGCGGTGTCGCGAGCTCCCGCACCCGGTAGCCCCAGTCCCGGACGACCTCCCGCAATGCCTCGATCCCGGCGCCGTTCGTCCGGGCCGAGCGGCCGACAAGGATCTCCCGGTCGGTGACCAGAACGTCGCCGCCCTCGATCCGTCCGTGCCCGTGATCGCCGAGGGCGGGCAGGTGCCGGACCTTCTCGAAGGCCTCCAGCAGCGCCGGTTCGATCATCACCGCCTCGCCGAGCCGGGTCGGGGCGCCGGGCCGCAGCACCACCGCCCCCTCCGGAAGGCAGAGGGCGGCGTCCTCCACGAAGACGCTGTCGGGAAACTCCTCCAGCGGCGCCAGCACGGTGGTCGCCAGCCCGGCCGCCTCCAGCGCATCGCGATAGGCCGCGTGCTGGGCCCTGAACAACGCCGCGTCCGGGCTCCCCGTATCGATCGCGCGCAGGCCGTCGACGATGCTGCCGGCCGGGGCGCGCAGGATGGCGTGTGTGAAGCGGAAGGACTGTCCTGGGATGGGCATGGTACCGCTCGCGATCCGGTGGAGACCGTTTCATATGGGCGAGTCGTGGCACCCGCGTCCAGCCTCCGCGTGCCGGGCGGGAGCGGGCGAAGTGCCGGGCGATCCTCGCTCGCGCAGCCGGCCCCATACTCGGCTTTGAATTCCCGGCCCCGGCTTCCTATGCTCACCGTCCCGAGATCCTGGGACTTGAGCCGATGTTCTCCAGCCTGCTGATCGCCAACCGGGGCGAGATCGCCGTGCGGATCGCCCGCACCGCCCGCGCCATGGGTCTGCGCACGATCGCCGTGTTCTCCGAAGCCGACCGGGATGCGCCGCATGTCCGGGCCTGCGACGAGGCCTGGCCGATCGGCCCGGCCCCCGCGGCGGAGAGCTATCTGGTCGCCGAGCGCATCCTCGACGTCGCCCGCCGCGCCGGCGCCGACGCGGTTCATCCGGGGTACGGGTTCCTGTCCGAAAACGCCGCCTTCGCCGAAGCCTGCGCGGCGGCCGGCATCGCCTTCGTCGGCCCGCCGGCCAGCGCCATCGAAGCGATGGGCTCCAAGGCGGGAGCCAAGGGGTTGATGGAGAAGGCCGGCGTGCCGCTGGTCCCGGGCTATCACGGCGCCGACCAGTCGACCGAACGCCTGTCGGCCGCGGCCCGCGAGATCGGATTCCCGGTGCTGCTCAAGGCCTCGGCCGGCGGGGGCGGCAAGGGCATGCGCGTCGTGCGCGGCGAGGACGAGTTGAAGGCCGGAATCGAGGGCGCGCAGCGCGAAGGCAAGGCCTCCTTCGGCGACGACCGTCTGATCGTGGAGAAATACCTGGAGCGGCCCCGCCACGTGGAGGTCCAGGTCTTCGCCGACCGCCACGGCAACACCGTTCACCTGTTCGAGCGCGACTGCTCGGCCCAGCGCCGCCACCAGAAGATTCTGGAGGAGGCGCCCGCCCCCGATCTCGCCCCCGGCCTGCGCGCGGAAATGGGCGCGGCCGCGGTCGCCGCCGCGCAGGCGGTCGGCTATGTCGGCGCCGGGACGGTCGAGTTCATCATGGATGCGCCTGAAAATGGTACGGGCGGCGCGTTCCACTTCATGGAGATGAACACCCGACTTCAGGTCGAGCATCCGGTGACCGAGCTGATCACCGGCCTGGACCTGGTGGCGTTGCAGCTCCGGGTCGCCGCCGGCGAGGCGCTGCCCTTCGGCCAGGACGACCTGACCATCACCGGCCATGCGGTGGAGGTCCGGCTTTATGCCGAGGATCCGGCCCGGGACTTCATGCCCCAGACCGGGCGTCTGGTGCACCTTCGCCTGCCGGAGGGCAACGGCGTTCGGGTCGATTCCGGCGTGGAGCAGGGCGGCACGGTCAGTGTCCACTACGATCCGATGATCGCAAAGGTGATCGCCCACGGACCCGACCGACCGGAAGCGCTGGCCCGGCTCGCCGCCGCCCTCGGCCGCTGCGAGGTGGTGGGGGTGACCACCAACCGCGATTTCCTGAAAACCCTGGTCGAGCATCCCGAGGTGGTGGCCGGCCCCATCGACACCGGGTTCGTCGGCCGCGAGATCGACCGCCTCGCCCCGCCGCCGGCCGCCGCGCCGGATTGGGTGCTGGCGCTGGCCGGCGTCGCCGAGATGCGGCGCCTCGACGGCGCGTCCAGGCGGCGGGCGGCGGCGACCGGCGATCCGCACTCGCCCTGGGCCCGGGCCGATGCCTGGCGGCTGAACGACAGTGCCCATCACCCGATCCGCTTCCGCCAGGGCGAGGACGAGACCGATCTGGACATGCATGCCGAGGGCGCCGGCTGGCGGGCGACCGTGGCCGGGCGGACCGTGTCCCTGGAGGTGGCGGAGGAGCCGGACGGCGCGCTGCTGGCGACCGTTGACGGCGTGCGCCGGCCTGTCCGCGTGATCGCCGACCGGGACCGCCGCACGGTCCTGGCGCAGGGCCGATCCTGGACGGTTGCCGTGATCGATCCGCTCGCCGGGCTCGACGACGCGTCGGAGGCCGGAGGGCGGCTGGTGGCGCCGATGCCGGCCAAGGTGGTTGCCGTCGCCGTCTCCGAGGGCGACAGCGTGAAGAAGGGGGCGACCCTGATCGTGCTGGAAGCGATGAAGATGGAGCACACGATCTCGGCGCCGGCCGACGGCGTGGTCGCCGGCCTGCCGGTCGCCGCCGGCGATCTGGTGGAGGAGGGGGCCGACCTGGTGGTGTTCGAGGCCGACGGCGACGCCCCGGAGGCAAGCGCGTGACCGCGTCCCCCCGGCATATCCTCACCACCCTGATCCTGGCGGCGCTGTCCTGTACCCTGTGGTTCATGCCGGTACCCGAGGGTGCTTCGCCGGAGATCATGCGGGCCGCCGCCCTGGTGGTGCTGGCGATCGGCGCCTGGGCCTCGGTCCTGCTGCCGGAGCATCTGGTGGCGGTGGCCTTCTTCCTCGCCGCCATGATCCTGCATGTATCGACCCCGCCGGTGATCTTCTCCGGTTTCGCCAGCCCGGCCTTCTGGCTGGTCTTCGGCGGGCTGATCATCGGCGCGGCGGTGGACCGCACCGGCCTCGGCGGGCGCATCGCCCGCACGTTGGTGCGGCGCTTCACCGGCGGGTATCTCGCGACCGTGGCCGGCGTGGTGACGGTCTGTCTGGCGCTCGGCTTCCTGATGCCATCGACCATGGGCCGGCTGGTGCTGCTGCTGCCCATCGTCCTGGCCCTGGCCGACCGGCTCGGCTACCTGGCCGGCTCGCGCGGGCGTACCGGGCTGGTGATCGCCACGGGCTTCGGATCCTATCTTGGGCCGGTCGGGATCCTGCCGGCCAACGTGCCGAACAACGTGCTGCTCGGCGCGGCCCAGACCTTCCACGGCATCCAGATCCAGTATTTCGACTGGATGCTCATCCATTTCCCGGTCCTGGGCCTGCTGAAATCCGTGCTGCTCGTCCTCGTCGTCTGGCGCCTGTTCGACGACACGCCGGTCGCCACCGAGGAGAAGGCCGACGACACGCCCGAGCCCTCCTATTGGAGCCGGGACGAGCGCCGGCTCGCCCTGTTGCTGGCCGTGGCCCTGGCCCTGTGGGCGACCGATGCGGTGCATGGCGTCTCGCCGGCCTGGATCAGTCTGGCCGCCGGCCTGATATGTCTGCTGCCGATGGTGGGTCTGGTGCCGCCGCAGACCTTCCGCGACAAGGTGCCGATCAATCCGCTGATCTACGTGGCCGGCATCCTGGGGGTCGGCGCCCTCGTGGCCCATAGCGGCCTCGGCGAGGCGCTGGCCCATGTGGTCCTGGACAACGTCTCCATGGACGGCGCGCACCCGGCCAAGGCCTTCTTCGCCCTGTCCCTGATGACGACGCTGCTCGGCACCGTGTCCACCATGCCCGGCATTCCGGCGATTCTGACGCCGATCGCCGGCGATCTCGCCACCGCCTCCGGCCTGCCGCTGAAGACGGTGCTGATGACCTTCGTCAACGGCTTCTCCACGGTACTGTTTCCCTATCAGGTCCCGCCGCTGATCGTGCTGCTGCAGCTCGGCAACATCCCGGCCTCCGCGGCGGTCCGCACGGCGCTCGTCACCGCGTTCTTCACCATCGTGTTCCTGCTGCCGCTGAACTATGTCTGGTGGCGGATCATCGGTCTGCTGCCGTGACCGCGGCGCCGAGGACGGCCGCC